>ONSJ01000024.1 GCA_900320515.1 uncultured Methanobrevibacter sp. | reverse complement strand
AAAGGAATAAAAAGAAAATAGAGGATAATTTAATAGTCAAATAGAAAAAATAAGTAAAATTATCAAATTAAGGATTTATTGACAAACCCCTTAAAAAAAGTGATGTGAAAATATTAAAATTAAATAAAAAAGAGAGAAAAACGTCTCTCCTTATTTTTTAACTTTCAGTTTGGTTTTAATTGTATCTTTCAGGTAAGTGATTTTGACTGTATAAGTTTTTCCTGCCTTGAATTTCTTGATAACCTTATTTTTAAGAGTAATCTCAGGAATACCTTTCTTATTGGTTTTTGCCTTGTAGGTTTTACCCTTGACCTTAAATGTTATTTTCTTACCTTTAATCGCTTTGCCGTTACTGGATTTAAGTGTAGCTTTAAGAACTGCTTTTTTTGCATTCTTTTTAATCTTAACAACTTTCTTGCTCTTAAGAATCTGCTTAACAGTAATCACATGTTTGCTGGTCACACCTTTATATGAAAGTTTGACGGTGTACTTGCCGGGAATATAAGTTTTGCCCAGTTTGATAATGATATCTCCTTTAGAGTCGGTTTTATGAAGCTGGAGTTGTTTATTGTTCCGTTTGCTCCTTGCCAGTAGATTGCACCACCACTTTGTTTTGCTTTGTTGTTGACGAAGCTGGAGTTGTTTATTGTCCCGTTAGCACCGTACCAGTAGATTGCACCACCACTGTCAGTAGCATTACCATTAATGAATTTTATATTTTTCAATGTAACTCCGGTTCCGGTTATATTGAATATTCTGGATTGGCATTGTACATCCAGTATTGCATTATTTCCTATGATTGTTATATTGTTTTTATCAATTGTTATTGCGGTTCCTGATCCGTTATAAAGTCCATCGAGTTCTATTGTAGCTCCACTTTCTGCAGAGGATATTGCTTCTTGAATGTCAGCAAAAGTGCCTCCACTAACAGGTGCTTTTAATGTCGCATTTTCATTGTTTTTAATTTCTTTCAAGCTGGAATCATCATTTCCAGTTGAAATTTGCTCTTGGCTAATTTCATTATCATTATCTTGACTTAATGAGGTAATGTTATCATTTGCAGCACTTACACTGCCTATTAAACAAATAGTATCAATAATACTGCAAAACCCATTATCAGTTTCTTATTAATAAGAATCTCTCCATTATTTTTTCATTAAAATTAATTTGTATTTAAAATAATTGAGTTTATGTTATTTCTCAGTTTTTTTTTTGATGTTGTGAGCATAATTTTAATATATATTAAAAAATTTTCATTCAATAGATATTTAAACTTTATGATATTTTTTCATCAAACACCCTTATTAAAATGGGTTTGAGCAATAATTCGCAAGTATAATCAACAAAAAATTAAAAAATACAGACTTTGTGCAAATGTAGTCAAAAAATAGGGATATATAACAACAAATGTTGTTAGATATCATAGATATTTACTGCATTTAATTTGATTTCATCTTTCTTTTTGTCATATCCTTCTTCAAGATAAAAGGATACTTTAATGCCTTCACGGTATTTGTTTGGGTCTCCCTTGAACTCAAATCTGTTGAAGAAGAAATCCTCACCGTCATCACGTTTGATAAATCCGGTTTTGCCGTGAGGCATAATCCTTTTTATTGTTCCGTAATTTGGCTGTTGGGTTTTGAATTTCAAATCTTTCCAATAGCCTTTCAGCTCTTTTTCGATTTTCCAATACTCTGTATTTTCAGTGTCCAAACCTGCATCTGCGATTTTTTCTTCCAGGGATTCATCAATGTTCCATTCATTGTGCAGTCTTATTGAATAGATAAGGTATGAGTGTTTCAGAGCAATTTCAGGTTCGTCCTCTTCAAGCAAATCTTCAAGCAGTGAATATAATTTGATTTTCTTGTCGCTGTCTCCATGGCTTAATGCGGCTGAAACGGCATATTCAAGAGATTTGTCCTCTTCACCTTTAAAGAAATAGTTTTCGGCAATTTCCCATTGGATATACCAGTCCTTTTTGAACTTATAGATGTCCTTAAGATATTCGATGGCTTCGTCATATTCTCCCAATTCCCTGCATGACCTGGCAATCCTCCATTTAAACCAGATATCGCCATTGTTGGTAAAGTTATTCAATTTTTCCAGTGCTTCTTTTGAAACGGCCAAACATTCGTCATAATCTTCCACTTCCTGGAGGGATTTGGAAACCCAGTTGTAGTATTTTTCTTTATTTGATGCTATTTTAACGTCTCTTCCATCGCTTGTTGTGAATGATGAAGTCTTTGAACTCAAATAATCTGGATTTAACTTGTCTGCCCAAATGAGGATGTTTTCATAGTCGTTATTTTTATATAAATGGTCAAGAAGCTTCATCATGGATAGGGTGTATGCGCAGACTCCATCCTTTTTGGAAAGGTCTTCCTGCGGCACTAGCTGTGTTATTGTATCCACTGCTTCAAATAACTCTGTTTCATCTTCAGGGTTTTTCACATAAAGCTGATATAGTGCCCAACTGTAGAATCTTTTGTCCCAAATTGTAAAAGCTTCAGGATGGTCCATATAAAGGGATTCGTATAAATCCTTTGCATCTTCGTATTTTTTGCTTTGATAATTCTTTTTTGCTTGAGCTAAATCTTTTTTGATGTTTTCACTCATTGTTTCACCACACAGGATGTATATGTGTATAAATTGTTATATGAATTATTTAAATGTTGATGTTTTATCTTCTAATTTCATTTCCAAAACAATATTGTAATCGCTTTAAAATCCTATTTCTTGAAGTAAATATTGTCTTTAACTTATTAAAAGTATATATGTAAGTTATTACACAATCAATAAATGGAGATGGGCTTTAATTAATTTTTTTGGTTGAATAATTGATTCCTCTTGTTGTGTTTTAAAAATAGTTGATTGAAGTTCAAAAATTTCTTTGTACAATGGATGGCTCATCTCCATTATTTTTACCTAATCCTAATTATTTGTGCTTAAAAAAAGAAAAAATAGATTATTCGTATTTGAATAATCATGTGTTTTGGGTGTTTTCATTGATTTCACTAAACCAATCGGTTTTCATGATGACGTAATACATTATTGCGCACAGTATTATGTCGAAAACGATTGATAGGACCACATCATTAAATTGAGGTGCGGAAGTTGCTGACCTAAGTCCAAACATGATGAATAAGGAAATGGAAAAATTATTCGCTGTATGCATGGCGGAACTCACTTCTATACCATTTGTCTTCCATGTTAAAAATCCAAAAATAAGGCCTGAAACAAATACCTCAACGAGCCCTAAACTGTTATATCCATGGGAAACTGAAAATATTATGCCCTGAAGCACTATTGCTAAAACTGGTATTTTGAACCATGATCCGAAGGTTTGCATGATTAGGCCACGGTATACAAATTCCTCTGCGGTACATTGAAGAGGCACTAAAATTAAGCTTGCAATCAAAAACAGTATTGAAAAATGATAGGTTCCATCGGCTCCGTTAATTGCGACATCTATTCCTTGAAAAATCATGAGCGCTATGAATGGAATAATCAAAGCCTTTAAATAGAGTTTAAAATTCCATCCTCCACGTGAAGATGCATAGGATGAGAATGGTCTGTCCCTGACAATTTTAGTGGCAATATATAGGGCTGGAATCATGACAATGACTGATAAGTCTGTGAAAATTTCTCCCAAGTTGGTATTTAACACCTCATATCCTCCTCCGGTAATTATGTCCATAGCACTTTCGCCATAAATGGCACCGAAAACAACCAGGAGCATCAATTGAAATATAAGCATTAATATTAAACCTATTATGAAAACAAGTATTGGTTTGTACCACCTATATTTTTCAAAAGTTTTTGGATATGTAATAAAGTCGGTTATTTTATTATTTTCTGTCATATTTTATTTTATTATTATTTAAATGTATTAAAATTTTTTCTTATCCAATGATTTTGAAAAAATAGATATTTATTTATTAAATTATCAATATATCAATAATTATCAAATTAGTGAATAAATTTTAGTTATTTTCAATATCCCTGCTATTCGTTATGGTGGTAAGGTGAGCATAGCTTTAAAGTATTTATTGGTGATGATATGGGAGATACAAGTCAATGGAATTCGCAGTTGTCCTTTTTGTTTGCAATGATTGGAGCTGCTGTTGGATTAGGAAATATATGGCGTTTTAGTTATGTTGTCTATTCAAATGGAGGAGGAACATTCTTCATCCCGTATCTGATTGCCATAGCCATATTGGGCATTCCTTTTCTGATATTGGAATACGGTATTGGATACAGCTTTAAGGATTCCTTTTCGAATGTAATGAAAAGAATCAATCCCAAACTGGAATTCGTTTCATGGATTTTATTACTATTTGTTTTCATTGTACTTATTTACTATATGGTGATATTGAGTTGGGATCTGACCTATCTCACTTCCAGTGTCACATTTTCATGGGGAAGTGATGTGGCGGCATATTTTGTGCAAAATGTTGGCGGAAGTTCCAATTTATCAAATCTAGGTTCTTTAATAATTCCTACAGCAATTGGTGCACTTATAATATGGGTTATTGTATGGTTCATATCCCATAGGGATTTGAATGAGGGAATCGGAAAGATTTCAAAGATTTTAATACCTGCCCTTTTCATTATTATGATTGGCATAGTGATTTATGCTCTGACACTTCCTGGAGCCAGCATAGGTATACAAACATTGCTGCAGCCGGATTGGAGCAAATTGACCGATATTAATATTTGGCTTGCGGCATTTTCCCAGATTCTTTTCTCATTGAGTATGGGTCAGGCCATTGCCTTGACTTATGCCAGCTATTTGCCTGAGGGCTCTAAAATAAATGACAATGTACTGCTTGTTGTTTTTGCAAATTCCTCATTTGAGGTCTTCACCGCTTTCGGGATATTCTCAATTTTAGGGTTCATGTCATTTTCAACAGGAACTCCGATGGTCCAATTGGTCAGCGAAGGCACCGGTCTGATATTTGTTGTTTTCCCAATGATCTTTAATATTATGGGCATTATGGGACATATACTGGCACCATTACTGTTTTTAGCAATACTGTTTGCAGGAATCACTTCAGCGGTTGCAATATTTGAGCCGATGGTAAGCTCAATGGAAGATAAATTGAATTGGTCTCGTAAGAAAACCGTAACACTGCTTTCCATAATAGGATGCGCATTCTCCTTATTGTTTACAACAGGAATAAGCAGTTATCTTGTGGGCGTTGTTGACGGTTTTGTGAACGAATTCGGGATACTCTTTTTAATTGCGATTCAGTGCATCATTTTCGCATGGATATATAATGTCGATTCACTGATACCTGTAATTAATGAAAACAGCAGATTCAAGGTGGGATCCCTTTGGAAAGCTATCATAAAATATGTTTTGCCATGCTTTTTAATAGCAATGTGGTTGATTGGAGTATATTACCTATTTGCAGATGTTGATTCATTTGAAGCGATTGTATATGTCATCATAATGGTATTGGTTTTAGTATTCAGCGGAATCTTAACTAAAATTAATTCCAATAAATAAATTTGGCAGATTGGTGCATAACTGCTTTGTGCAGTCGGTTTTTCTTAAACAAATGAAATTAAAAAAAAAGAAAAATAGAAGCAATCAAAAGATTGCTTATTTAAGTTTCTATTCCAGATATAATCTTATTCCTTGGAAGATTAAACCTACGCCTATAAGGACTGCTGCGAAAACCGGTTGATCGATTGAAAATCCTCCAAGAGCTATGGCTATTATACCTAAAATTATAGTCAATACTGAAGCAATTTTTGATATTTGTGAATCTGAAATAAGTCCAACAATACCTGCTAAAATCAATATGATACCAATGACATAGAATTGTAATGCAAAAAGGACTGACAGTGCTGTAATATTAAATGCAAATACTACTCCCACTATAATCGACAGTATTCCAATAATAATATTAAATGCAGTAAATCCAGCTAAGATTAATATTATACCCAAGAATATTAAGCTTACTCCAATGAGAAGGGATAATGCTGCAGTACCAAATATAGGGAAAATTATAAAAATTAATCCTAAAATTAGGGATAATATTCCAGATATTTTATTTGATTCCATATTTTTTCCTCCAAATTTTGTTATTTTCAGCTTTTTCAACTGAAAAATATAAAAATTCAAAAAGCATCACGCTTTTATCATATTTAATTTTTCTTTTTTACACTATTTAATAATTTTTAATTTAGTATAGTTAAAGATAGAATGCCTAAAATTTTTCATATCTTGTTGTATTATTTTTTTAATTTAGCCAAATTCTCTTTTAATAGTTTATAGATGTTTTCAGCACCAATGATTTCATCATCACTAACATTCCAACTTGAAGGGTACAATATGAATGGTTTGGATTGGTCTCCACCGGCTCCACCATGGCTTCCAACCAATTCTTCAAAAGCGCATACCTCATCTGCCTTTTCATCATAAAAACTGTTGACCAGGATGTCGGGAGTATGTTCAAATGAGCTTGTTCTTTTCAAATGTCTTACGATATTGTCTCCGAATCCTTCAAGAGGGTTTTCACCTTCAATTTCGCCGCTGTCAAGGTAATATGTTCCGTTTTTTCCAATAGCCAAATCGCCGTGCTCCTGAGATTTAACTAAAATAAAACCGACATATTCATTGTTTATGATTCCAGGTATCAGTTCAGGGAAATAGTTGTTCAGTTCCTCGTATGTTAATCTTTGGCTCCATTGTGTCAAATAGATCATTGCAAGATTGCCTGAAGCCAATACGATGACTTCAGAGTCGTTTAATTCCTTCTCTTCTTCTTGTTCTTTTTTAATTTTTTTCTTTTCTCTGGAAAATGGAGATGTTCCTGCAAAGTGGTCTTCATCTGAATTCAATTTTGCAAACACGGTCATGTCTTCAGGAAGTAATGATTTGACAAAGTCTTCAAATGTTTCACCATACCTTTGGGTAAATGTGGCACCGTTTGTCTGACCGTGGTCTGATTGGATGACAAACTGATAGTCCCTAGGGCAATACTTGTTTGCATCGGTTAAATGCTTGATTTGCTGATCCATTGCCCTTAATGCAATCCATGCATCACTGTCCCTAACTCCGGAGTGGTGAGCTATTTCATCATAACCCAAATAGGTTGAGTATGCAACGTCAACATCTCCAACCATCATGTCCCCGATCAATGTTGAAGTGTTGATTTCTCTCATGAATACGTTTGTGGCTGCCCTTGTTGGAATGTATGCTATTCCCCGTTTTATTCTCGGTCTGACGTTTCTTATTGAATGTGTGATTTGAGACCAGATTTCCCGTATGATGTCTGCAAGAAACAGGGCAATTATACGTGCAAAATTACTTGGATTGGAAAATACGGAATACCATGCCTTATTGTATAATTTTTTGAAGTCCATTATCTTACTGAATGTAAATATTACGTTGTCGGTATCTCCTGAGAACAAATTTGATCTGCTTGCTCCGTTATCAACAAGCAATCCGTTTCCGTCTGAAATTCTATGTTCCAATTCAGGCACTTTAGTGATTCCTGAACATTGCATCATCTGATTGCCGTTGCTTTTTTCTATCCATCTGAATGCAACAATTCCTTCATTATTTCCATGAAGGATTCCTGCTTGGCTTGCACCTGTTTGGGAAGACAGGTCAGTTTCCCACATTCTAAGATTGTAATCGCCACTTTCAATCATTTTTTTCATGGTGGGCATCTCTCCTCTTTCGACCGCTTCACGTAGAACTTCGTAGGCAAGCCCATCTATTTCAACAATTATCACTCCAGGATAATCCTTAATTTCGCTTTTTCTTTTCTTTTCAGCATCCCTTAAAACAGACCGGTAATATGAGCTGTCGTCATTAATTGTTATTAATGATGAGAGTATGGTGGTGACAGCTGCCATAGCCAAAGGGGCAAGAATGATTGCGGCACCTTTAATTTGTATATCAAATATTGGGGCGAAAATCTGAAGAAGAATTCCATTTAATATTAATACTCCTACACCGAAGGTTAAAACTAAAAATGGCATGGCTATTCTTGTTAAAAGAGGCCAGAACAGTGAATTAATTAAACTGATGAAGAGCACTAAAAATATTATGTCGTCAAATTGGCTAACTTCGGCTCCCAATCCCAATACGCTTATCAAGTATATTCCTAGGACATTTCCAATAAATACAATTAAACTTCTTTTCAAACTTCTTTTGGGGCTTTGTTTTTCATTAATTATTTCCATGGTAATCATTTCCTCCTTTCAAAATCTTCAATCAATTTATAGGGGTAACTTTTCGGTGTATTGTTCTATTGAGTTTTTAGCGTCATCCAAGTTGATTCCTGTTTTTTCCTCCACTGTGGATTTAACATCGCTTAAATTGGTATTGTTTGTAAAATCATTTACTTTTGACTGCAAATCTCCAGTCAGGTTTTTTACGCTGGAAACGGTATTGGATAAATCCGTATCGTTCGGAAATACATTTTTGTACTGTACTGATTTGGCCATGTGAACTGCCACGTCCCTGTCCTTGCAACATATTATGATATTGTCATGAGTAGTTTCATTAGACAACGGGATGCAATAGAATTTCCCATTATAATTTAATTTAATCACGTTAAATATGCTAATTTGCAATAACTCATCAGCATTTATTACATAACATGTATAACCGTCAATGTTTTGATATTCTCCATTTTTTATCAAATCATTCAGGCTATTGAAACCGTATTCGCTTACTTTGATAATGTTTTTGTCATCGTGACTGTTGTATGTAACCAGGATTCCCTTGTTCCAATTCCATACTTTGGCGCCCTCAACATTTCCCCTATATTTGGTTTGATTGGCGGGGACCTCTATGGTTGTTCCGTTTGGTGTTATGTCAATTCTTTCATAAGTTACTGAGGTAAGCATTATGAAAATGGTGCCTGCTGCAATGATTATTAAAATTATTATTCCGATTATAATTATTTTTTTATTGTCCATTGGTCATACCTTCATGATTTTTCTGAGAATAATTCTTTAGAACCAATGTTTATCGATTTGATATTGCACTATCAAACACAAATAAAACAATCATTAGTTAATTAAAGTTTGTGTTTTATAATATTTATAATGTGAATGAAATTATTTTCAGTTAAACAAAATCATTAAATATTACTTTTCTAATAAATTATTAATATCTCTTTTAAAGAGTATCAATAAAAATGTTAAATGGGTGATAAAATATGAATGTAATGGAAATAATTAAAGATGCTTTTGTATTTCCATCAAAAGATCTAAAAAACTTATTAATCTTTATTGTACTGTCAGTAGTGGCAAGTGCATTTGCTTTTGGAGGATTTGTATTATATATTGGAGGATTCATTGTCCCTGAATGTTTCATGTGGGGAGGAATGGCTTGCATTGTTTCAATGATAATTGGATGGATAATGTCAGGTTATTTAATCTCCATTATCAAATCCGGAATTGATCAGGATGATAAAGTTCCTGGATTTGTATGGTGGGATAATTTCATCAATGGTTTCAATAATTTCGTTGTTTCAATCGTTTACTTTATTATTCCTGCTTTCATTGTTTTTGTCGTGGCATATCTTACAAATGTTTTCGGTAATTTCATGATTGTTGCACAAGGAATTATGCTGCAGGCAGAAGGTTCATATCTAGGATATTCTACCAGTTTTATGTCTGGTGCGATATCTCAGGCACTTATCAATTTGGCGATTTCTTTAGCTACCACCGTTGCTATTGGCGTAATCGTATTTGTAATCTTTTCATTCTTCCAAACTATGGCTCAAGCAAGATTGGCAAATACCGGTAGTCTAGGTGAAGCTTTAAACGTTATGGAAGCAGCCAAAGACCTAAGAAGAATTGGAATAGGCAAAGTAATAATTGTTGTCTTATTGATTATTATAGTTGTTGCTGTTATTAATATGATTTTATCAATCATACCGTTTTTAGCAATTCTTTCAATTATAATAACTCCATATTTAGTAATCTTTGCTCAAAGGGCTATTGGATTATTATATTCTGATATAGCTTAATTTTTTAAGCTATACATTTCTTTTTTTTGATTCTATTTTTGAGCTTGATCAATATCATTTTCAATTTTTTTAATAACCCTTGCGGGAACTCCGAGTGCCAGGGAATTGTCAGGGATGTCTTTAGTAACCACTGCACCGGCACCAACAACCACATTGTCGCCGATGCTTACACCAGGAAGAATTGTCACGTTGGCTCCTAACCATACATCATTGCCAATTCTGATTTCAGATGCCTGTCCCAAATGTTCACGTCTTTTTTTGGGGGATAATGGATGGCCAACGGTTGTTATTGTAGTGTTTGGACCAATCATTACATTATCTCCAATGTACACTTCTTTGATGTCAAGTATTGTCAAATTGAAGTTTCCAGTAAAATTGTTGCCAATGAAAATGTTTTTGCCATTGTCGAAACAAAATCGCTTTGCAATCCACACTTTTTCACCTACCGAACCCAAAATTTCGGTTAGCACTTCATGCTGCTTGTCCAAATCGTCTTCTGCAAGAGAATTAAAAATGTTGGCATTTTCGATTGCATTCAATTTCATTAGGGATATTTCCTCATCGTCATAACAGTATTCAAGTCCGGATTGCATCTTTTCTATTTCTTTCATAGTTAACTATATTATAAATTTAAATTAAAAATAATTAGTGATACAATGATTCTTAAGTTAAAAAATATTTCAGAAATTGGTGGGGTAGTTAAGGCACCACCATCCAAAAGTTATTCACACAGAGCAGTGATTTTAGCTTCATTGGCTAAAGGAACTTCTAAATTGTATGATATGCTATATTCAGAAGATACATTATCCTCAATTAGAGTATGTGATGCGTTAGGTGCTAAAATAACCAGAACTGATGATTATTTGGAAGTCATTGGGACTGGAGGTAAATTACATAATTCTTCTACTGAACCAATTGATTTAGCAAATTCTGGAACTACCTTAAGATTAATGACATCCGTTTCAGCCTTAAGCGATAATGAGGTTGTTTTAACCGGTGATGATTCCCTTCAAACCCGTCCTATGGGTCTTCTTATGGATGCATTGGTGCCGTTGGGAGTTGAAGCTTGTTCTTTAAAAGATAATGAAAAGGCGCCGATTTTAATCAAGCCGGGATATGCTGGTGGTGAGACCAATATCATGGGAAATGTCAGTTCACAGTTCATTTCATCAATACTGATTTCATCTCCATTGTCTAAAAAGGGTGTAAGATTGTATGTGCTCCCTGAATTCAAATCAAGACCTTATGTTAATATGACATTGGATATCATGAGGAAATTTGGTGTCAAAACTCTAAAAGGTTATTATTTAAAGCATGAAGGCTGCGATAAGGAGCATCAGGGCTGCAGAATTGATGAGTTTCTTGTAAGGAAGCAGAATTATGTTGCCTGCGATTATATTGTTGAGGGGGACTATTCTTCAGCGTCCTATCTGCTGGCATTGATTGCAATTAACGGCGGAAAAGCCAAGATTAAAAACCTGTTCAGGGATTCCAAGCAGGGTGACAAGTACATTTTGGATATTCTGCAGAATATGGGCGCTACAATCATCCGTGGTGAGGATTATGTCGAAATCGCTTCTGAAGGAAATCTGAAGGCGATTGATGTTGATTTGTCAAATGCTCCTGATTTGCTCATTACAGTTGCAGTGCTGGCTGCAATGGCTGAAGGCACAACCAACATTACAGGTGTTGCCCATGCAAGGGTTAAGGAAACCGACAGGATAGATACGACCTGCAGGGAATTGGAGAAACTCGGCTGCAAGTTGACTGAACGGGAAGATGGTATGAGCATAACGGGTGGTGTAACCTCAGGGGTTGTCGATTCGCATGGAGACCACCGGTTGGCGATGGCATTTTCACTGATTGGCCTTAAGCATGACATTGAAATTACAAATGGTGAGGTATTTGATGTGTCTTTCCCTAATTTCATTGAAGCGATGGCGGAACTTGGATTTGAACTGGAGTTAATAAAATGAATAAGGAAGAACGTGTAATCAAGTTGATTGAAGAGCTGGAGGGTGTTTTTGAGATAAGGACTTTCCTTGATCATGACCCATACAAGGTTTTGATTAGAACAATATTGTCCCAAAGGACAAGGGATGAAAATACAGACCAGGCCACCAATAATCTGTTTGCCAAATATCCTGACATTTATGCTGTCGTTGATGCTCCGATTGATGATGTTAAGGAGCTAATCAGACCTGCCGGTTTTTACAATGTCAAGGCAGGCAGAATTCAGGAAGTTTCACAGATTCTGATAGATCAATACGGCGGTGAGGTTCCGGATACAGTCGAGGAAATGGTCAAGCTTCCGGGAGTTGGCCGAAAAACCGCAAATTGTGTCATGGTATTTGCCTTTGAGCTTCCGGCAATTCCGGTTGATACTCATGTTCACAGAATTTCCAATCGTCTGGGGCTTGTTGACACTAAAGATCCGGAAGAAACTGAAGTTGAATTGTGCAAGATTGCTCCTGAGGAGTTATGGATTAAACTGAATGATTTGATGGTCCAGTTTGGCCAGAACATCTGTAAACCTATAGGTCCTCAGTGTGAGATTTGTCCATGCACTGATATCTGCGATTATTTCAAGGAAAATATTTAACTAATTTTTAGTCATACCAAAACATTTATTAAGTAAAACAATGTTATATAACAATAGTTATTATAACAAATGTTATATGACTTTTAATGTAACCCCTTTAATATGCCCTAAAATAAAATAAATAAATAGGAGAAAAAATTATGGCAAATATTCCAAAATTGAAAAGAGGAGTGCTCGATAGCATAACCGATGCTATTGGAAACACTCCAATCGTAAAGTTAAACAATTTGACTGAAGAATTAGAAGCAGAAGTTGACGTAAAAATTGAATCATTCAACCCAACCGGAAGCGTAAAGGACAGGGTAGCGGTTGCAATGATTGAAGATGCGGAAGAAAAGGGTCTTCTCAAGCAAGGATCAACAATCATCGAGCCAACCAGCGGTAACACTGGTATAGGTCTTGCTTTTGCAGCAGCTGCCAAAGGCTACAAATTGATTTTGACCATGCCGGAAACCATGTCCATTGAAAGAAGAAAATTCCTAAGCGTTTTAGGGGCAGAATTGGTATTGACTCCTGGTGCTGACGGAATGGGCGGAGCCATTGCAAAGGCAAATGAGCTCAATGAGGAAACTCCTGATTCAATCATCTTAGGTCAGTTTGACAATCCTGCAAACGTTAAAATCCATGCAGAAACCACCGCTCAGGAAATCCTAAGGGATACAGAAGGCAAAGTTGACATCGTTATTGGCGGTGTAGGTACCGGAGGAACAATCACCGGAATCGGTAAGGTATTGAAAGAGGAGGTTCCTGGTGTAAAAATCGTTGCAGTCGAGCCAAAAGACTCACAGACATTAGGAAAAGGTGAAAAAGGACCTCATAAAATCCAAGGTATCGGTGCAGGATTTGTTCCATCAATATATGATGCCGATGTAATCGATGAAATAATTCCTGTTGCAAATGAGGATGCTGGAAACACCTTGCTTGCACTCGCTAAGAAGGAAGGTATATTTTCCGGTATATCTTCTGGAGCTGCAACTTGGGCTGCTTTAGATTTAGCTAAAAAAGAAGAAAATAAAGGTAAAAGAATAATAGCCATCTTACCTGATAATGGTGAGAGATATCTCTCTGTTGACTGGTTATTTGAATAAGAATAAGTATATATACCATATGTTATATAATTTAAGTATAACATATTATGAGGTTTATCAATGTTTGATAATTTGAGGGCTGAAATTAAAGCCATTAAGGATAAGGATCCCGCCGCCAGGTCAACATTAGAGATTTTTCTATGTTATCCTGGATTTTGGGCCCTGTTAATGCATAGGGTCAGTCATTGGCTTTGGATTCATTCTTTCAAGCTTTTGGCTCGTATGAACTCCAACTTGGCAAGGTTCCTTACGGGCATTGAAATTCACCCTGGTGCAACATTCGGTAAACGAGTATTTATTGATCATGGTATGGGTGTTGTAGTCGGCGAAACCGCTATTGTTGGCGATGATGTGCTGTTATATCAGGGAGTGATTCTTGGTGGAACAAGTACGGAAAAAACCAAAAGGCACCCAACAGTTGAAAGGGGAGTGATTGTCGGAGCCGGTGCAAAGGTAATGGGAAACATTACCATTGGAGAATATTCCAAAATAGGTACCGGTGCAGTAGTTTTAAAGGATGTTCCTTCCCAATCAACCTGTGTTGGTGTTCCCGGAAGAATTGTCAAACGCAGAGGTGTGCGTCATAAAGAGGTTGACTTGGACCATGGCAAGCTTCCAGACCCTGTTGCCGATGCAATTAGAGTAATCGAAAAGCATCTTCAGGATAACGATAAGCGTTTCGAAATTTTATTTGAAAAGCATGAGATTTGTTTGACTGAAGACATTAGAGATGAACAAGAAGAATTAGAAGATTTATTTAAAAAAGATGGCGATTAATATGAAACCACCCTGTGAAATTGTTGTATGGTATGTAATTCCTGCAATCAGATCAGAACTGGCAAAAGAGCTATTAAACTTAGGAATGAAACAGAAAGATGTTTCAGAACTTATGGACATTACCCAACCTGCAGTATCTCAGTACATCACGGATAAACGTGGAAGCGGCATTAAGCTTGATGATGATGTAAGGGCAATGATTCATGAATTTGCTCGCCAATTGTCCGAAGGCGAAGCCACAAAAGCAGATTTGATACCAAGAACATGTAAGATTTGCAAAAATGTCAAGACTGTTGACGTTTTGGCCCA
Organism: uncultured Methanobrevibacter sp.; assembly: GCA_900320515.1. Classification (GTDB taxonomy): domain Archaea; phylum Methanobacteriota; class Methanobacteria; order Methanobacteriales; family Methanobacteriaceae; genus Methanocatella. The sequence goes on along the minus strand of ONSJ01000024.1, from coordinate 11,539 downwards.
ACTCAATATTGATAAATCTGAACTCGGTGAAGACTGTCAATCTTGTATTGGTTCCGAAGTGGAATAGTGAAATATTGGAAAATATAGTAAAGTATTTAAACTATTAGTTACCAATATTTTATTATACTTTTTTAGTTAGTGGCAAGTTTACCGAGTGGCTAGGTGTGTGGCTGCAGACCATAATACGGGGGTTCAAGTCCCTCACTTGCCTTTTTAATTACTTTTTTTCGAGGTTTATTCTTATGGAAATTTATTCAACTTTAACTCGTAGTAAAGAGGATTTTAAAACAATTAATGATAATAGGGTTAACTTATTTGTATGTGGCCCTACTGTTTATGATGATGCTCATATTGGGCATGGAAGAACCTACATTTCCTTTGATACAATAAAAAGATATCTGGAGTTCAAGGGATATGCGGTATTCTACATTCAAAATGTAACTGATATTGACGACAAGATTATCAACCGCTCAAAGGAAAGCGGAATTCCATCAGATGTTTTGGCACGTAAATTTGAGAAAAGATACCGTGAAGACATGGCAAAACTTAACGTCAATGGCGTAAACCTTTTTGCAAGGGCAACCGATCACATGCCTGAAATCCTTGACCAGATTCAAAGGCTGATTGACAAGGGCTTTGCATATGAAACCGAAGATGGAGTCTATTTTGAAATCGATACATTTGATGAGTTTGGTAAACTCTCCAACAGGAACGTTGAAGAGCTGGAATCCCACCGTGAAATAGCGGAAACCACCAAGAAAAATCATCAGGATTTCGCTTTATGGAAAAAACGTGAAGGCGTCGATGAACCTACCTGGCCATCTCCATGGGGAGACGGAAGGCCTGGATGGCACATTGAAGACACTGCAATCACTGAATTCTACTTTGGAGAACAGTATGATGTCCACGGTGGAGGTTTAGATTTAATATTCCCTCACCACGAAGCTGAAATCACACAAATGGAAGCGGTTTCAGGAAAATCTCCAATGGTAAGATACTGGTTGCACACAGGATTCTTGAATGTTAATGGAGAAAAGATGTCCAAGTCTTTACACAACTTCATTACAATCCGTGAATTGCTTGAAAGCTATGAACCGGATACCTTCAGGTTCTTTGTATTGTCAACCCATTACAGAAGTCCTATTGACTTTTCAAAAGATTCACTTCACCAGTCCGAAAGGAGTCTGGATAGAATCAGAAAATACTATGAACAATTGGATGTTGAAGTGGGCGATGAGGACTTTGAATGTGACGTATTAGCTCCTCACAAAGATGAGTTCTTCGCCAGCATGGATGATGATTTCAACACTCCAAAGGCCATTGCTGCAATATTTGGTTTAATCAACGATACCAAAAACGATTTGGATGGATTCAGTGAGTCCGATAAGATTGCCATTAAGGCGTTCCTGGATGATGCTTCCCACATTTTGGGAGTCAGCTTTGAGCTTCAGGATGTAAATGCAGGATCTGATGACTTGCTTAACCTGATTTCTGAAGTGAGATCAGAGCTAAGAGCCAACAAGCAATATGATTTGTCTGATAAAATCCGTGATAACCTGCAGGCTTTAGGCTATGAAATTAACGATTAAGGAGAATTTTTCTCCTTTTTTTTCAAAATATGATGTAAACTATTTTTAACATTTATGTGAAATGCCTAATTGATATTAATTAGCACATATTCGCATTTTGCCTCATTTCTCATAGGCCATCCCCATCCTGTTAAACCTGATGATATGATTTGTTTCATATCTCCAAATTCATACTCTCCATAGTTTAAACGACCGGTTAAATCGTACATCATTCCATAAGGAAACATCTGTCCGCCATGTGTATGGCCAGAAAGCTGCAAATCAATATCTTCTTTGGCGTTTTCTTCATCTTCAACAGCTTGGTGGTCCAATACAATGAGATATTTGGACAAGTCACTTTCATTAAGAATTTCATCAACATCAATTCTATTGACTGAATCTTCCCATGCAGCATCACTTCTTCCAACCAAAACAATATCATTATTGATGGTGATCTTATCATCATTCAATATTTTAATTCCGTTTTCTTCAATAGATTGATTTAGGTCACTGTCAGTGAATGTCCTGTTTCCATTTTCATAATCAGTTGAGTAGGGTTGTCTGTCATGATTTCCAAAGATGTAATATGTTCCATATGTGGAGTTAAGTTTTCCGAATTCCTCAAATATCTCTTGCATCTCTTCTTTGGTCGTTCTCTCATCAACAATGTCTCCACCTAAAACAATGATGTCTGGTTTCAGTTTGTTCATTTTTAAAATGCTGTCTTTTACTAATTGAGTGTCCTGTATGGTTCCATAATGAACATCACTAACGAAAAGAATGGAATAGGATTCATTGTCAATTTTATCGGTGGTTAAATTATATTCGGTTAGTTCAATATGGTTCATTCCATAAACGCTGCCGATGATAATGACTGCAAAGATGATTGCGGCCAACAATCCGTTTTTATAGATTTTTGTGATGAAATTCAGGTGTTTTTCTTTAAGCAGATATTTTTGGATAAGTCTTATTGAATCTGCGGTTAAAGATGAAATAAACAAGTAAAATGTCAATATTGCTGCTAATGACCATATGTTTAGGTAAAATAGGAAGGATAAAATTGCAATTATGCTGCTAATTATGATTTGTTTATTTTTTGATAATCTATTTTCATTGAAAGCATATTTTACTCTAAAAAAGGAATATGATCCAATTAAAATTCCTAAAATTATTCCTATAAATAGATATTCCTGGAAAAATCCTAATGTAAAAAAGTGTAGGGGATTCATGATAATATTACGTTGAAGTTAATATGTAATTAATTTTTTCCTCATTATTTTCAATTATTTTCACCGACTCTATTTCAAAAAATATAACAATATTTATATACTAAAAATAACAGATGTTATTTTTGTATAACATAAGTTATACTTAACTATTCTACTTTTTTTAGGTTTACCAAAACATTTATATATAAAAAATAACTATTGTTATATAGTGAATATAACACGTGATATATTTTACTGAAATTCAAAAATAAAGGTGATAATAAATGACAAATAAAAATTATGGATTAGCAACTTTAGGTGTACGTGCAGGACAAACTCCAGACCCCGCAACCGGGGCACAGGCAGTTCCGATTTATCAGACAACTTCATATGTATTTAAAGACTCAGATGAGGCTGCAAGAAGATTCGCCCTTCAAGAATTTGGACAGATTTACTCCAGATTAACTAACCCTACCAGTGATGTATTTGAAGCAAGAATTGCTGCTATCGAAGGCGGTAACTCAGGTATTTCAACATCAAGTGGTCTTGCAGCAATTTCATATGCAATCCTAAACGTAACTGAACCTGGAGACAACATCGTATCAGCGGACAACCTTTATGGTGGAACTTACCAGCTGTTCAACTACACCTTCAAGGATCTCGCAAGGAACGTCAAGTTTGTCGACTCACAGGACCTCGAAGCTTTTGAAGCGGCAATCGATGAAAAGACAAAAGCGATTTATGTCGAATCAGTCGGAAACCCAAAATTGGATGTGCCTGACTTTGAAGCATTGGCTGAAATCGCACACTCACATGACATTCCATTGATAGTTGACAACACTGTTGGTGTAGGACTTGTAAGGCCTTTGGAACATGGAGCTGACGTAATTGCAGCATCAGCAACCAAATATGTGGGAGGACACGGTACTGCAGTTGGAGGATACATTGTCGATTCCGGTAAGTTCAACTGGGGAAACGGCAAGTTCGCAAACTTCACAAAACCAGATCCAAGTTACCACGGATTGGTATTCTGGGATGCATTCGGTGATGTTCCTGAACTCGGAAACCTTGCATTTACCGTAAGGATAAGGGCAAGACTCTTAAGGGACCTTGGAGCAACCTTGGCACCTGTTCACAGTTTCCTGTTCCTTCAAGGATTGGAAAGCCTGGATGTAAGGGTAAAAAGACACTCTGAAAATGCATTGAAAGTGGCAAAATTCCTGGAAGCTCACCCTAAAGTCAAATGGGTAAACTATCCTGGACTTGAATCACATCCAACCTATGAAATCAACAAGAAATACTTGAAGGACAACTTTGCAGGTATCTTAGGTTTCGGTGTTGAAGGCGGAGAGGAAGCCGGAAGAAAAGTGATTGAAAAACTTGAATTGTTCTCAATACTTGCAAACATCGGAGACGCAAAAAGTCTTGCAATCCACCCGGCAAGTACAACACATCAACAGCTGACACCAGAAGAGCAGGAAGCAACAGGCGTAACACCTGACTTCATCAGACTTTCCATCGGTCTTGAAGATGTTGATGATTTGATAGCTGATTTAAGTCAAGCACTTGACAGTATCTGAGTAAAGTAACCCTTTACTCACTTAAACTATTTATATTATAAAATTTTACATATAAAAAAAGACAATTGGGAGATAATGAAATGTATTTGGATAACTCAGCAACCACACAAGTCAGTGAGGAAGTTTTTGAAGAAATGAAACCGTATTTTATTGAAGAGTTCGGAAACCCTTCAACTCTTTATAAAATCGGTCGTGAATCAAAAAAGGCATTGGATTTGGCCCGTCAAAGAGTGGCTGATGCAATCAATGCAAAACCTGAAGAAATAATTTTTACAAGTGGAGGATCTGAATCCGATAACCTTGCAATCAAGGGAATCGCTTTTAAATTGGCAAAAAAAGGTAAACATATAATTACCACCAATATTGAGCATCCGGCTGTAAAAAATACCTTAGGATTTTTGGAATCCCTTGACTTTAAGGTAACTTACCTTCCAGTCAATGAAAACGGTATCATAGAAATAGATGATTTGAAAGAGGCAATCACTGATGAAACCATTTTGATAACCGTAATGCATGCCAACAACGAGCTAGGTACAATTCAGCCTATTGAGGAAATAGGTAAGATTGCTCGTGAAAAGGGAATCAAATTCCACACTGATGCTGTTCAAAGCTTCGGAAAAATTGAGGTGGATGTTGAGAAATTGAATGTTGATTTGCTTTCATTATCTTCTCACAAAATCAACGGTCCGAAAGGTGTTGGAGCAATATACATCAAGAAAGGAACTCGTGTTGTCCCGCTCATACATGGTGGAGGCCAGGAGAAAGGCATCAGGTCAGGTACAGAAAACGTGCCTGGAATTGTCGGATTCGGAAAGGCCTGCGAAATAGCCGCAAACAAATTGGATGAACATTATAAAAAATTGTCTTCAATTCGTGATGAGCTCATTGAAAAGGTTTTAACCACCATTCCGGAAGCATACCTGAACGGTGACAGGGATACCAGATTGCCAAACCTTGTAAGTTTCAGATTTAAAGCCATTGAAGGTGAATCATTGATTCTTCTATTGGATGCTAAAGGATATCAGGCTTCAACCGGTTCAGCATGTTCATCAAATACCCTTGAGGCATCACCGGTGCTAACCGCATTGGGATTGGATCCTGTTGATGTTCATGGGTCACTGAGAATTTCACTGGCGCCTGAAAGCGACACTTTCGATGTGGATGAATTCGTGGATACTGTTGCGGAAGCCGTCAAAAGATTAAGACAAATGTCACCGTTATGGAATCAGGAACTTGATTATGATGATATAATGTGTAAAAAGCATAGCGATACTTGTAAGAGGTGTTAATAATGGATTATTCAGAAAAGGTAATGGATCACTTTGCAAACCCTAGAAACTGCAGAAAAATGGAAGATGCAAATGGTGTTGGAACTGTAGGAAACCCGACCTGTGGGGATTTGATGACAATATACATTAAGGTCAATGATGATGAAGTCATCGAAGATATTTCCTTCCAGACATTTGGATGCGGAGCTGCAATTGCAACCAGCAGTATGATAACCGAGATTGCCGTTGGCAAAACCGTTGATGAAGCTTTAAAGATATCAAGAAATGATGTTGCCGATGAGTTGGACGGTCTTCCACCTATTAAGATGCACTGTTCAAACCTTGCTGCAGACGGTCTTCAGGCAGCAATTGAAAACTATAAAGAAAACAATCAATAATAATATATACTTTGATAAATAAATTATCTTTAACTCAAATAAGGAGATGTTTTATTATGGCAAAAATATTAAAATGTGACGACTGTGGAAGTATTATCCAAGTTTTAGTTGAAGATGACGGAGACACATGTGACACACACATGCTCGCAATCCCTGTACAAACCGAAGGGGAAAAAGCTCCTAAACACAAACCTGTAGTTGAAATCGATGGTGACAAAGTGACCGTAAAAGTCGGCGAAGCCGCTCACCCAATGGATGATGATCACTACATCCAATTTTTAGTTGTTGAAGCTGGTGCAGAACAATACGGAAAATGCTTCAAACCTGGTGACGTTGCAGAAGCAACATTCACTGTAAACTCAACAGATGATGTTAAAGCCTTAGCATTCTGTAACTTGCACGGACTTTGGTCCAGCGAATAAGTTTAAAAAAATATTTTTTAAACTTTCCTTATTTTTTTTTATGAAAAATTTTAATTACTTCTTTTTATATACCTTATAATGTGTCTAGTTATATCAAATTAATAATTTTTATTGTAGTTTTACTTTTAATATCTGTGGCTGTTGTTTATATCGATAGCTCAATGGATACCATTAACGAATCAATGCCTAAGATTAGTGACAGCATTGTTCATGGCGACAGGGATTACAATGAGTCCGTTGAATTATTGAATAATCAAAATTATGACCAATCAAGGCAAAAAGCGATATCCGCAGGAGACAGTTATAATAATAGTTTGCATGGTCTGCAAAATATCAAAGACAAATACAAAAAGGACTTGAAGGAAGTTCACAAAGACTACATTGACACAACCATCAAAGAATTGGAACTCAAGTTGAAGGCTGTTGATAATTTGAAGGATTCCATATACTATCTGGAGATGTATGAAAATTATACCGGATCCTCTTATGGAACAGATGCAAACGAGATAATGTATGATGCATTGAAGTATCAGAATGAAAGAAATGAAATCGTCCAGAATAATTCAAATTTATTTAGTTAGGCAGGTGTTTAAATGAAAACAAAATGTCCGAAATGTAAGGGAATAGGTTCAGTTGTAGTGGACTATAAGGAATGCGATGCCTGTGGTGGAACAGGTTATGAAGATGATGTTTTTGATATAGGAAGTCATTTTAAAGGAGTAAACAGCAAAGCACGTGATAAATTTGACCTAGGGGGAGAAGAGGATATTCCATGTGAAGCATGCAATGGAAAAGGGCAAGTTGAAGTTTACGAGGAATGCCCTCATTGTCATGGAACCGGTCAAATAAATGTATGTCGTGACTGTGGAAAGATACTTGATGAAAAATATGATTTATGCCACGAATGCGGTGAAAAAAGAAAGGCTGAGAAAATGAAGCACGATGAATTTGAAGCTAAAAGAAAAGAGGTCCGTGACGTATATGTCCTGGATTCAATATGTAATATGAAGGATATTGACAGGGATAAGCTATACAAAGGAAAAATCACAAGGATAGAAAGGTATGGTGCTTTCATATCCCTAAACAATAATGTCTGGGGACTCATGAGGGGAGATGTATCTGAATATAATGTTGGTGAAGAGATAATCGTATTTGTAACTTCAATCAAATCAAGGGAAGGCAAGATCGATTTTGCACCGGCTTATGTTGAGTCATATAATCTTAAAAGACTCACAAAGTCAATTCCAAGAACTCTTATTTCAGAATTGGATGAAAGTAAAGGCAAGATTGTCAGGATTGACGGTCAAGTCCAGCAGATTCAGCAGACTTCCGGCCCAACAATATTCATCATCAGCGATGAGACCGGAACCACTGAAATTGCCGCCTTTGATAAGGCAGGCGAAAGATCATATCCGGAAATTGAGCTGAATGATGCTGTTCAGGTAATCGGTGAAGTTAACGAACATGGTGGAAAGACACAAATCGAGTCATCTTCAATGATAAAACTTGATGAAGAAAGCACACGCCAGCTACATAAATTAATTGACGATGCATTAAATCGCAAAGCTCAGCCACAAGAGGTTGATTTCTTTGTCAAAAGTGATGTTTTAAACAGGCTCAGACCTAAGATGTATGAGGCAGCTCAAAGAATCAGAAGGGCAATACTTGATGGAAGGACAATACTTCTCAGACACCACAATGATGCAGACGGTATCGTTTCAGGTGTTGCAATGGAAAAGGCCATTGTGCCATTGATACAGGAATCAAATCCAAGCAATGATGCGGAATACTATTACTTTAAAAGGTCACCGAGCAAAGCGCCGTTTTATGAGCTTGAAGATGTTGTAAAGGATTTGTCATTTGCCCTTGAAGACCAGGAAAGGCATGGCCAAAAGCTGCCTTTAATCGTTTTGCTGGACAACGGTTCAACAGAAGAGGACATCGTGGCACTGATGCAGGCGAAAATATATGACATTGAAGTCGTTGTAATAGACCACCATTCTCCTGGCGAATTGCTCACAAAAGATGAAAGGGATGGCGAAATCTTCGGTGCAACAGTTGCGGTGGACGAATATGTTGACACACATGTAAATCCATACCTTGTCGGCGGAGATTCACAGCTGACCGCAGGATGTCTTGCAACAGAGGTGGCACATATAATAAATCCTGATGTTGAAGATTTAATCAAGCATCTGCCTGCAATTGCATCATTGGGAGACCGTGCGGAATGCGGTGAGACTTATCAATACCTTAAGCTTGCTGCCCAGAAGGGATTCAGCCAGGAACATCTTTCAAAGGTTGCCGAATGTGTTGATTTTGAGGCATACTTTTTAAGATTCATGAATGGAAGGGGAATAATGGATACCATTCTTGCGGTTGACAATCTGGACAAGCACAGAAAAATGATAGATGCTCTCTATAATGAATATCAAAAAAGGATCGATACCCAGCTTAGGGCTGCCCTTCCAAACATTAAAAGGACTCAACTTGAAAATGGAATTTACTTTAATCTGCTAGATGTTGAAAAGTTCGCACACAAATTCACGTTCCCTGCGCCGGGTAAAACCTGTGGATTTGTACATGACCATGTCATAAAGGAAATCGGTGAAGACAAGCCGATAGTGACATTGGGCCATGGTCCTGATTTTGGCGTATTTAGAGCAACTGATGCGGTAAATGAATTATATGGATTTAACGTAAATGAAATTGTTGCAAAAATGATAGAAAATGTACCTCAAGCCGGTGTGGACGGTGGAGGTCACGAATGTGCAGGATCCATCAAATACATTGAGGGCCTTGGTCAAGAGGTATTATATAAGGTTGTAGAGGAAATACAATCATTATCTAGAAAAGGATAGAAATGGCATCAATGAACTATTGTAGAATATGCGGTCATAGAATACTGCCAAATGAACCTTACTGTATAGGTTGCGGACATAAAACAGGTTTTGACGCGAATAATGCAGTTCCTGTTTTAACCCCTCCAATACACAATATCGGATTTTTTAATTTTCAAATAGACTTTTCACCATATATCATCACTAAAAATGATTTCAAATATGAGATATGCTCCTGCGGTTACTTAAACGATATAAATAACGAATATTGCTATATGTGTGGAGCCAAACGGTCACAGAGCAGGTTTTCAAAAATTTTCAAAAGGAATGCCAAGCCAAAGTTTTCCGTGGGCAATGTTTTGTGTGAATGCGGGGCAGTCAACTCAAATGAAAACATTTTCTGTGAAATGTGCGGCAAACAATTGAAAGCCGATGAAATCAGGCCTGATGATAACTACAGCAATTTTAATCTCGAATTCAATGATTCAATATTCTGCTTTTGCGGTGAAGAAAATGAAAAATTCTCACAGTTTTGCCGCAACTGTGGACGTCCTTTAGTCAATTACGGCAATTTAGGCGAAATTGCAATTTTATGCACTTGTTCCACCCTAAATGAAATCACGTCCGATTTCTGCATTGAATGCGGCAATAATCTAAAAAAACTGGATACAAAAATAGTCTGCATATGTGGACATAGAAATCCTAAACATCTGAAATTCTGTGAAAACTGTGAAAGGCCATTAAATCCTCAGAGAAATGTAAAAACAAGATTGGTTTGCTCATGCGGAGAAATCTTGACATGGGATGCGGAATTTTGTTCAAATTGCGGTAAAAATATTCGAAGAAGAATTAATCAAAAAATTTCAATTAATTCAACGGTTAGAAGTCTTAAGGATATGTTTAGGTAGGTATGGCCATGAGAACCTGTGATATTTGCGGAACTTTGAATCTTAAGGAAAATAATTATTGCACCCATTGCGGCAATAAATTAATATTGGAGCATATTTGTCCATTCTGCGGCAAAAACAATCCTGATTCAGCTACATATTGTGTTGGATGCAAAAGCCAAATCAATCCCATCAGTATTGAGGATTTTGATACTCTGTTTTCCGAATTCAACCAGAACATGTTATTGAATGCCAATATTTCCGGTGAACAGTATAATCAGATTTTATCCAATATATTTGTCAGGGCTGATTACTTTGACGTTTGGGGGGATACTATAAAAAATAAGATATTAAATCTGGCAGGCATTTTCACTGAGTGCAAGCCTAAATCACGGGGATATGAGAGGGGTTTTATATTTGTAGGCAATGGAATTTATTATGATGATAGGTTGGAGGATTCAGTTCAGATTGCCACATTAATTCATGAATTAGGTCATTTTTTCTTATTTGAAATTGTTGAAAGCTTATTATGTTATATTTTTAAGGTCAAATCTTCTTCCACTCTTCAAAGTTTTGTTTGGCATTTTTTAACCCTTCCGGAATTCAAAATCATGAATGAGTACTGTGCACACACTGTTGAGGGAAGGTTCATTCCATACGGATATCAAAATTACGGATCTTTCAATGCTTTGGTTGAAAATTATGGATTTGATGAGGAATCGCTTGATGTTATGATAAAATTAGGCAATTCATTTGCTAATGAGATAATAATCTATTTGGAAAAATATATTGATGAAGAGCTTAGAAATGAAATAAAGCTACAGTACAGAAAAGATTTGGTTCAACCCACATATGAGTCAATTTTTAAAGAAACAACAGATAGTTATCCATTAGATATAAAAAATACTCTTTTGTTAAAAATGTTATACGATGTCTTAAAAGAAGTTTCAAACAATGGAGATATAATAAGTGAATTAGAAAGTATAAAAGAAGGTATAGAATTAGATTAATTACTCTTCTTTTTCTTCTTTCTCTTTAATAGTTTCTAAAACGTCTTTGCCGGTATCGGTCAATCTGTATAATCTTCCTTTACGGGCTTCTTCGTTAATACATTCAACAATTTCTTTGCTTTTTAATTCGCTTAGAACTTTTGAAATATGATTAGTTCTAATCCCACTATCTTTAGCAATGTTTGTTGGTATTTTAACATCATCACCAATTGATTTTAATGTTTTTTCTCGGTATTTTGAAATTTGAACATATGAAGTTAATTTCAAAAGTTCATCATTGTCTTTTACCATAATAAAATATATAGTCTTTATGATATAAAATATTTTATAACATTGTATGTTTAATTTAAACACTTCTTAG
>ONSJ01000012.1 GCA_900320515.1 uncultured Methanobrevibacter sp. | reverse complement strand
TAATGAAATAAACATGAAAAATAACTAAAAAATAATAAACAAACAAAATTTTTTCTAAAAATAAAAATTAGTTAAAAAATTTTGCGTCTCATCTTCAAATTTTTTATAAATCTGTTTTCATAATAATCCTATGAATAAATTATTTGACAATTTCGCAAGAATCCAGAAAAATGACCCTGAATTTCATGAGATATTTAAAAACTTCGCATTTGATGAAGTGTATGAATACTCAACATTGTCTGAAAAGGAGGCTGTTCTGGTTACATTGGCATCACTGATAGCCTGCCAGTCACCAAAGGCATTCAAAAAGATATTGCTTTCAGCCGTTAATGAATACGTAACTCCTGAAGAGGTAAAGGAATTGCTCTACCAGTCCGTGCCATATGTTGGATTTGGCCGTGCACACAATTTCTTTGGAGTTGTAATCAAGGTATTCGACAAGAAGGGAATTGAGATGCCCTTGGAAAGCAAATCAAACACAAATCCTGAAAACAGACACAAATTGGGCCGTGAAATCCAGGACAGGTACTTTGGAGCCGAAATGATTCAGGCTATGAATGACAATGCTTTCGAAGGCCAAAAGCACTTCAACACCTTTCTTGAAGGATATTGCTTCGGTGATTTCTACACTCGTGACGGCCTGAACGACAGCGAAAGGGAACTGATCACCTTTGTGTTCATCACAACTTTAGGAGGATGTGAAAACCAGCTTAGAGGACATGTTCGGGGCAATTTAAGTGTAGGAAATGATAAGGAAAAACTGATTTCAGCAATAACTATCATATTGCCGTATATCGGTTTTCCAAGGTCGCTGAATGCATTAGGTATCGTTAATGAAATATGCAAATAGAAAAACTTATATGCTTTCACCCAACTATTAAAAGAATTAAGGTGATACTATGATATATAAATGCACTATCTGTGGTCATATCCATGATGAGGAATCAACAGGAATACTTTTGAAAAACCTGGACAAATGTCCAATATGCGGTCAGCCTATCTCCAAATTTGTTGAGGTTGAAAATTCACACTCAACCCAAAACGAAAAGGAGTCCGACTCCGATTTGGCATATGACAAAAAATATGCAAAAAGCGACAGGGACATCCGATATATGGATGCAATCCATCAAATGGCAATAACCGGTGAGTCCATAGTGTCTGCGATGTATACTGACATGCCTATGCCAAATTGGGATGAGATACTTATTTTGGGAAATCAGTTGAATCCGCAGCCATTGGAATCTGATGTGGATGTAAACACACAAACCGTCATCGGAAAAAGCGCCAAGAAACCACTGGTCATTGAAAGTCCGGTCTACATAACCCACATGTCATTCGGGGCACTTTCAAGAGAAACCAAGATAGCTTTGGCTAAAGGCAGTGCTGCAGTTAAAACCGCTCAGTGCAGCGGTGAAGGCGGAATACTGCCGGAAGAGATGGAAAACGCCTATAAATACATCTTTGAATATGTTCCAAACAGGTACTCTGCAACAGGGGATAATCTGAAGAATGCCGATGCTATTGAAATCAAAATCGGCCAGTCAACAAAACCTGGCCTTGGCGGACAACTGCAGGGCGAAAAGGTAACCGAAGAGATAGCACAAATCCGGAAAAAGCCATTGGGCAAAGACATTCACTCTCCTGCCACAATTCCTGAAGTCAACTCAAAGGAGGATTTGAAAAATCTGGTTGATGAGTTGAGGATGAAATCCCATGGCCGTCCGATAGGATTGAAATTTGCAGCAGGGAAAATAGAAGACGATTTGAGTCATGTTTTGTATGCCGAACCTGATTTCATCACAATCGACGGAAGGGGAGGATCAACCGGTGCAAGCCCGAAACTGATCAGGGATTCAACATCAGTTCCGACAATCTATGCTCTTTCTAGGGCTCGAAAATACCTGGATGAGCATGACAGCGAAATAGATTTGACAATAACTGGGGGTTTGCGAGTTTCTTCTGATTTTGCAAAGGCCCTTGCAATGGGTGCAGATGCAATAGCTATCGGTACTGCCGCAATGATTGCAACAGCATGCCAGCAGTATAAAATCTGTGACACCGGGGACTGCCCGGTTGGTGTTGCAACGCAGGATGATGAGCTGAGAAAAAGATTGAAAATAGAAACCGCTTCAAAGAGGGTTGAAAACTACTTGAGGGTTTCAACCGAAGAGCTGAAGACCTTTGCAAGAATCACGGGCCATGATAATGTGCATGACTTGAATACTGGTGATTTGTGCACATTAAATTCTGAAATATCTGATTATATGGATATAAAACATGTTTAATATTCGGCATATGATTGAATCATTTGATATTTGCCAATCAGGGGCAATCCCTTGATATTTTTTATTTTCATTTTTTTCGATATGAATGCATTAACATCGATATGTAAATATTTATATATCACTTGTTATAATAAATATTATTGCCAATCATGATGAATGAAGTGCAATTAATGATTTTTTAATGAATGGAAAGTAATGAATAAATTACATCGAATAGTAATGATGTTCTTTTTGTTTCATCATTCATGGATTATTGCATTTAATTGTCTGGTTTGTATTATTATATATGGGAGAATAATTATGAAATCTAATAAAATCGCAATAATTGCCATTATAGCTATTGCCATTGCAGTTGTTTCTATTGGTTCATGTTCTGCAGGATTATTTGACTTTTTGGGAGGAAGCAATTCTTCTGACAATAGTTTAAATGGACAAGAAGTAAATTTAGCCGCTGCTGCTAGTTTAAAAAATGTTTTTGATGAAAAGTTAATTCCAATGTTTGAACAGAAATATCCTGGTGTAAAAGTTACACCGACCTACGCTTCAAGTGGGGATTTGCAAACTCAAATTGAAAACGGTTTGAAGGCTGATGTTTTCATGTCTGCTTCCAATAAACAGATGAACGCTTTAGCTGATGAAAATTTGGTCGACAATAAAACCAATCTTCAATTTTTAGAAAACAAAGTTGTTTTAATTGTACCAAAAGACTCAAACGCTAATATCTCTTCATTTGATGATTTGAAAAACGTTAACGGTAACATTGCTATAGGTGATCCTGAATCCGTGCCTGCAGGTCAATACGGTAAAGAAGTATTGAACAATACTGGTATTTGGACTGACGTGGAATCTAAACTGTCATTAGGTAAAGATGTGACTGAAGTATTAAACCAGGTTGCTCAAAAATCTGCTGAATGCGGTATTGTATACGCTACTGACGCCAAATCCAATGATAATGTAAAAGTAGTTTGTGAAGCACCTGATAACACTTTAAAAACTCCAGTTATTTATCCTGTAGCTGCACTTAAAAACTCAACAGATTCAAATGCTACAAAAGCATTTATGGACTTCTTGCAAACCAAAGAAGCCAAAGACATATTCGTTGAATATGGATTCACCCTTCATGAATAGATTTTCTATTCATGAAAAACTTTTTTTTGAATAAATTTTAATATTATATTGTTCAAATGAATAATATAGAAATTAACGGAGAAACTACATGATGGACTGGTCCCCTATTTTCATCTCAATGAAAACAGCAAGCGTTTCAATTTTGATAACCTTTTTTGTGGGTTTGATTGTTGCTTGGGGCATTGTAAAGATGAAAAACGACACAATAAAGATAGTGCTTGACGGCATTTTCACATTGCCGATTGTACTGCCCCCTACAGTAGTGGGTTTCTTTTTATTGTATATTTTCGGTGTCAGAGGACCGATCGGAAGCTTTTTCATAGACTTTTTTGCATTTAAAATTGCATTTTCATGGCCTGCAACAGTCATTGCAGCAGTTGTCATGTCTTTTCCATTGATGTATCGTTCCTCCAGAGGAGCATTCGAACAGGTCGACTCCAACCTATTGGATGCGGGCCGCACTTTGGGAATGTCTGAGTGGAAGATTTTCTGGAAAATATTGTTTGCAAATGCACTGCCCGGAATCATCAGCGGAGGAATCCTTGCATATGCGAGGGGATTAGGCGAATTCGGTGCAACAGCAATGCTTGCAGGTAACATTGCAGACCAGACCAGAACTCTCCCAATGGCAGTATACTCAGAGGTTGCTGCAGGAAATATGGGAGATGCATTCAATTATGTAATATTTATTGTCGTTATAGCATTTATAGCCATTTTTATCATGGATTTTGTTTCATTGCGAAAGGAAAAGCAATGGAAATGAATTTAGAAATATCTGAGGAAGGATTATTATGGACAAATCATTAAAGGTAAATATCCAAAAGAAACTCAATGAATTCGACTTGAAAGTTGATTTCGAATTGAAAAGGGGATGTCTGGGCATTCTCGGTCCTTCCGGCTGCGGGAAAAGCATGACGCTGAAATCCGTTGCAGGCATTGTGGACCCGGATAAAGGCATTATAAGCTTAAAGACAAATGAAGAAACCACTTATTTTGATTCAGATAATAAAATAAATTTGAAACCACAAAAAAGGAATGTAGGCTACCTTTTTCAAAACTATGCTCTGTTTCCGAACATGACCGTTGAGGAAAATGTTGCCTGCGGATTGTCCAAGGACAGTGATGAAAAAAGGGTTTCTGAAATGATAAGGCGCTTCCATTTGGAGGGGCTTGAAAAAAGATACCCACGACAGTTGTCCGGAGGCCAGCAGCAAAGGGTGGCCCTGGCACGTATTTTGGCATATGGTCCTGATGTTATATTGCTGGATGAGCCGTTCAGTGCTATGGATGCATTCCTGAAGGAGCAGCTGCGCTTGGAACTTGTAAATTTGCTGGAGGATTTTGATGGATTTTCAATTCTGGTGACCCACGACCGTGATGAGGTGTTCCAGTTCTGTGACGACCTTATAATACTGGACAAGGGCAAGGTCATTGCACAGGGCCCCACCCATGAGGTGTTTGAAAATCCCGGAAAGGTTCAGGTCGCAAGGCTTACCGGATGCAAGAACATCTCCAGAGTCGAGATTATAGATGACTACCATGTCAAATCCCTTGATTGGGGCGTTGAATTCGAGGCGTCTGAGAAAATTTCACCTGGAATCACCCATATTGGAATAAGGGCGCACGATTTTTCAGCTGCAGGCAAAGATGAGGTGAACGTATTTGGCACAAATGATTCAAGCAAGCTGGAAAAGCCTTTTGAATGGGAAATAACCCTGGCAAACGGTTTGTGGTGGAAAGTCGACAAGAAGATTCATGAGCATGATTTCGTCATTCCAGAGTATTTGAAGGTTGATCCTGAAAACATAATCCTGCTTGAGGAATAATTGATTTGACTTTAAAAAATTGCTCTCACTTCGCAATATTGTTCTTATTTTGTAAAATTGCTTTCTAATCAAAGGAAAATAATTTAAATGATTAAAATCAATAGTATTTTGACTGAAATTATTCAAGTAAACTATTTTGAAAGGATGTGTTAAAATGGCTAAACCGATTAGACCAACACCTGAATTAGAAGGCAAGGATGCAATTGAATTTCTTGAATGGATGGAAGAACCTCCCACTGAAAAGGATAAAGAGTTTTGGAAAGAAGTTTATTCTCAAAGATTTGTCCCTTTTTAAATATAATTTTATAGATTTTTTCTTTAAATCTAATTATTGCGATGGATTCGCAGTTCAATATTTAAAGCAACATTCCTGATGATTGTCAATCACGCCAATGGATTCAAGATAGGAATATATTATTGTCGGGCCGACAAACTTCATGCCTCTCTTTTTCAAATCCTTTGAAATGTCTTTGGACAATTCGGATTCTGTTAAAAACTCGGCTTTAATGATTTCACCGTCTGTAAATCCCCAGATGTATTCGTCAAAGCTTCCGAATTCATCCTGTATTTCAATGAAAACCTGTGCATTGTTGACGGCTGCATTGATTTTTCCCTTATGGCGGATTATGCCTTCATTCAGCCGCAGTTCCTCAACCTTTGCTTCATCATAATCTGCCACTTTTCTAACGTCAAAGTCATCAAAGGCCCTTCTGAAGTTTTCACGCTTTTTAAGGATTGTAATCCATGACAGTCCTGCCTGGAATGACTCCAAAACAAGCATCTCAAACAGCTCCCGGTCGTCATGGGTTGGAACTCCCCATTCCTCATCATGATATCTTACATAAACCTCGTCGCTTCCTGCCCATGTGCATCGATTTTCGCTCATGAAGATACTTATCATAAATGTTATTTAAATAGTTATTCAACAGGTGATGTTTTTTACCATTGAAACATTAATTAAGTTAATTGACATAATAATATATAGAGATGGTTAATATGACTAAGCTAGGTATGGGAATGATGAGACTTCCACTTTTGGATGAGAATGATCAGACAAGCATTGACATAGAACATGTTAATAAGATGGTAGATGCATACATGGATGCCGGATTCAACTATTTCGACACTGCATTCGTTTATCATGAAGGGGCAGGTGAACCGACATTCAAAAAAACCGTTGTTGACAGATATCCGCGTGATTCATTTAAGATTGCTACAAAACTTCCGCTGTTTGTCATCACAGAGGAATCTCAGCTGGAGCCTCTGTTTGCACAGCAGCTGGAAAACTGTGGCGTGGATTACTTTGACTATTACATGCTTCATAACGTGAGCGGATTTACTGAAACCGCCTGGAAGAATGTTGATTTGTACTCTTTTATAGAAAATAAAAAGAAGGAAGGTAAAATCAAGCACATAGGTTTGTCCACTCATGGAAATGCTGAATTTCTGGAGGAAATCCTATTTGAGCATCCTGAACTCGAATTTGTCCTGCTTCAGATTAACTATCTTGACTGGGAAGATGAAAACATCGAAGCTAAGAAATGTCTGGAAGTCGCCAAAAAATATGACAAGCAGGTTATGATTATGGAACCGTATAAGGGCGGCTTTTTGGCTGATGTTCCTGAAGAGGCTGAAAAACTGATGAAGCAACACAATCCTGACAGGTCAGTTGTTTCATGGGCAATGAGATTTGTGGCCAATATGGATGCATGCGTTGTCCTGACAGGTGCAAGCAATCTTGAACAGCTTGAAAACAACATCGAGGAATTCAGGAATGCCGATCCTTTGGATGATGAGGAACTGCAAATCCTTGATGAGGTTTCACAAATCATCAACAGCAACATCACAGTGGACTGTACAAAATGCAGATACTGCGTCGAGTCATGTTCTGAGGAAATAGACATCGCAAGGCTCTTTGATTTGTACAACAAGCACAAGATGCTGAAAATAGATGAATGGACACAGTTTGGAAATGCATATCTGAACTATTCCAAGCTTGAAGGCGTAGGAATTGCTTCCGATTGCATCGAATGTGAATTATGCATAGAGGAATGTCCTCAGTCCATCAATATTCCGGATGTTTTGAAGGATGTTGCAAAAACCTTTGAAACTCAAATCTATGGTTTTGAAAATTAAGTAACTTTTAATAATATTAAACTATATATTTATAAATAGTTAGTTTATATGAGGATTTTATTATGATACCTGGCATGAACAAAAAACAGATGAAGCAGATGGAAAGACAAATGAAAAAGATGGGCATGAAAATGGAAGACCTTCCAGGTGCCCTTGAAGTCATAATCCGTTTTGAAGATAAGGAATTAGTCATCGATGATCCTAGTGTTAGTCTAATGAATGTTATGGGACAGGAAACCTATCAAATCGAAGGTAAGGCCCGTGAAGTGGAATTGGAATACGAAATTGAAATCCCTGATGAAGATGTGGAAATGGTGGCTAACAGCGCAGGCGTCAGTGAAGATGAGGCAAGACAGGCTTTAGAGGAATGTCAAGGCGATCTTGCAGAAGCCATAATGAAATTGAATCAATAGATAACATGACTTTGATTGCACACATTTCCGATTTGCACATTTCCGATTCAACCTTTGATGAGGAGAAGTTCCTGAAGGCTGTAAGCGAAATTAACAATTTGCAGCCGGATATGATAATCCTAACCGGAGATTTGACTGAACACGGTTATTATGCTGAATTTGAAAGGGCAACAAAATATTTGGAAATGTTTGAAGCTCCATTATTTGCAGTTCCGGGAAATCATGATGCCCGCAATTTGGGTTATCAGACATTTGAAGAGCTGATCGGAGAAAAGAGTTGGAAATTAACAATGGATGGTAATTTCACTGTAATGGGACTTGACAGCAGTTCTCCGGATGAGGACAAAGGTCATGTCGGAACTCCTCAGCATATGTGGCTTGAACATCAGTTGGATGAATGTGTAATCAATGAAAATTTCTCCATTGTTGCTCTGCACCATCATGTTGTGCCGTTACCTCAAACAGGACGTGAACGTAATGTTCTGTCTGATGCAGGGGATGTTTTAAAGACTCTGACAACTCATGAGGTCGATTTGGTCTTGTCAGGACATAAGCATGTTCCGAATATATGGAAATTAAATGAAACCGTTATTGTCAATGCGGGGTCTCTTGCTTCTTTAAAACTGAGAGGCAAGAACAAAAACTCATATAATGTTTATAACATCTCAGAAAATGAGATTGAAATCTATTTGAATGAAGTAAATGGCGAAAGATTTTTATTTGGAAAATATCCAAGAAATAAATTATAAATTAAATTTAAATATAAGAATAAAATATATATAATAAACTGAATTGAATTTTTAGGTGATATTATGAAAGTGGTTGTAGATGCTTCTAATGTAGCTTATCATGTTAAAAATCAAAACGGACAGCCTCAAATGTCCAATGTTCTTGCTGCTGTTAAAGCATTGGAAGAAAGTGAAGATGAATTTGTAATTATTGCTGATGCATCACTTCGTCATGATATTGATGATAAGGAGAAATTTGCAAAATTGCTGGAAAGCGATAATGTAGAGGAAGTTCCGGCAGGAAATGATGCGGATCATTTCATATTGGAAATTGCAACTCGTGAAAAAGCAAAAGTCCTATCAAATGACAAATTCAGAGATTACGCTGCCGAATTCAGGAACATCGCTTCAATGAGAATACCATTCATAATTGACAACGGCAGGCTCACTTTTGGAAAACCGAAAAAACCTAAAAAAGATAAAAACATCCTACAGCACATTTGTGATGAAATCATCAAGGAATTGAACTTCAAAAAATGGGAAATCTACACAGGCAAGGAAGGTCTGGAAATTTCCCCATTAAACATAGCCAAACAGGCTATCATCCGTATCGACAATGAAAATAACGCTGAATCCAAGTTGGAAAACATCTTTTCCAAAATACCTATGTTCAACAAGATTGTAGAAATGGTGGACGATGTGGAAATCGCCGCCCCATATGTTATTTTCGTATTGGTACACCCTAAAGATTATAAGATTGCTGTGAAAAATGCAGGTAACATCTCAGTTACAGTTGCAGACAGGTTAGGTCTTGAGAAAAAACCTTTAATTGCAGTAAGAAATGATTTGTTTACAAGACCGGGCACCTTTGAACTGAACATACTGCTTGCAGATGAAGTTACCGAAACTGCACCATATAACATTCTGGTGCGCGTAAGCGAGCATGATGAAGTGTTCATCAAAAGGAATTCAAGAAATATTGCAAGTACCATTGCCGGAAGGCTTGGATCTTGGAAATTCCCATTCGTATCCGTGAAACCGGACATGCTTTTGGAAAAACCTGGAGATTTTGAAATAGAGCTGGAAAGAGGAGGAGACCTGGATGGTTAATAGTTTAACTAAATTCATTATCAGACTTTCCACAAGGCTCACTCCAATTGCGGTCGGAACTAAATTTTTTCCAACAAACTCACTGGAAACAGAGTATGTGGAGCTATTCAACTATACTCAAACCATTCTGTTTGAGCTAGAAAAGGCCGAAATCACATCCGACACTATTCTGGAAAACCTCGTTCGTGACGTGGGTGCTGAAAACCTTCCGAAGGATTATACCTTCCATGAATTGAAACCTGCTGAAAATAAGATTGAGGAGTATGCATTGGTAAGTAACATTATCATGGGTAGTGACCGTTATTTTTACATTGAGCTTCCACATCCGTCCCGTTTGATTGATATTTTTGTCAAAATCATTCAGAATGAAAAGGGGGAAATTGTGGAAAAGACAGCTACAGAGCTTGTTGCAAGAATGCTAAGTAAAAACGATGCAATTCGTGTGGCTATTGAACTCATTGGAATAGGATTGTCCGAAGGAATTCCAATAATTTCCGCTGTGGGAATGACCGGTGCCGCTTCAATTGAAAGGGCGATTCACTATACTCAAAGCGTTGGAAGCTTTCCAGGTATCGCATTCACCAAATTGGGTGGAGAATATGCACTGGTATTTGATTCACCGTTCCTTCTTCAGGAATCAAGGCCGGTTGACTTGGAAAATTATCTCTTCATTGATTTGATAGATTCCACCAAGTTCATCAACAAGAACGGAAGGAATCAGCTGGTGGAATTGATGACAGGAATCAAAAATTTCATCGAAACAGAATGTGAAGGGGAACTTGAAGGCTACCGTGAAGGCGGAGATGACTTCATTGCTAAATTCCCATCAAAGGATTTGGCAATTCGTGCAGGTCTTGATGCCGCTTGGTTTGCATTGGACAATGGTGCAAAAATCAGGGCAGGTGTTGGAAGAAGCAGACGTGAAGCCGGAGAAAGGGCTCAACTTGTAGATGATTTGGATTCAACTTCTCCATTGTCACTGGTCGTGTTTGAATTGGCCAACGGTTTATATGCTTATAACATTCCATCTGAATTCATAAGGACTCTCATCAATCTTGTTGAGAATGAGAAGGCAAAATTGATTGGGGTATTTGCATTCGTATTCATATTTGCTTATGTGATGTCAATTTTGGGACTTGGAATGTTCAGTTTTATAGGAATTATCCTGGCTTTAGTTTATGCGGTTATCACTTAATCAATTAAGACGAGAAAAAACATGAGACGAAGAAAAGACGATAAAAGAGTTTTAAGATCAGGGAATGGTCGCCAAAATGCTTCCAATAGAAAATTCGGAAGAAATAAAAGGAAGTTCGTTAATCGTCCATCAGCGCCTAGAAAGCAAAGGCAGAGAAAACCTAAACATCCGAGAAAAAGCAGCGGAACTCTAATGTTCATTGTGATACTTGCGCTGGTCGCCTTTGTCATAGGTGCAGGAATAGGCGTCTCCTTAAGTTTTGACAATGATGACAGCAGTCAGCCTCATTATGAAAATGTAACGAAAGAAATGACAGAAAACGTAAGTGCAAATGAAGTCACTTATGATAAGGCAGTTGATGGAAAGGACTATAACGAAAATGGAACTTCCCAACTTGACATGCAATATATACAAAGCAAGGAAAAGTAATTTTTTGTGATTTATATGAATTTTATTAAGGAAATTGATGGAGGATTTTCAGTAATTGAAAATCTTAAGGTATCAGGGGCTCGTGAAGGAAAATATGGGGTCACTATAATTGTTTCACCAAACAGTACTGCTTCAGCGGTTTTCACTTCAAACAAAGTTGTTGCGGCTCCTGTAAAATACACTCAGAATGTTTTAAAGAAGGGCATCATTTCAGCTGTCTTTGTCAACAGTGGAAATGCCAACTGCTTTACAGGCCAACAGGGATTTGAAGACTGTGAGACTTTAGTCGAATTGGTGTCCAAGGACTTGAAAATACCTAAGGATGAAATAGCGATTTCATCAACAGGAGTCATAGGACGTGAAATGCCGATAGACATCATTTCCAAGGTGGCTTATGAATCCTTATCCAAGCTTGGAAACAATCCTGAAAACTCACTTGCAGCCGCCAAGGCCATCATGACAACCGATACATTTCCAAAGGAATGCGCTTTGGAAGTCACATTAACTTCCGGTGAAACAGTCAGAATTGCCGGAATCACCAAAGGAAGCGGAATGATTGCTCCTAATATGGGTACAATGCTCTCATTCATCGTAACCGATGCCGTAATTCCTGCAGATGAAATCAAAAAGGCACTTAAGGCATCAGCCAATATCAGTTTCAACATGATTGTCGTTGACGGTGATGAAAGTACCAACGATACATGTCTGATGATGGCAAACGGCGCATCAGGCGTTGAAGTCGTAAAGGATGGTGAAATAGATTCAAACTTCCAGGAAGCGTTGGATTACCTGTGCATTGACCTTGCCAAAAAGATGGCTCGTGACGGTGAGGGAGCTACCAAATTCATTGAAGCCAATGTCTACAATGCCAGAAATGATGAGGATGCACGTCTTGCAGCAAAATCAATCATATCTTCAAGCTTATTTAAATCCGCAGTATTTGGAGGCGATCCCAATTGGGGAAGAATCGTATCAGCTATCGGATACTCAGGATGCGATTTGAATCCAGATATTGTAACAATATCCATTGCAGATGACGCTGATGATGTTGATTTGGTCAAAAACGGTGAAATCCTTGCATTTGAAGACACACCTTATCTTGAAAGGGCTGAAAAGATAATGCAGTCAAAATACATCACAGTAAACATTGACATGGATTTGGGTGATGGCGAAGCTACTGCTTGGGGTTGTGATTTAACCTACGATTATGTTAAAATCAGAAAACAAATATTTTTTTGTTATAGATTTAATTCTAATTTTGTAATGATAAATTTTAAGGAGGGGAAAATATGGCAAAAGTTAAAGGAACTAACAGAAGAACCAGACAAAAAAGAAGTTATACCAAACCTGGTAGTAAAAGAGGAAGAGGAGTAAAACAAACCTGGAAAAAATAATCCTCTTATAACTTTTTTTTCTTATTTTAACTAATTTTTAAGTGTTGTTTACTAATTTTCACATTGACAATAATTATATACTATTTTTTAGATATTATTACTTAGGTGATAATATGATGATGCCTGAAAACGGACACAGGGCTCATGGATTTTCAAGCGCATTTTTCCTGGATTCAGATGAAATCATTCAAGAGCTAAATTTAAATGGAAATGAAACAGTTATGGATGCCGGATGCGGTGATGGCCATAATGCAATCAAGATTCTTGAAGATTACAATCATAATGGAACAGTCTATGCAGTGGATGTCTATGATGCCTCAATTGAAGATATGGAAAAATACAAAAGCGAAAACAATGTTGAAAACCTGATAAATATCGAAGCAGACATTACAGAAGGGATTCCCGGAGTCGATGACGGATCCGTTGATGTCGTATTGATGGTGAATGTTTTCCACGGTTTTAAAGCGTCAAGAAAACTTGATGAGGCAGTCATTGAGCTTTCAAGAATCATCAAAAATGATGGAAAAATTGCAATCATGGACTATAAGGCTTGGGATGTTCCAAAAGGACCTCCAACACCAGTGAGGTCTTCTCCTGAAGAGTTGGAGCAATTGTTCAATAAACATGGCCTTAAAATGACCTATTTAAATGAAGAGATAGGTGAAGATATTCCTGAAGGAAAATCCCACTATCTAATCATGTTTGAAAAGGAATAGCTTTTTTTGATTGAGAGTTTTTAACTCTCCCGAACTTTTTTTTGAAAATTTTAAATACTATTTTTTAAAGATTATTATTAAAGGTGTAATTATGGAGCATAGACATCATGGAAAATCAAGTGCAAATTTCCTGGATTCCGATGAGATACTGACAGAATTAAATCTCAACGGCAATGAAACTTTTTTGGATGCGGGATGTGGCGACGGCTACATTTCTAAAAAGGCAATTGAGGATTATCTTCCCGAAGGAAAAGTTTATGCAGTTGACGCTTATCCGGAATCTGTCATGGAATTGAAGGAATACGTTGATGAGAACAATATTCAAAATCTGATTCCTATCGAAGCGGACATTACCAAAACCATTTCCGGTGTAGGCGATGAATCTGTCGATGTTGTTTTGATGCTTAATGTTTTCCATGGATTCAGGGAATCTGGCCAAAAGGAAGATGTCATTAATGAATTAAAAAGAATTACCAAATCAGACGGCAGGATTGCAATAATGGATTTCAAGCCTATAGAAATGACTAAAGGTCCACCTATAGACATCAGAATTTCACATGTCGAGATGGAAAAGATATTCAACCAGTATGGCCTTAAAAGGGACCATTTGACTGTTGACATTGGTGAAGAAAATCCCCAAGGCAAATCCCACTACATGATCATATTTAAAAAGGAGTAAATTCACATGATTTTTGCAGCTATACTTGCAGGCGGAATAGGTTCAAGAATGGGGGGTACAGACACTCCCAAACAATTTCTGAGTTTAGGAAATAAGCCTGTAATTATTCATACTATTGAAAAGTTTGTAATCAATGAAAACATTGACAAAACAATTGTTCTCATTCCAAAAAACTTTATAAACCATACCAATAATCTTATCAATGAATATATCGGTGAAAATGAAGACATAATCGTCATTGAAGGTGGAGAAACCAGAAATGACACAATCATGAACAGCATCAGATATATTGAAGACAATTTCGGCATCGATGACGAGTCAATCATCATTACCCACGACTCAGTGCGTCCGTTTGTAACCCACAGGATCATCAGGGACAATATCGATGCGGCAAGAAAATATGGTGCCTGCGATACGGTCATTCCGGCTACCGATACCATTGTCGAAAGCGTCAACGGTGAGACCATCGAAAGCATCCCTGTGAGGGATTATTATTACCAAGGCCAAACGCCACAGAGCTTCAATATAAAGAAACTTTTCAATTTGATCAACAGTTTAACGGAAGCTGAAACCAATATACTGACAGATGCATGCAAGATATTCACACTTAAAGATGAAGATGTACATCTGGTTGATGGTGAAGTGACAAATATCAAGATTACATACCCTTATGACTTGAAATTAGCAAATACAATACTTGAGGATGGAAATGATTAACATTGTTTATAGGCTGATATCCCCAAAATTTTTCGAGGAATCGATTGATGAGGTTGAACTTGACGGTGTGGTTGTAAGGCCGACCTATCTTTCAATCTGTCAGGCCGACCAAAGATACTATCAGGGTTCAAGGCCTGCTGAGGTTCTTGAAGAAAAATTGCCGATGGCACTGATTCATGAAGGAATCGGGGAAGTGATATATGACAAATCAGGCGAATTTGAATCTGGGGACAAGGTTGTCATGATTCCAAACACTCCTATGGGAGAAGATGTCTGCAGAGCCAACTATTCATACAAATCCAAATTCAGAGGAAGTGGATTTGACGGTTTTACGTCCGATTTGATAAAGCTCGATTCAAGCCGAGTCGTCAAAATCCCTGATGATTTTGACCCGAGGGTTTCAGCATTCATAGAACTTATAACAGTTGCCTACCAGGGCATTTCCAAGTTTTCAGAACTTGCAATAACTCCAAAGGACACATTGGGAGTTTGGGGTGACGGAAATCTTGGTTTCATAACTGCACTTCTTTTAAAGAACAGGTTTCCGGATTCCAAAGTCATAGTTTTCGGAAAGCACCTTGAAAACCTGAACCTGTTTTCATTTGCAGATGAAAGCTATCAGATACACAACGTTCCCGATACCCTTGCAATCGACCACGGCTTTGAATGTGTAGGATCAAGCGCCTCCCAATCAGCAATCGAACAGATTATCGATTTGATCAATCCTCAAGGGACAATAAACCTCTTTGGAGTAAGCGAATATCCTATACCCGTCAATACAAGAATGGTTTTGGAAAAGGGATTGACCATACAGGGAAACAGCAGGTCCGAAAGGGAAGACTTTGTTGGAGTGGTGGAGACCCTCAAACAAAATCCTCAGCTTTTTGAATATCTTGAAAAGCTGGTTACAAACATCTGTGAAATAAACACTCTGGCCGACTTGAAGGAGGCCTTTGATAAGGATTACATTTCACACTTCGGCAAAACCGTCCTGAAATGGAACAAATAATCAATAGACCATATTCAGAATTTTTATTGATTCCACCCTGAAATAGTTCCTGTCGTATCTGTTGCACATTACTGGAAGCATTTCAACGGCATTGATGTCATCACAGTCAAGAGCAATCTCGTTTTTAAGTTTGTTCTTGATGCGGTTTAAAATCAGATGGCAGATGTCGTCCTGTGAGCATGCAAGCTTAATTGTGAAATCAGCATCTGATTTCAATGGACATTCCCTGACATTAACGCTGATGTTTTTTGGGCATAGGATGTAGACGGATACCTTTTTTTGATGTTTTTCATAGAGATTTTCCGCAAATTCAACATATTTTGCAAGTTCCTCTGCATCAAAGTCTTTTAATTGGGTTTCAAAATCAATGTATTCTCCGTCTTCAGTTGTAAAAATGTCACCTCCAGGATGAACTCCTTCATCAAGCATTATTTCATGTTTTGGGGCGATGCATATTTTTCTTGTGTCGCTGAAGACTTCTCTGATTGTTCTGCTTTTAAAATCGAATTCTGTTTTATTCATTTTTTTAACCTCTAAAATTTTAGTTGTGTTTTCTATATTAGTTTTCATCGCTTATAAATGGTTAAGTTTTAAATTAAAGCAATTTAAAGAGGTCAAATCAATTTTAAAAAGTTAAAACATTTTTTTCTAGATGTTAAAATATTTGTATTTTGGGTAATTGTATCAACATACAGAAACTTATGGGCGGGTAATCGTTTATATTACGTGAAGAAGAAATAGTAATTATAACTATTATCGGAAAAAAAATTAATAAAAGGTGTCATTATGGAAATTAAAGAATATGATGCAGAATATGCTTATGATAGTAATTTAGATGTTATCAATATTGAAGTAAATCAAGATATTCCTCATAAAGAAACTATTGAGCTGGAATTTGGTGTATTCATGGATTTCAATCAAAATGATCTTCCAATTAATCTTGAAATTATCAGTGCATCAAAACTAATCAATGCCGATAAAAAATCTTTGTGCAATCCTAATGGTAATGTCACAGTCATTGTTGGTTCAGATGTAATTGAAGTTAATGTATTATTTAAATTTGAAGATGGTGATGAACTGGTTAATTTTAAGGTTTTAAATGATTTGCCATTTTCTGTTTCTGAAACTAATCTTGCATTGATTTGAATAGATTTAGAAAATATTTTCTAATCTATTCAATTTCCAAAGTTTTTTCTTATTCTTTTAATCTCATATCTTGCAAATGCATAGTTGAGTATGCTTGCTATTGCCCTTCCGATACATAATCCCAGCCAGATACCGACCAAATCCATATTTAAGATGAATACAAACACGTAAATCAATGGAACAACGAAGAGGATTTCCCTAAGTATTGTAAACATGAGGCTATATATTCCCTTACCGATTCCCTGATAGAAGAAGCTTGAAGGCATTCCGATTCCAGTTAAAATCAGACATGGGCATACCAGCTGGAGGTATTGTGCAATTCCAGGAACCAGATTTGCAGTTTCGGGAGTATATGCAAATATTGTGGCGAGAGGAGTTGCAAATATCACAAGGATTAATGTAATGGCAGTTCCTAAAGCCAAACCGAACTTTGAACCAAACTTATGGGCTCTTGAAAGGTAATCTCCGTTTCGGGCACCATACGCACTTCCGGCTACTGCGATAACCGCTGATCCGATAGCCGTAAGTGGCATTATTGCAAAGAGGTATAGCCTTTGGCCTGAGGTGAATGTTGCTATTCCGTAGTCCCCTCCGACCAGGGATATCACTATCAGATAGATTGACATTGCAATCGCCATAATGAGCATGTCCAGTGCAGAGGGAATTCCAACCTTCAAAATATCTCTTGCCAGTTTTTGGTTGAACTTGAAGTTTTTAAGGGTAACGTCAATATAAGTGTCCTTTTTAATCAGAATCCAGTACAGGATTATTATTGCTGAGATTGCTGAGCTCACGATTGTTGCAAGTGATGCTCCGGCTGAACCGAAGCCTAAAGTGTAGATGAATATGGGATCAAGGATTGCATTTAGAATGACTGTAGCAACAACAACATACATTGCACGTTTCATGTCCCCTTCGCCACGAAGGATTCCGCTGCATCCGTTTCCAAACATCAGGGCAACAAGACCTAAAAACAGTGGTGTAGCATATGCAATGGCCTCGTTTAATGTTTGTCCTGTTGCACCGTAGCTTTTAAGCAATGGTTCCTGTATAATCAGAAAAATGATTGTTAAGGCGACTGAGGCTATCAGAAATATGAACATGGACTGTTTTGCGGATTCGGTTGCCATTTCCTTGTTTTTTGCTCCAATGAATCTGGAAATGCTGCTTGTAGCACCGTTTCCAAGTCCGACGCTTGCTCCGTTCAAAATCATGAAAATAGGTGTTACGAATCCTATTCCTGCAATTGCAGTCGGTCCGAGGCCCGCCACCCATATTCCGTCAACGATATTGTACAATGCGGTTAAAATCATTGATATCATTATCGGAATGGCAAGCTTCTTAACTGCCCTTTCCGGTTCTCCCCTCATCAGCTCAACGTTCTTATTTGCCATATCAATCACTGTCCCTCAAAATATCTTCACTTTTTCTGGCTATGTTTTTTAACTGGTCTTTTGTTCTTTCATCCAGTTCATCAATTCCAACATTCTTTTCCCATTCTTTCAAATCATTTTCCAATAAAATGGCTAATTCTTTCCCTTCTTTTGTTGTTTTTAAAATGTATTTTCTTCTGTTGTTTTCATCTATTATTCGTTCAACATACCCTTTATCTTCCAATTTCCTTAAGGCCTTGGCTATTGTTCCCTTGCTTTGGGTGAATGTATCCGCAAGGTCATCCTGCGAAAGACCGCTTCTTTTGTTAATTGTAATTAAATAACGCCCTTCATGAATCATGTCCAGTTGATTTGGATTTTTTATGGAGTATCTTAGTCTATTTTTTGATATGTTGTGGATTAATGCAATAAATGGCATGGAATCAAATTTGTCAGCATCATTGTCATTTGTCATGTTTTCATCTAATGATTTTATGTAAGATTTTTCAATCTTCAAAATTATTTTGTATGTAAAGACATATAAATGTTTCCTCGGAAACTGTTCATCGATAAACAATAGTTGAAATACTTTATAAATGATTATGATGAAATTTTTAATTGGTGATGCAGTGGACTATGAAGCAATTATTAAAGAGAAATTTCCAAATTGCAATGTTGAAGTGATTGGACCTGATTTTTTGGAAATGGATATGCTAATCGAATATATTACCGATGATATTATAGTGTATAGGCCTCATTCCATTATGGTTTATAGGCATATGATTCGTTTTTTGATGAATGTTGGTGAAAGAGGAAAAATATACTATCTTGAATACTTTTCGGATGAGGATTTAAAGTCAGTCCATGCCGGCCTTCTGAAATTCACATACGGAAGGGATATCAACATCAACCTGTTCAAAAACTCAAATCCTGACAGGGATGTTTTAGGATTATAATTGAAAGAACTCGTCGCAATTCTCGCAGTAGTAGTTGTACTCGCTTTCACAGTAGTTTCCAAGTATTATCTCTCCGTTCAATGACTCTATTGCCATTTCATCGCTTGCGTCGTGAAACACTTTTTTCAGTTTTCTCTCACATTTCGGACACTTCATGTGAATTATTATATTAATTATAAATTTTAAATATTAATGTAGGTGTTAAAATGATGATTAATTTAGGTGCCGAATTCGGCACTCACTTGGAATCCAGTGACGATGCGATAGAACTGATTGATATTTTAAATAAAATCCCTAAGGATGACTTCATAATCGATTTCAAGGAAGTAATGTTTGTTACAATGAATTTTGCACAGGCATACTACACTGCCAAACTGGAATCCGATAAAAAAATATCAGAAATAAACTTATCTGATGAAGTTAGAGTTGTTATGGGTGCGGCTGACGAGGCATGCAATCCATAATTTTTTTATTTTTTTGATTGTCTGGCTTTGTAAAATTGTTTTCATTAGAAACTGCTTATTTTATATACTTTTTTGTCTAAATTAATTTCATTAACTGAAATGTTGTTTAAATCCGGATTTTTTCACTTTCTAGTTAATTATTAAATGTTTAGGTGGTGTTAATATGACACTTAAAAACTTATTTGATAATTATTTGGAATTTGAAGAAATAATTAAGAGAAAAAGTGATGGTAAAGTTGATTTAGGAGATGTGGAACTAAATCCGACATCAATGCTTCCATTATTATGTATATGTATGAATCAGAATCTGAAATTGATTAATGGTGAGGATGCGTTTGAATATTTCGAGAAAAAATTAAATGGTAATCAATTATTTTCTAAATTGCCAAAATTTAGAACTGAAAGCGATGAATCTGATTTTCTTACAAATTAATTGGTTTTAACAAACTGGATTTATATAAATTAGGTGATATAAGTGATTATTAAACTCAAAGATGAAATTAATGGTGCATTGGACTTTAATCAGTCTGCTACGGAATTGTTTGAAAAAATTAATCAGATTAATGAAAATGATTTTACAATGGATTTTGAAGATGTGTTTTTCATTAGCCGCAGCTTTGTTCAAGCATATTATTCTTCTAAAAAACGTTCTCCTAAGAATGTTAATGAAATTAATTTGTCTAGGGATGTTTTGCCTATGATGGAAATGATTGAAAAGCAGATAATGCCTTAAATTTTCCTATTCTTTTTTTAATGAAATATTTTTTTTTAAATTTCGATTGTCTGGTTTTGTAAAATTGCTCTCGTTTTGTAATGTTGATTTGAGTTTAAAAAATTGTTCTCGTTTAAAACTGCTTATTTTAAATACTATTGGGTTCATATAACTTTATTAATTAAATATGCCTTAATGAATTCATTTTTTGAAATTTTAAATATGTTATTATTTCAGATTTGGATTTTGAGCAAAAAATTTAACCACAAGTTAATAACAATAATCTTGAAGGAGGGCGAATCCATGAAGGAAATGTTATGCGAGAAATATTTTAACGGCACCGTAAAGCCAAAGCATTTGAGCAAATTCAAGTCAAGAACTCCAAAGGGAAATGTCATTGAGGGGTATCTGTCAAGAAAACCGAATAGATTTTTGGGATCTATGATAATAACTCACATTACGCAAAAAGATGGGAAATGCTATGATACAGAGCAGTTCGTGCAGTCATTTCCAAAAATACATTACTGGGATAGGAGACATCAGCTAAAGGAAGATGAGGAAAGCCTGATTTATCACTGCCAGGAAAAGCTTGACGGAACCTGTCTGATAATCTATGCTCTAAAGGATAATATGGGCCAAACCATTGAGCTTGTACCTAAAACTCGCTCAATGGCCGTGGCTGATGAGCATATACTTGAAATGTTCAAGCTGGTTGATAAAAAGGCAATCGAAGAGTTTTTCAAAAACAACAATCACTCCAATGACACTCTGATGTTTGAATTGTATGGAATATTGAACAAGCATGAAATCGCTCACATGGACACCTACATCGACATCAGGTTAATCGGAGCTTATGTTGATGAGACATTTCTAAACTACATTGCCATTAAATGCTATTGCGATTTGGAGGATTTCAAGACACCCGAAACAATTTACACAATCGAAAAATACCCATATGAAAGCTCATTTTCAGTAAAATGGTGCGGCGTAAATCATAAGCTGAAAAACTATGAAGTAACAAGCGACCAAACATTTCCAACATTGTTCGATGCAGTCAATGAGGTGAAATCACTATTGGAAAAGATAAATAGGGAATACATGGAGCATAACGGCCGAAGGGTCGTTGAGGGAGTCGTCATCAACGGGGAGCATTTCAAAGGCGGACAGATGTATCTCAAAATCAAGCCGAAAGACATTGAAATGGAGGCAAGAACCCTTGATTCCGTTCCCCGCCGATTCATATTAAAGGAAATCCAGAAATACTTTGATGAATACGGATCACAGGTCAGGGAAATCTATGATGAGGACGAAACCCACTATATCAAATATGTTAAGCATCAGCTGAGGGAAGAGTTCACATACGAGCAGATTGAAGATCCGAGAACACGCCGCAGAATCAAAAAGATTTTCATGGAGGTTTGGGATTCCAAGGTTCCTCCAAAAAGCCTTCAGAATATCTGCGAGGAACTGATTCGAGAAAACCCTGATGCCAGCATTCAGGATTTGCTTAAGAAATTTGCAAAGACTTATCCAAGCAAGAAAAAGGACTCCAGATTTGCCTATCGGATTTTTTCTTCATTAATGAAAAAATAGGTGATGCAATGGTGGATCTTTTTCAAATAATCAATATTTTTTTGATTATTTTCACTGCAGTTCTGCTATATCGGAATAAAATCTGGAAAAGTCAAAAGAAATATCTGATATTCTATGCGGTCATCATAATTTGTTTTTTGGCGGTACTTCTAATTCGATAGCTTATGCAAAATATTAAATTAACTAAAAAAGATATATGATAATGATAATAATAATTTTTCATACTTTCTTTTTTTTGGAAGTTTATTATTTAGTGTAAAAGGTGTTTAAGTGAGTGAACAAAAATTAGAAATATTCAATGTATTGAATTTTTTAAATAACGGTTATGAATTGGAAGATATTTTAAATGAAGGTGAATTCGGAACTTTTTCATCCGCTGAGGAATGCATCAGTTATTTGGTTGATGAAGGCTATCTTGAAGGTGATGTGGAAGTAACAGCGGACGTTGAAATAACTGCTGAACACATTTCCAAAAAATATATAGTCTCCGAGCTAAAGGATATCTTGAGACAAAACGGCTTGAAAGTTTCAGGTAAAAAACAGGAACTCGTGGAAAGAGTTTTGCCTTTATTAAAAGAAGCTAAAGATGCAAGCAATTTGAATGTGTCAACCAGCACTGACAAGTCATTTGACAATTTGGAATTAACCGACAAGGCACATGAATTTTTAAAGGAAAACGAGTGGATAGATTTATACATGTTTGCTCTTGTACAGTTCAGATTTGAGGATTACGAAACTTATGTTGAAGGATCTTCTGCTGGAATGATTGAAACAGGTCTGAATTTCTGTGATGAGATTATCTCAAGGGCATTGGTGAACAATCATTTTGATGTGTTCAGACTTGCATTGTCTGCAAAGGCTCATGTTTATGCATATGCTGGTGATTATGAATCTTTCCTTGACTATGATTTGCAGCATTTTATTTTAGGACTGAATCCGATTTCCCTGGATTCTCAAAGCTATGCCACATATGAAATCATCAACGAAAACAATGTGATTAACTTAAGGAACGTTTTGAAAGAGCTTAAGATGGGCAGCCTGAAGAAAAGATTTGATAAGATCTGGAACAAATCCCATATCAAAAATGTCACTGTACCTAAAAAGACCTGCTATAAGACCTTGCTTAAAGCCATTGACGGTGCAGACATTGAAGAGCTGAACTTTGAGTTGAGAGAAAAATTCTTCAATAAGAAATTCGGTATCCAATGATGAAGTCCAAAGTTGCCGGAATCGCACTTATAATAGGTAGTTTGTACTATGTTGTAGCGGAAGCTGTTTCTGCAACTTTTTTCAATGCTTCATTTTCTAATGCTTATGTTTTTCATGCCATTTCAGAGCTGGGGATTCCAAATCTGAATTCCCCTTTGTTCTGGCTGATGAATTCCGCTTTCATATTGGTCGGTTTGGCTTTGATATTTGGATATTTTTACAGATTCAAGGATTTCATCGTTAAAAATAAGGCCATCATTTCTATTTTTACATTAATCACAGGTTTGGGAGTCATCATTGTGGGCATGATTCATGGCGGAAACCCTCTCACTTCCGGATATCACACATTGGGAGCTGTGATGGCGATTTTAGGCGGAAATGTCATGCTTATTTTAATCTCAAGGTCCATGGATGATTTTGGAGATTATCAAAAAACAACTCTCATTTTGGGAATATTCGGTTTGATCTCCTTCTGGATAATGTTTTTCATCATTGGAAATGCCTACATGCCTGTTTTCGAGAGACTTTCAGTTTACACCCTGATCATTTGGAGTTTTCTAACAGGCCTATTTCTGGTAAAATCTTAAGGCATGCTTTCCTTAATTTCTCTTTTAATTATATTTCATCATGGCAAGTGGCTTATCATCATTTTGATTGAATATTTGATTATCTTAAGTGTTTTGTAAAAATTAATGGGTGTGTTTTGTTGGATATGCATGTGGTGTTTTAGAATGAATAATGTAGTGATAGTTCATACATTATTCTGATTCTTCTTTTTCTTTTTGTTTTTCTTTCAGGTTTTCAATTCCAATAATCATGTTTTACCTCCTGGTTTTGGTTCTTGTTAATTAGTATATTATTCATTACATATAAATATTTAGGTATGCCTAAATTTTTAAGGAAAAGTTTAAATACTATATCGATTAATTTAAATTAAAGGTGATATTATGACAAACCTTGACAAATCTGTTGAAGAAGAAATTTTAGCTATTGTTGAAAAATACCAAAAAGAGAACACAAAACTTCTAAACTATCTTATAACTGATGATGAGATTACCTTTTTCTCTCCATTGGCAAACGGTAAGGCAATAACAGCAGAAGACTTACAAAAAGTCGCAGACATTTTAAAAGGTTCCTTCATTGGAATGGAAATAGTAAACCAGGAATACAGGTTTAAATTCAAATGCGGATTATAGGAGTTTCATCAAACTCCTAATATTTTTTTTAATAATTTTTTTCTTCTTTTTTGCAATTTTAAACATTGCTCTTTTCAATAGGCACAT
This sequence comes from uncultured Methanobrevibacter sp., assembly GCA_900320515.1. GTDB lineage: Archaea > Methanobacteriota > Methanobacteria > Methanobacteriales > Methanobacteriaceae > Methanocatella. The sequence goes on along the minus strand of ONSJ01000012.1, from coordinate 26,611 downwards.
ATAAATATTTTTCCTGATAAATATTAAAAAAAGGAAAACGGTACAATTCGAGGTACCAAATTCATTAATAACAGTGCACCATATGGTGGAGCAATATACGTAAACAACGCAACTGAATTTTACATTATAACCTCAGATTTTATAAACAATACTGCGAGTTTGAATGGAGGAGCAATATACTGGGATACCGGAATCAATGGAAGTGTCACCGCATCATCATTCATAAACAACAAGGCAACTAAAAACGGTGGGGCGATATACTTTGATGGGCCTAATGGAAAAATTGCATATTCCCAATTTGCCAATAACACTGCCGCTTCAGGAGGAGCAATATACAACAACGGTACAATAACTGTTGGAGGCAGTAAATTTGCCGACAACAATGCCACTGACGGAAAAAATGACATTGCAGACAATGGATCTGTAACATATATTGTGAACTTTGATATTAATGAAGCGGATAATGTTTATGGAAAAACCGCTAAACTTATTGTCAATCTAACCAGTAACGGCAAACCTGTAAATGGAGGTAATGTATCAACAGCTGTTAACAATGTTACATATAATGCCAGTGTAGTAAATGGAGTTGCGATACTCCAAATCCCTAACTTAAATGCGGGAATCTATGAGCTATGGTTATCATATGTCTCTAATGATTCAAGCTACCGCGATGAAAAAGATTATTATGAGTTGAGTATAAACAAGCAGAATATTGAAATAACCGCTAATGATGCATCATACATCATTAATTATGATGGCAAATACTCCGTAATCCTTAAGGATTCAAACGGTAAGGCTGTCGTTGGCGAAAAGGTAACATTCACATTTAACGGCAAGGTCATTAAATCTGCTTCTACAGATGCCGCAGGTGTTGCAGCCGTTTCCCTGTCTGCAAGTGCATTGAAATCAGCCAAGGCAGGCAAAAAGGATATGGTCATAACATTAACAAGCGACAACTACAATGCAGCTGCCAAAACGGTCAAAATAACAATCAACAAGGAAAAAACAAAAATAGCTGCCAAAAACAAAAAATTCAAAAGGTCCCAAAAGACCAAAAAATACACAATAACCCTTAAAAACAGCAAAGGCAAAGCGGTTAAAAAAGTAAAAGTTACCCTTAAGGTTAAAGGAAAAACTTATACTGCAAAAACAAATGCCAAAGGTAAAGCAACCTTTAAAATTAAAAAACTGACCAAGAAAGGCAAACACACAGCAACCATCAAATTTAAAGGTAACGATTACTACGGCCAAAGCACTAAAAAAGTAAAAATAACAGTTAAGTAGATGATTCAATCATCTACAGCTGTTTTAATTTTTTTTCATGAAATTACATGTTCCATCATACTCATTATTTATTTTTTTTACACTTGAAGATATTACTTTTCAAATGCTCTCTCACTTTACTTAAATATGATTTGTTTCATAATAAGATATGTCAATATAGTTTCTCAGGGGAAAAATTTTAATTATTAGGTGAATACTATGTCTGAAATTGAGTATAAAATTAGGAAAGATGGAAACCCTGTTATGTTTGCTGCCGAATCTGAATCTGAACCATTAGACACAGATATGGTTCTTGATGAGTATCCATATATTCAAGAAGCTATGTATAAGGAAAATTATCGTCTTAAAAACTTATTATGTATGGTTTTTGATGAGATCGTCTTTGAAAACAAGGTTGTAGGATTTGCAACATATGATATAAGAGATAACTTTGAATTTATGATGACAGAATGTTATATCTTGCCTGAATTCAGAGGAAAAAGATTATTTTTCGATGAAATTTGTAAAATGCATTTGATAGCACCTAGATTTGGAATTTTACAGCCTAGTCGTAATGTAATTGAATTATTGCTCGATTATGCATTTGCAAAATATGCCACTGAAGACATTGTTGTGAGTGCTATTGACTTGTATTTGGATCCTTTTGATGTTAAATCTGATGATGGTGAGGAATGTTATGGTCTTCATGCTCCCCCTTCCAATTTTTATGATTTTAGCATCTGTTCAACCTTATTTATTCATAATGATGAAGTATTTTATCACAGTTTGCTCAACAATGATTGTTTAAGGGGTCTTCAGAGAAAAAAACTTGATGCAGATTATTTTGACAATATCAGGAAAGTATTCTCTAAAAACTGCGTTGAATTCGAAAAGTTAATTGGTGAGTTAAAAAAAGAGTTGCCATCAAACAATCTTGGGTACGATGTCATTGTTGGTTACGGAGAAGGATTGTCTGAATATATGCAGGGAATGGTTGACGAGAATATCCTTTCCTATGAACGTGCCGTTGAAATAAGGGAACAATTAATCAAGGAGTATCAATCCGGTGAAATTGATGATAGCAATATTGAAGAAAGATTCGACATGTTATCTCTTTCTCAAGAAGTGATTATAAATGATTTCAATGAACTCAAGGATTTGGTCAATTCTGGAGAATTATATGATGAATCTGGCATTTCTGAATTTTTGGTTGCCGTTGCCGGGGATGATGACAAATTTGGAAATGAACTTTTAAATGCAGTATCAACAGGTAATGGAGATGAATTTCAGGACTTAATGTTTAATCATTTGGAACTGGATGAGGAGTTTCTTAAAGAGATTTTGGATTTTGATGAGTATGCTATGGATTATGAAAGGTCTGTCATTGAAATTGAAAAAGAACTTCAAAATAAATACCGATTGGATGACGCTAATTATAAGGGAGATTATCCGACAAATTATGATTGGGAGATTTATACAGTTCTTCATGCATTAAATTATGGAGATAATTATTATGATGCATTAACAGGAGTTTATTTTGATTCACCGGTATCTTTAGATGAATTGACTAATCTTTTAATTAAGTCTGAGTTCATAAAAAAAGATGGAATTATTAAAGTTGACTGGGTTAATGATAAGTCTAATTGTCCTGTACCTTATTTAAAAAGAATTCTGAATAATAATGGCCTTGAAACGGAAGGAACCAAAGACGAACTCATTAAAAGGCTTGTGGATAATAATGTCACTCTTGGCGATTCATTCAATATCACTTCCAAAGGCAAAAATCATTTAAAGAAATTTGTCTGGATAGGATATTATGAACACTTCTTATATGAGTTTGATTTCATTGATTTCTGCAGATATCGTGAGAGTCATCAGGGAAACATTAAAGAGATTTCTTTAAGCTATTTGGATGAGCATATAAAATTAGCAAAAGAAAGTTCGGATGAATATTATTTGGAAGAATGTCTTGATGCTAAAGAAGAGATTTTAGAAGAGGCAGATATGTTTCTCAGCGATTTAAATACTCTTGAGTGAGCTTACACTCGCTCATGCATTTTGTGCATCCAAGTCCCGCCTTATACTGGCCGATAATGTATTCTCCACAGGCTTCAATATCGATAATGTCTGAACGGTTCAGCCTGTCATTCCACTTTTGGGGGTTTATCGCATCAACAGGACAGGCATCCTGGCAGTTTGTGCAGTCATCGCACTCGGAATCTGTAATTGGTGTGCCAAACTCCAACGGCATGTCTGTTAATATTCCTCCAAGTGCAACCGCTGAGCCATATTCGGGAGTCACGAATAATGCAGATCTTCCAATCCATCCAAGCCCTGCTTTGGTGGCAATCGTCTTGTATGGGAGGATGCTTAGCAATTTTTCCATATCGCATTCATTCCGCTTCATTGTCAGAGCAAATGCATCATATCCGAGGTTTTTGATGTATCTTTCACCCTTGTGGGAGATTTTTGTAAGTTTCCCTATTTCCCTGTGGAATGCCTTCCAATACTTTTCATATTCCTCCTCTTTTACCAGTTGTATGGTCTCTTTTGGAATTTTCAAAACAAGGCTTATTCCATTTGGAAAATCAATGAATTGGCTGGCCAGGCCATTCACATCAGCAAAACCGACTTTGCTGGCACCTGCCTTTATCAAGTATTCTTTAAGTTCATTCATCTCAGACATAATATTTCATATAATTTTCAAAACATTTAAATTATAGTGTAACTAATCTTTAACTTTAAAGTTTATTAATAATTAAATTAAATATTACATGTAGTGATTAGATGAAGGATATAGATGTTTTAATTGAAGCTTTACCATATATAAAAAAGTTTCATGGTGAAAAAATTTTAATTAAGTATGGTGGACATGCGATGGTGGATGATGAGGCAAAGTCATCCACAGCTCGTGATACAGTATTGCTCAAATATGTTGGGATGAAACCGTTGATTGTACACGGTGGAGGCCCTGAAATCTCAAGGTCAATGGAAAAGTTAGGTAAGGAATCCAAATTCATCAAGGGTTTAAGGGTTACTGATGAGGAGACCATGGAGATTATTGAAATGGTGCTTGTCGGTAAAATTTCAACTGAAATCGTATCAGAACTCATCAAGCATGACGGTCAGGCAATAAGCTTGTCCGGGAAAGATTCAAGTTTGATTTTTGCTCATAAAACAGAAGCCAAAAAGATTGATGAGGAACTTGTTGATTTGGGTCTTGTCGGTGAAGTTGATTGTGTAAACACTGAATTGCTTGACATGTTTATAAGCAATGATTATATTCCTGTAATATCTCCTGTTGGAATTGCAAAAGATGGTACCAGCTTAAACCTTAATGCCGATACTGCTGCAGGTGAAGTTGCAAGTGCAGTCGGTGCTGAAAAGCTAATCATTTTAACCGATGTTCCTGGTGTTTTAAGGGATCCATCCGATCCGACATCATTAATTCAAAAAATCAAAATTTCAGAGGTTCCTGAATTGATTGAAAGCGGAATTATTTCAGGTGGTATGATTCCAAAAATAGAGACCTGCGTACAGGCCATTGAAAATGGGGTCGAATCCTGCCACATTATCGATGGACGTAAAAAACACTCACTGCTTTTAGAGATATTCACTGATGAAGGCATCGGAACCATGATTTATAAATAATCATGGTGTTTTACTTTTTTTTTAAAAAATTATTTTCATTCTTTAAAGAGTTCCCGCAATTCTCTTCTGAGCAGTTTCCAGCCGTTAACCCTTGGAAGCTCATCAAGAGGAAATATTTTTCTTGGAACCTTATATCTTGAGAGGTTTTCACGGGCAAAAGCAATCAATCCATTCTCATCCGCTTCATTTTCCCAGACAACAGCAGCAACTGGTATTTCCCCTCTGTGACAGTCATTTATGCTGAAAATGGCTATTTCCTTGACTTCAGGATATTTAATCAAAACTTCTTCTACTTCTGTTGGATAGATCTTCCATCCGCTCATTACAATCATGTCCTTCTTACGGTCTGTAATGAATAGGCGGTTGTCTTCATCAAGATATCCGATATCACCTGTCAGGAACCATCCGTCATCTAAAAATGATGCCTTTGTTTTTTCCTCGTTTCCCCAGTATCCCTTTGCAACGGCAGGTCCTCTAAGAGCAATTTCGCCCTGCTCATATTGGGGCAGAATCTTTGAGGAATCGTCTTCATCAACGATTTTGACTTCTGAAAAGCAAACCGGATGGCCAACGCTTTCAAACCTGTCGGCTTCACGGTAGTCTTCAGGCCTGATTACTGTGCCGGTTCCAATCACTATTGTTTCGGATAATCCATAAGCGTTTATGATTGGTATTGCATAGGTTTCGTGGAAGTCTTTCCATATCTTTTTGTGCAGCGGTCCCCCTCCTGAAACAATCTCCCTGACGGTTTTAAGCTCTTCACGCCTGTCCATTGTTGTCAGCGAATGTATCACCGGAGGCATTCCAGTTAGAACGGTGACCTTCTCCTTTTGGCATAATTTCAGATATTCGTCAATGTTGAACTGTTCCATTAGAATGTAATAGGCTGCAGACCGTAGCGCTGCAATTGACCATGAAAGGCCAACATGTGCCATCGGATAGATTCCCAAATAAACGTCATCCTGCTTTAATGTCAATACGTCACATTCATTGTGAATTGCAGTGAAATAATTTCCATGTGTTAGCATGGCTCCTTTTGGCTTGCCTGTTGTTCCTGAAGTATATTGAAGCTGGCACAAATCATCCCAGTCGGTATTTTCCGCTTCTAAAACTTCACAGTCTTTAAGACTTGAAACATTTTCAGGAATATAGGTTTCAATGTCAATCAGGTCTTTTGCATCTTCATCGGTAATCATCAGCTTTGCCTTTGAGTCGCTCACGATGTATTCCAGCTCATTGGCGGTAAAGATTCTGTTTCCGGGAATTGCTATTGCTCCGATTCTCCAGATTGCAAAAAGTGAAAATAGATATTCCTCGGAATTATTCAAGTAAATTAACACTCTGTCTCCTTTGTTAATGCCTAAATCTTTTAGTTCACGTCCGATTCCAGAAATTATTGATAGGATTTCGCCTGAATTGTATTTATTTCCTGTTGTCGGATTGTAGAGGACATTCTTGTCCAGTCTTTTTGAATTTGCATCTAAAAAAGTAGTAATGTTTAACATTAAATTAACTCCCTTACAATGGCTTTGGTAACATCCATGGTTGTGGCATCCCCTCCCAAATCGGGAGTCCTGATTTTGCAGTCTGCCATTACCTTCTCGACTGCCTGTTTGATGTCATTTGATGTTTCCCACTCGCCCAGATAATCAAGCATCATGGAAGCTGATAGTATCATTGAACATGGATTTGCAATGTATTTTCCTGCAATGTCCGGAGCGGATCCGTGCACAGGTTCAAATAATCCGTTATGATCTCCGATGTTTCCGGATGGTGCAAGGCCAAGTCCTCCTACCAAACCTGCACTTTCATCGGACAGGATATCTCCAAAAAGGTTGCTTGAAACAATAACGTCAAAATTCTGTGGCTGTGTGACCAGATACATTGCCATTGCATCAACGTAATAATCTTCAGTCTTTATTTGAGGATAGTCATTAGCTACCTTATAGAATGACTCTTTGAAAACTCCGTCGGTCTTTTTCAATACATTGCTTTTGTGAACGCATGTTACCTTGCTTTCTTCCCTTTTGATGCAGAGATTGAATGCAGCTTTTGAAATTCTTTCGGATGCGCTTCTGGTAATGTGCCTTTCTGCAATCATCTTTTCTTCATCGCCATATTCAACCTGTGAATAAAGCCCTTCGGTGTTTTCCCTAACTATTACAAAATCAATATCGTCACGAATGCAGTTTACTCCCCTGTATGATCTTATCGGACGGATATTTGCGTATACATTCAATGCCTTTCTCAAATTGATGATTGGGCTAGGCTGGCCAGGTGTTGAAGTTGATGCTCCGAACAGCACTGCATCACTTTTGTTGGCTATCTTGACTGTTTCTTCAGGCAATGTGGTTCCATTTTTATTAAAACAGTCAAAACCTGCTTCACCATAATCAAAACTAAATTCTATGTCTAGCTTATCGAGCAAATACTCGCAGGAGTCCATTACTTCCTGACCTATTCCGTCTCCACTAATTATTGCAATATTATACATTGTTTCACTTAATACAATTTTGTTCGTATATTAATAATATTGATGTCCTATTATATAATTTTAATTTTGTTCGTATGTTATCGAAATACTTTTATACTACTCCATATATAAATGATATTAATTACATAGTAATAGTGGTTAAACGCCTTTAATTTGAAAGAGGGATTAAAATGGAAAGAAGTATCGATGAATTGATTGAATTATTAAACGATAAAGATGACTTCGTTGTTGAAGATGCTGTTGGAGAATTAGAATTAAGAGCTGATGAAGCAGTTGACCCTTTAATTGAAGCATTATCTAGCAGAAAAAAACAAATAAGATTAAATGCAGCTACTTTGTTGGGAGCAATCAATAATCCTAAGGCAATTCCTGCATTAATTGACACTTTAAGGGACAACAACAAATTGGTCAGAAGGGAAGCATCAACCGCACTTTCACGTATGGGCGAACCTGCTGTTGATCCATTAATCGAAACATTAAGCGATGAGGACTGGAAAGTAAGGGGAGCCGCTGCATGGGCCCTTGGAAATATTGGTGATGAAAAGGCAATTCCTGAACTTGAAAAATTGCTTGATGATGAAAGCGGCTTTGTAAAACAAGGTGCACAAAGCGCTATAAACTCAATTAAGAAATAATATTATTTCTTTACTTTTTTTCTTTTTGCATACATTTTTTTTTAAATATTGCAAGATTTAGACTATGTGAACGGCTTAAACTCTACTTTTAAATTTGAATCTATTTCAATAACCTTTTCGGACAGGTAATCCTTTAATTTCAAAATGTTTTCCCTTGAATCGGAAAATAAGAAGATCTTTTCAGGATGAATTTTCACATTTTCAACGAGTTTTCCTTCCATTGGACGAAAATCAGGTTTATATCCCTTACAGTATCCAAATTCCCCTTTTGTTTTTTTCAATTCATCTATTCTTTTGTAGGTTCCTTCACTGATACGGTCGATATCGTTGAACTTGATTATCAGCATGCCTACAAAATCAATGGCTACAATCATTTTTCCGCTCTCTTCATCTCTAAGGGTATAATCTGAATCCAGTTCGTTTAGCTCTTCAATTATCTTGTTTATTTTTTCATCCAAAACGGATTCGCTTTCACCTTCCAATCGGAAAAATGTAATGTCGTGAGTGATGTCTTCTGAACTGACTGGCTGTGTGTCAAAAAATATATGTGAATAGGATTTCTTAATTGCATTGGTGTATTTGGATATGATTTCATCAAATTCGTTAATTCTTTCAGTATCCATTATTGCAATTGCGTAATTTTTTTTGATAGGCATAATATATTGTATATTTTTCATTAAATTAAAGATTTCTGACTATTGTTCTGTCAATCATTTCAATCAAAATTTTGTTGATCGGATTCATAAGTGATAAGGGATGTTCTTTCGGGTACCTGTCAGTGAATGGAAGCACTCTGAAGCTGGACATGCACTGGTCTGTTGACCTTAGTGCAAAATAAGCCTTGTAATCTCCGTCAATGATGTTAATGATCAGTCCGACATCCTCCATTCTCTCATGGCCAGCAATGCCTTCCTCTGCATAAACCCTGAACTTTTTAATGTCATCAGCGGTAATCAGGGCATATTCCATCATATATTCGTATTCGTCTTCATCAAGGTCATAATCATCATATTCTATAATTTCAGAACATTTGTCGTCTTGAATAAGTAGATTGGTGGCGCAGTATCCGAGGGATATGTAAATGCCTTCATGGTCCAGTGCCTTGGAGATTATGTCGAAGTACAGGTTATCCAGTTTCATGGACTTGTGCATATCTCCGAAAATTTCAGGCACCATATGTGTAATTCCGCCTTCTTCAATAACTGTACAGTAAAAGTGTTCTTCACCAAGATAGCCTGCAGTTGAGGCCTTTTCGATAGTTTCTTTAATGTCTATGTTGTTTGCATCCTCTATTCTTTCGGCTATCTTCAAAACTTCTCCATCACTTATCATCGGTTTCACCTTCTTTCAGATTTTTCAGACTTGTTTTCAGTATTTTATAGATATTTTCAGCGCCAATGATTTCATCCATGCCGATATCCCAATCTGAAGGATATAGGATAAACGGTTCTGATTGGCTTCCTCCGGCACCGCCATGGCTTCCCACCAGCTCTTCAAAAGCGCATACCTCATCTTTTTCAGCATCATAAAAGCTGTTGACAAGAATGTCCGGTGTGTATTTGAAGGACACGTTTCTTTTGATGTGTCCTGCGATGTTTTTACCAAATCCTTCAAGCGGATTTTCACCTTCAATCCTGTCGGTATCCAGATAATAAGTTCCATTTTTTCCAATAGCCAAATCCCCATGTTCTGATGAATTAACAACAATGAAACCGATGTACTCATTATTGATTATTCCGGGAATCAGATTCGGAAGAAACTCATTGATCTCTTCATAGGTTAGCCTATAGTTCCATTGGGTCAAATAAATCATTGCAAGGTTGCCTGATGCCAGTACAATAACTTCAGAATCTCCCATGTCTTTCATTTCCTTTTCATCAATCAAATCATCATTGTTTTTGGTTAATGGAATGAAGGATTCCGCGTAGTGGTCTTCATTGGATGACATTTTGGCAAACATCTTCATGTCTTTTGGAAGTAGGGATTTGACAAAATCCTCAAAGGACTCGCCGTATCTCTGCTTGAATGTGGCTCCGTTTGTCTGGCCATGGTCTGATTGGATGACGAACTGATAATCTCGGGGTGTGTATTTTGTTGCAGTGACTAAACGCCTGATCTGTTTGTCCATTCCCTTAAGCGCAAACCATGAATCCTCGTCACGGACTCCTGAATGATGAGCTATCTCATCATAGCCCAAATATGTTGAGTATGCTACATCAATATCTCCAACTAACATGTCTCCAACCAATGTTGAGGTGTTTATTTCTCTTAGAAACACATTGGTTACGGCCCTTACTATAATATAGGCTATTCCACGTTTAATTCTAGGCCGGATATTTAAAACCCTATGTTTTATCTGGGAGATTATCTCAAGAATCATTTCTGCTATGAACAATAAGACGATACGCGCAAAATTACTTGGATTTGAAAAAACTGAAAACCATGCTCTGTTGTATAATTTTCTGAGGTTTAAAATTTTACTGAATGTGAAGATGACATTGTCCGTATCTCCTGAAAATAAATTGGACCTGCTTGCGCCATTATCTACAAGCAATCCGTTCCCATCAGAGATTCTTTCCTCCAATGTCTTGACTTTGCTCACACCTGAACACTGCATCATCTGGTTGTTGTTTTGCTTTTCAATCCATCTGAATGCGGTGATGTCTGTATTGTTTCCGTGCAGTATTCCTGCCTGGCTTGCGCCGGTTTGTGAAGACAGGTCGGTTTCCCATTTTCGAAGCGTATGTGTTCCGTCGTCAATCATTGATTTGATTTTAGGCATCAATCCTTTGTCAATGGCTTCCTTTAACACGTCATATGACAGCCCGTCGATTTCAACAATAATCAATCCGGGATAATTTTTGACTTCTCCCTTTCGTTTCCTTTTAGCGTCCCTATAAACGGACCTGTAATATGAGGAGTCCTCTTCTATAGTAAGCACTGAAGACATTATTGTTGTGACGATTGCCATTGCAAGGGGTGCAAGAATTATTGCCATTCCCTTGATTTCTATATCGAATAGCGGAGCAAATAATCCGAGCAGCAATCCATTCAAAATCAGCGACCCGACACCAAAGGTTAAAACTAAAAATGGCATGAATATTTTGGTCAGCAATGGCCATAAGACCGCATTGACTATACTTATAAAAATAACCAATAATGCGATATCGTCAAACTCCCCTACAGTAACGCCCAATCCGAAAAAACTGATTATGTATATTCCCAACACGTTTCCAATGAATATCAGAATGCTTCTCTTTAATGTAATTCTTGGAGGTGTCTCGAACTTTTTGACATGTTCCATACAATCACTATCTTAAATATTTGAAGATTTCATCGATATCTTCTGCTGTTTTAAAAATTTCTTCCTGTTTATACAAAAAACCCTTCTCACCCATCTCATCAATCATGTCGAGCATGGTGTCATAGAAATGGTTGATGTTAAACACAATGATTTCCTTGTCATGCCGCTTTAGCTTTTTCAGTGTGATGATTTCAAAAAATTCGTCCAGAGTCCCTATTCCTCCGGGTGAAATAATGAATGCATCTGAATTGTTTAAAAACTCATTTTTTCTCTCATCCATTGAATCAACATAAATGAATTTGGAGCATTCCGGGCATAACGGTTCAAATTCACTAATCCATTCCGGTGCAATGCCAATTGATTTTCCTCCATTGTCATGAACTCCCTTTGCACAGAAACCCATCATTCCGGTATCTCCACCACCGAAAACAAGGGTATGGCCTTCATCAGCCATTCTGCAACCTAATTTATAAGCTTCGTCAGTGTAAATTTTGTCTATTTTTCTGCTTCCGGATCCGTAAAGACATATGTTCATATCATCACCTCATATATCTGGGGTTTGCTCGGCAAGACATAAGTGGCAAATCGCATTGGGATTGTCCTTTTGGTTATCTTTCACCGGACAGAAATATTCTCCGTCAATTTCTTCAACAGATAGGTTCCCTGGAAATTCGCTTCCAACAGGGTGAATAGGTTCCTCTAAAATAAATGTTGTGTAAAGAGCGGTAATGACATAAATCAGTGGAAACTTATCATCTTTTGCATTGGACATTCTTTCTGTTTCAAATGTTCTTTTAAGTAACGGAAAGGATTCGTTCAATGCGGTTTTGTCAATTGCCTCATCGGCATAATCCTCTTTTTCCTTAACTTCATTCATGCGTATGATGAAATACTTTATATAGATTTCCAGGTATTTTTCACGATATTGCTCTTGAATGTATTCTCCGTCTTTTCTTATATAAGCTGTGGCCAGCATTAAATCCTGGACGGATATGATGCGTGCGTATTTTTTTAGAATTTCCATTATCTGTGATCTTCTGATTTCTGAATTTTCGGATAATTTTTCAAGTTCAACCAGTATGTCTTCCGGCATCATGATTTTATTTATAAAATTTATAATTAATAAAAACTATTAATTACTTTGACATAACTATTATGTAATGGGGTAAGAATATGACTGAAGATTTCATGGAGATTTCAAAAGAGGACATTGAAAATGTCGAAAATGCTTTAAAGACTAATAGTGATTATAAGTTAAAAAATTCCAGATTTGATGTAAAATCATTTGAAAAAGGAAAGGACATTATAATAATTCAATATGTTGCAAACATTGAAAATGAACTTGTTTTCAGCACATATGAGGAAAACGGCAAATATTACATAACAAATACTTTTGAACTGTTCATTGACAATATCATAAACGGCAATGTTTCACGAGATGTTTTCCAGTCTGTAAGCGGCTATTTTTATGATGTAATAGACAATCCAGATAAGGATTTCAGTGATGAAAAGGATGAACTGATCAGCTTTTTACTTCTTACTGAGGATTATGATGAATCTCAGCTTCAGAACGATTTGGATCCGGAAAAAATACGCAATGACTATAATAATGACAAGGATAGGATTTACTCCGACGAGTCCATGAACAGGGTTGAAAAGAGTTTGGCCCTAAAGGAGCTTGTTCACATGTCCATATGTCAGGTTGTCAATGACATAGAGCTGTTTTTCACAAGGCCGGTTAACTTGACTCCTGAAGAGGTTGCTGAGAAAAACAAGCAGGAAGCAAAAGCCCTTGAAAATGAAATGCAATTGTCCTAAATGTTTAAGTATTATTATAATTATAATTATTAATATCAATTTTACTTGCTGATTATATGATTAACATTACCCGTAATGAAGAAGTTGTTCTAAACCAAATCAAAATATATGATATCGAATATCCTGAAGGCGTTCCAGTTAGCATACTGCGAAAGGAGCTTGGATTTCATGAATATGATTTGGTTCACATTTTAGAGGAGCTTCAGGATAAGGATTTGGTTGTTTTTAAGGATAACAAGGTAAACTTATCTGAAAGCGAAAAGGAAATCAACACTGTCAATTCCAAAAAGGACCTGGAAGAGCTGGAATTGGACCAAAAGGAAAAGGATTCCTATAAGCTTATTCAGGAGTTGGTTGACGATAAGAATCTTGTTTCTAAATATACCTTAGAGGGTCATTTGTTGTATGGGGATTTGGAACTTAGCAATTTCAGGATGTATCATATAATATTGTCTCTTCAAAACAAAGGCCTTTTAAAATCAATTAATAAGGACGACGGGGAGTATTATCTCCTTGTTGGATAATATTTTTTACATTTTTCTTAATATCAAAGTAATATTATTTTCTAATTTAATCATAATATTTATATAACTTAAAAATTATATATTGATATAATTATTGAAATTACGATGTGTTTTTTATGATGAGAATAAGTATGTCACTACCTAAAAAATTACTAGCAGATTTTGACGAAGTATTAAAGGAAAGAGGATACCAGTCTCGTTCAAAAGGAATTCGTGATGCACTTCAAGATTACATTGTCAGATATCAATGGATGAATTCCATGGAGGGGCAAAGAATAGGTATAATAACAATCATATATGATCATCACTACACAGGAGTCATGGAAAACCTTGCAGAAATACAGCACAGCTTCAGAAACGAAATCAATACAAGCATGCACATCCACATGACTGATAAATACTGTATGGAAATTGTTGTAGTGAATGGGGATATTGCTGAAATTCGTGATTTGACCGAAAGGATAATGAGGCTTAAAGGTGTTGAACACGTAAAACTTACAAGTACAGCAAACGGAGAAGATTTCCAGGAACCTGGTCACTCACATGACCATCCGCACACCCACTAACTTCTCTTTTTTTATTATTTTTTTGCATGAAATTCAAAACCACTCCTTATCATCATGACCTGTTGAAGGATACGGATAGGTTGGCCGTTTTTTATGAAGCTATTGAGCAGTATGATTCAAACACCGATTTGGCATATGATTTGGGCTGTGGGAGTGGCGTTTTATCATATTTTTTAAGTTCAAAGTTTGAGGAAGTAATCTCCATAGAAGCGGATTTCAAGGCATTCAAATGTGCAGAGGAAAATCTGGCCAGTTTTGACAACGTTAAAGTAATCAACAGTGATGTTTTGGAGCATGAATTCACAAGAAAGGCCGATTTGATTGTCTGTGAGATGCTTGATACAGCACTGATTGATGAGGAGGAGATTCCAGTCCTTAATTATGCAAGGAGATTCCTGAAGGATGGCGGAAGGATAATCCCCCAGGGAATTATCAACACAGTCGAACTGGTTAATATGCAAAGGCACCATATTCACTGGGACGAAGAGGCTGAATATGATGTGCTTTCTGATGAGGTGGTATATTCCCAATTCAACTTTTCAGATGACATTGATCCGGAATTCAGTTCCAATTTCACCTTAAAAGCCAATAAGGACGCCTTGCTCAACGGGTTGAAAATCACAACCTACACAATACTTGACGATGATATAATTGCAGGGCCTCTGCCAATGTTAAATCCGCCATTGATGATACCTCTCGATGAAAAGGGGGTAAGGGTAAATGACTTTATACATGTAGAGATAAAGTATAGTATGGGAAAAGGGATTGAGAGTATAAAAACTCGATATCTGTAGGTGAAAATGTGGGCTTTGAATCTCAATTAAGCGATTTTTTGACAGATTGTGAAAAATTGATAGTGCTTGGAGTAGGCAATGAGCTTAAAAGTGATGATGGAGTAGGTCCATTTATCATAAAGAAGCTTAAGGGTGAAAACATTGAAAACGAAAACCTTTTATTCATTGATGCCGGAACCGTGCCCGAAAACTTCACCGGCAAAATCAGAAAGGAAAACCCCACTCACCTTATAATTGTGGATGCCTGCCTGATGGACTCCAATCCTGGCCATATGCAAGTGGTGGATAAAAAAGAATTTGCAAACATTGGCCTTTCAACTCATTCGATGTCTTTGTCTTTCTTTGTAAAATACCTTGAAAAGGACACGGAAATCAGAATAATATTTGTCGGCATCGAACCTGAAACCATGGATTGGGGAGCAAATCCAACAAATGAAGTTGAAAAGTCTGCTAATGAATTTATAGAAAAGCTAAAAGGGATTATATTATGAAGCTATTGTTTATCGGTTCAAGATTATATGATGATTTAGATTGGTATGTAAGATCTAAAGGAATAGAAAGCATTTTAACAGAATCCAATGAGAATGCAATCAACCTTGATTTGCCTGACCAGGTATTCATCGTTCCGCGTGGAATGGATGGGCCTAAACAGGTTGCACTGATGCAAAAGGTTGATGCTGTTGTTCCGTTGATTGGAATTGACCCTCCGTTGATTGATGTCGCCCATATGAAGGAGGAGCTCGAAGCGGAATATGAAATCCCAGTAGTTGCCGCAGGCGTTAGGGCAGTTGAGTTAACTTCCGATAAGATTAAGACTAAGGAATTTTACAATGAAATAGGTGTTGCAACACCAAATTATCAGATATTGAATGGTCCTGAAGAGTTGACCATTGATTTTCCTGTTGTACTAAAGCAAGGTCAGGGACAAGGCGGAAAGGACATCAAGGTTGCCAGGTCAATCGAGGATGTCGAGGAATATTTCAGGGAATTTGACCAGGCATTATGTGAGGAGTTCATTGAAGGTGCGGAGATATCCATTGAAGTCTTAGGTTTCAATGGTGAATATGTGGCGCTTCCACCAATATATAAGGGAGAAACCACCCTTGAAGGAACCCATCCGCTGAATAAAACAAAAACAGGTCCATGCATGGTTGAAGGACTGGACAACAACCTCGTTCAGCACACTGCCTATAATGTGGCAAGGAATCTGGATTCTGATGGAATATTTGAAATGGATTTCATGTATTCCAGAAAAAATGACCAGCTATATGCAATTGAAGTAAATACAAGGCCTAACGGCACCAGGTATCTCACCACCGCAACATGTGGAGTAAACTCATTATGCGAATTGGTCAATATGGCCATTGGAGAGTTCAGCCTATCCGATGTTTCAGACAAGCTTCAGTATTTCTATTCAACAGAAATTCCAATAGGTAATTATCAAGGTCCTGCACCAAACGAGCCTGTCAAATCTTTTGAAGCCAATGATTTTGTAGTCCATGGTCCTGAAGGTTATCAGAGGGTTACTGCAAGGGCAAACTCCAAACAGGAACTTGAAAATCTTGTTGAAAAATTAATCTGAAAGTCTGTGTTATAAGTTATAATTAAATACTATTATCAATAAATATATTAAAGTAATAAAATATGATATAGTGTGGTATAATGAATAATACAGATATGTTAATTCTTTTTTTAATAACATTATGTGCTACAATATTCTTCACATGGTATATTAAAAGAATATTATTGAAAGCAAGGATTGCTGACAATCCTATAGTTAGTGAACATAGACATAAAAGCGGCACTCCTACAATGGGAGGAATAGCATTTTTATTTACTCTTTCCTTTGTTATTTCACTATATTATCAGAACATTCCAATATTGATTGTATCATTCATTATGCTTGCCGGAGGAATTGTAGGATTGGTTGACGATTTGATTGGTCTTAAGGTCAAGGAAATTCAGAAAATTGTTGTAAATACTTCAGATGAGGTCATCACTTTAGGAAGATTGGACGTTGAGCCGGGAGAGGAAGTTCGTGTTGCAACTCCAAAGGCAAAGGCCGAAGTGGATGACTTGCTTAAAGACGGCAAAGTTGAGGTAATCGGCGAGGTTCCAATCAAGACAGAGCCTGAAGAACTTGAAAAAATCATTTGTCAAATTGTTTTAGGAATGTTTTTGGCATTCACCGGTGCTGTTACTACACTGGGAGGATTTACATTAGGAATATTTGCCATTCCTGTTGTTGTAATTGCAATTCTTGGATGTATCAATTCAGTAAATCTTATTGACGGTATGGACGGTCTTGCAGCGGGAATTGTTGGAATCGCATCAATTTCATGTTGTATTTATGGTTATCTGTTTGGACCTGCAACTATCATTCCGCCATTTTTGATTTTGGCAGGAATATGTTTAGGATTTTTGGTATTCAACAAGTATCCTGCATCAATATTCATGGGAGATACAGGATCATTTGTATTGGGTACAGGTTATGCGGCCGCCGTTTTGGTATGTGACATTCCATACTTCGGAGTTCTTGCATTGGGAGTGCCGATTGTTTCAGTTATTGTTAGCCTATTGCACAGGGCACATATTATCAAATTGCCGGTGGAGCCTTTGCACCATACATTAAACCATTATGGAATGTCTGAAGTAAAGATTATCTTGACATACTGGGGAGCTACCGCCTTACTGTGTATTGTAGGTTTGCTGGCTAAGATGTACTTATTCTAATTTATTTCGGTGATTTTTATGGATATTCAAGATTTGGTTGACTCTATAAATGGAAAGCTTATAGGAAATGATGATTTTTTCTCAATTGACGGATTTACTGGAAAATTCACTTTTTTGCATGATGCCCACACAGGAGATATTGTCATTAGGGAATGGGTTGATCCGGTGGGTGTTGAAATGGCATTCAATCAAAACATTGCATGCCTGATAACTCCAGAACCTAGAGACGGAGCCATTGAGACTGCAAACAGATTAAACTTTCCAATGATTATTATAGATGACATTGATGCCGCAAGTGATTTCGCATTAAGGATTTCAAAGCCTGAAAGGTTGGAAAACATCTGTGATCTGGTTAGTGCCGTTGAAGGAAGAATTGTCGGCAATGACGAATTTTTCTCAATCGATGGATTTAGCGGAAGATTCACATTTTTAAATGATGCCCATACCGGAGACATTGTCATAAGGCATTGGATTAACGCAACAGGCATTGAGATGGCATTCAATAAAAACATTGCATGCCTAATTACACAAAATCCAAAGGATGGGGCCATTGAAGCTGCAAACAGATTGGGATTTCCGTTGATTATCACAGATAAGATTGAACTTGCAAATGCATTTGCGCTTTCACATACCATACAGAATGATTCTCCACTTTCCAAGAATGTTGTGATTACAGGAACAAACGGAAAGTCAACAACATCACACTTGATTTATCACATTTTGAATAATGCAGGTTTTCATGTATTGACAAATACCGACAGCGAATCCGAATTCAATACCTTAATCGACCCTATGGTTTCCAAATTGATTTCAGATGAAGTCAGAAAAAACAGTCACATTGATTATTTGGTTATTGAGGTGTCAGAAGTTCAGGGATGGCTGGGAAAACTGATGGAAAACCATGCTGCACTGATGAGCAGGGCGGTTAATCCGACAGTTGGTGTAATAACAAATATTGCTATGGACCATATCGGTCTTGTAAACTCAATTGATGATGTTTATAATGAGATTAAGGCAGTTCCTGAAGCTATTGGAAAAGGAATCACTGTTTTGAATTATGATGATGAGAGGGTAAGGTCATTGGATGCTGAACATCCGTTTTTCACATCAATGTCTGAGCTTGATAAGGATAACGCTGTGTACTTTGACGGCGATGCAATAATCTATAAGGGCGAGCCTATTTTAACAATTGATGAGCTGCCTTTTAAAGGCAATCATTTTATCCAAAACATTTTATCAGCTATTGGTGCATGCATCTCTTTGAGAATAGGCATCGATAAAATAGTTGAAGGCGTTAAGACATATAAGGCATTGAACAGACGATTTGCTAAGCTGAATGACAAACCTCTGATATATGATGATTTTGCACATAATCCAGATGGAATAAAGGCTACAATTTCAGAAACCCTCAAGTTGCTTCCTGAGAATCGGAAGTTGCATGTTGCCTGTGCAATCAGAGGTTCCAGGGGAGTTGAAATCAACCAGTTGAATGTTGATGCACTGGTAGAGTCCATGAACGATGATATCGAATTGTATTTGTCTTCAAGCAATGATGTTGTAAATGAATTGAACTTTGTCGAAGATGATGAAAGAGAGGTATTTTTCAATACTTTAGATGAAAACAACATCGAATACACTCATTTTGATAATTTGAAGGACTGTTTGACTGAAGTCTATAAAAAAGCTGATGATGATGATATAATTTTGTTGATAGGTGCTCAGGGAATGGATCCTGCGGAGTCACTTTTATCCGACATAATATAAATTTAAATATTATATTGATTTAATATAATAAATGTATAAATTCATTCTTTTTAAAAGAATATGAGACTATGAGGATATGAACATGTTTATAAAGATTAGGAGAGACACATTAATAATTTTATTATTAGCGTTTATTTTAATTCTTTGTGGTCGTTTAATCACATATGTTGCATTTGCTTCATCTACTGATATTGATGACGGTATTCCTATTTCTGGAGTCATTGTTAAAGGCAATGATATTGTTCCCGCAGACACTGTTAGATATAACGTTATGCAGGCAGGTTTCAGGGATGGAAGTGTCATCTATGATGATATTTTAAAAACTTCCAAAAGAGAAGTTTCGCTGCAGGATGCGATACAGACGGCTCAAGAGTTTGCAACACGGTCGACAGTACCAGGTACATCTGTTGAACCAATTACTGCTGCGGATGTGCAGGTTGATAAAAATACCGGTGTTGTTACAGTAACCGTAATAGAAGACTTTTCATCTGTTGAATTAAAGAATCAGACGGGTGGGGTGACTGGATGAAGATAACCAAATTCCACATGTCTATTGTTTTTTTAATCGTATTTTTGATGACAATGAGTAGCGTTGCAGCTACTTGTAACATTATTGTTATTACAGACCCTTCCGGTAAGGACCCTAATGGGGCAGCAGCGGGGAGTATGTCTTTTGCAGAAAACATGTTCCAGTCTACATTTTTAATGTCTAAAAATAATCATTTTGCAGTGCTCTCTGGGGGTACTGGTAGTTCTGATACAAGGTTGGATTCCGTTATTGATGCGGTAGCTAATTTGGAAAATAATGCTTCTGCAGCTTCTGCGGCATCCCTCGCTTCTCAATTTAATGGGGCTCGTCTGGTAGTTGGCGGTCCAAGTATTGGTGCAGCTATTGGAGGTTCTTTTAATGCTTATGTAATCACTGTTGATGATGCAAGTCACGATATTAAGGTAACTCCGTATACCAGTGGTGTGGCTACATTGCAGCCTGGTCAAAAAGGAGCTATTATTCACTTAAGGAACACTGAAGGAAATCCGTTATACGGTACTGCTGACACTGTCAGAAAAGAGACAGCAATGAATATCGGAAAGATGATCAGGGACGGTTACCCTGCAACCACAATTCTTTCAGAGGCAATGGGTGAAGTGGCCAAGGACTCCGGTGAAAGATACGGTGGTGGTGGAGTGAATTTAATTTCTGGAATTTCAACAGACGACATGTTTACTCCTGTTGACATGAATCAGACAGGTTATCCGATGGATGATGAATACTCAAAACTCTGTGATGATTGCGGATGGGGTATGGGTTATCCTAAAGCTGAATCATACGACAAATGTCCTGTTTGTGGAGCAAATCTTAGGGTTGTTCATGCATATGAGGCATTGGGTTCTGCATTAACCATAAGTCCGAATGCGGTCAGCGTTGCAGTTTATGGAAGTGACAAACCTGGTTTGGCGGAAACCACATCCGAAATTGTTGAGGCATCCGTTGCAAAATACGGATATGATGCATCAGCTATTGCAGGTTCAGTAAACAGAGCAATTAAAAATGGGCTTATCATGGGTGTTGACCATGTGGAACCTAAAGACATTAACGTCAAGCAAGGTTCCAAAGCGGTAGGTGTCTATTTCAATGCACTTCCGGGAGACAGGTCTTCTCCTGCATGGGACTTGCCTATTGACGGTAACATTCTGAACATATTGGGCAGTATTCAAACTGCTGTAGGAATCATTTTAATACTTTTAGTCGTATTCAGATCAAGATTATTAAAATCCTTCCAGAATAGGTGATTATCATGGCGTTGATATTAGTTAGAGGAGAAAACAATTCCAAATTGCTTAGCGCAATTGCAGATATGGAGCGTCATGGTAACTTGAACCTGACTACAAAACCTAAGGTTGTTGATGCGAAGTTTGCTGATTCATTGGTTGAAGGAATCCTGAATTCCAAACTTAAAACCAAATCCAATGTTGCCATTGCATTTTTTGTAAAGGAGGACACTACATTAAGCATTATGCAGGTTAAAAAGATTCATCCTCCGGCTCATGTTGTAGTTGTTAGTGATGAATATGGTGCCTATTCCAAATTGGAATATGTTTTAAACAGTGCTGAAGAGTTCAGCCAATATCATTCCACTAAAGCCATCAATGATGGGATGATTGATTATAAAATAAATAAAAAGGAAAGGCATATCAGAAATGATAAGTTGAATAGCTATGTAAAATAGCTATTTTCTTTTAATTTTCATGATGTTGCCTAATGTTCTTTCTCCAGATGAATTATTGATGAATTGATTTAAGTCAATGTTGTCTACTTTTTCAAGAAGGGTTATGTCCAGTGTCCTTTCCAGTTTTTTTGTAAGTTTGGTGTCTGGAGTCATTTTGCCGGTTTCAATTCTTGTTATTACTGAAACCCTTTCGTTTATCTTTTTACCTAAATCTTCACGGGACCAGTTTTTCGCTTCTCTGGCTTTTCTGACTTCAAAGCTGAAGTCTTCAATTAATTCTTCTGAAGGTTCATCGTTTCTGGAGTAAGGTTTGTTCCTTGTGGTTGCAGGCCTTTTGTTATTATTCTTTTTATTTTGCTTAACGAATTTTGGTTTAGGCGGTGCTTTTTGAACTTTTCCAAGTTTTGAGCACTCTTTACATACAACCATTACTGATCCTTCAATCTTTGCTCTTATTGGATTGTTTTCTGGCACTGGTTTGCCACAAATTTCACATTCCATAGTAATCAGTTCCTTAATTTTTTCTAAATTAATATATATTATTAATGTTATATAATAATTGTTAGTACAAATTAAAATGAATACCTTTAAATACTTTAAAGTTACTAATTGTTATTAAAGTAACATGTTGTTAAAATTTTAAACTAACTGGAGATGATTCACATGGATGATTTTAATGATTTGGAAAATTCTTCAAAAGAGCAGTTAATCCAAAAGGTAGATTATCTACAAGAGGAAATTGATATTTTAAGAGAAGAAAAATCCAAAGCTAAAAGTAACTTAATGTGGAAAGTTAGGAAATTAGAAAAGGATAAAGTCTTGATAGAAAATGAAAAGATTAGACTTGAAAGAGAAGTTAAATCTCTTAGATCAGAAGTAGACAGATTCAGATCCCCTCCATTAGTGCTTGCTACTATTACAGAAGTATTAGATGATCATAGAATGACAGTTAAAAGCAGCACTGGACCTAGTTTTCTTGTTAATTACTCAAAATTCTTAGATGAAAAATTATTGGTGCCTGGTTCAAGGGTGGCTTTAAATCAACAGACATTCGGTATAGTTGAAGTACTGCCGTCCGAGAAGGATGCAAATGTTTCCGGAATGGAAATTGAAACCAAGCCTGACATAACATATGATAAAATCGGTGGTTTGGAAGATCAAATCATTGAAGTTAAGGAAACAGTCGAACTTCCTTTGACCGAACCGGAATTGTTTGAAAGGGTAGGAATAGAACCTCCTAAAGGAATATTATTATACGGACCTCCTGGAACCGGTAAAACCCTGCTTGCAAAGGCAGTTGCTAATGAAACCAATGCAACATTCATTAAGATTGTAGCTTCCGAATTTGTTAAAAAGTACATCGGTGAAGGTGCAAGGCTTGTTCGTGAAGTGTTCGAACTCGCCAAAGAAAAGGCTCCTGCCATCATATTCATTGACGAATTGGATGCTGTTGCTGCAAAAAGGCTCAAAAGTTCCACCAGTGGGGACAGGGAAGTTCAAAGAACATTGATGCAGCTTCTCGCTGAACTCGATGGATTCGAATCAAGAGGTGACATCGGAATTATCGGTGCAACCAACAGGCCTGATATTTTAGACCCTGCACTTTTACGTCCGGGTCGTTTCGACAGATTCATTGAAGTTCCACTTCCAAATGAAGAAGGCAGACGTGAAATACTTAAGATTCACACTAAAAACATGTCATTTGATGAAGAGGCTGACGTTGACCTGTTGGCTGATTTGACAGATGGCTTTTCCGGTGCTGATTTAAAGGCAGTATGTACCGAAGCAGGTATGTTTGCAATTCGTGCTAAACGTGATAAGATCACTGTCGATGACTTTATGAAAGCTGTAGATAAAGTTATGGATAAAAATAAAGAAGACGAAATATTTAAATCAGAAGCAGGAATGATGTTCGGATAAATTTAATTTACAATAAGCCAATGATGAACCCTATGAGCTCTGATACGTGATGAATGATGGGCGAGCTGAGGCTTATTTTTTATAACTTTTTTTCTAAAACTTTATTTAAAATAAATTCTAATAGTATATTATGTTATTTGATAAAAATGATTCAAGGGCAAATGAAAGGGTCCTTTATCAAACTCGACCCAATATGATTTTGGGATGCAAAAAGGCTATTCTGGGTATTGTTATACTGATAGTCATCTTAACCGTATCACCTATGGCAATCAAATTTATAGGGCACATGCAGGTTTATATGATTTCCAGAATCAATCTTTCCCTGACAAGTTATACAGCCATTGCCTTTTTTGTAATCATTCTTATTAATGTTATTTATATAATCTGGCAGTTGGTCGGATGGTATTCAACCGAATACACATTAACCGACACTAAAATTGTTATCAAATCCGGCGTAATTTCCACTAAAAAAAATTATATGCCTTATGCAACAATTCAGGATATTAACACTTCCCAAAGCATTATCGGAAAGATAATCAATGTGGGATCAATTTCAGTTTTCAGCGCTTATGATAACAATCAGATGGAGCTTAAAAGTGTTTCCAATCCTTCCGAAGTTGAGGAAGCCATATTCTCAAGAATGGTCGGGTCAAGGAATTTCCAAGCCCCTCCACAGCAGATGCCTCATTACTCTGAAAGGGGATATGTGGATGATGGCGAACGCTATTCCAGAAATGATCCTTATTCTAGAAATGATGATTATGTCGGCAGAAACGACCCTTATTCCAGAAATGATCATTATTCAAATCGTGATGATTATGTCGGAAGAAATGATTCTTATTCAAGAAATGATGATTATTTAAGTCATGATGATTATGTTGGAAGAAATGATTATTACGATGAGTATGAGCCTATAACTCCGATAACCCATGAGAGAAATTCATATCAGAGAAGGGAATACGATTATTATCCTGAAAATTTGGATAATGTTTCAAGCCAACATCCTCGCCACACCTATGAATATGAACCTTATGACACTGGATTCAGAGGGTCTCAAAATCCTCGCCAAAACAATAACCAATATGACAGAATACGCGATGAGCATTCTTATGGTAGTGAAGATTATTATCAAAATAATGAACCTCAAAGTTATTATAATGAAGTGGTCGAGGAATATCGTCAAAATGAACCTGAAGATGTAGATGCATCATCTGAAAAAGCCATTCAAAGACATTTTGACAAATTTAAAAAATAGGTATTCATACATTTCTTTTTATAAAAGTAACAAAGACATTTTGATTTAGGTGAATTTCAATGGAATTATTATGTATACAATCACAGGAACATCCGGAATTGCCGTTGGCTGAACTGAAGGCAGTTATGGAATGTGAAGATATTGATGCTAAAATAGATAGTGTAACCGAGGGACTGGTGGTTTTAAAAGATATTTCACAGGATAATTTCATGGATTATTATCAAATTTTAACCAGAAGACTGGGTTATACTCATGAGATTCATGAGCATATCTTAAAAACTGATGTTGAGAATTTGGACAAGGATGTTTCAGATGTTGACTGGTCAGATTTCATTGATGAGAACTTTGCCGTACGTGTAAAAAGGATTCGTTCCGAAGTTGATACTGTAGGATATGAAAGAAAGTTGGGAACACTGATTCTTGAAAATTCCGACGGCATTAAAGTTAATCTATCAAAGCCCAACACATTGGTCCGGGTGGTTGCTTATGGTGACGATTTATATGTGGGCATCGAAAGGATAAAGTTAAACAAAAAACATTTTGAAGAAAGCAAACCACATAAAAGACCATTTTTCTATCCTGGATCCATGAATCCAAAGCTTGCAAGGTGCATGGTCAACCTGTCCAGAATTAAAGAAGGCGAATTGCTGCTTGATCCTTTTTGCGGAACCGGAGGAATATTGATTGAGGCAGGATTGATAGGATGTAAAGTCGTCGGCTCAGACATATACTGGAAAATGCAAAACGGAACAGCCATCAATTTGGATTATTACGGCATCGAGGATTACAGGACTTTTCATTTGGATGTGCGTGAACTTAAGATGTATGAAAAGGTAGCTAGTGTGGTTACCGATCCGCCTTATGGAATTTCAACTTCCACAGGAGATGTCGACGGTGAAGAAATTTTCAAGGAATTTTTCCATGCTATCTATGATAACATGAAGGATGACGCTTATCTCTGCATGGCCTCTCCTCATTATGTTGACTTAAAACCGATGGTCGATGATGTAGGATTTGTCATTGTGGAACAATATGGGATTAAAATGCATAGAAGTTTAACAAGAATTATTTCAGTCATTCGTAAAAAATTTTAATCATTTATAAAGATTATGGATACATTTATATACTAGTTATTTTGAGAAAGATTTTTTCATGTATGAAACTTCATTATTCTTTTTTATTTTATTATTTTGTTTAATATTATTTTTTCTTTTGTTTTTTTAAGAATTTAAAAATTATTTCTAGAAATATCTCTTAAAACTTTATTTTAATTTAAATAATCAATTTTTAATATTATTTTTTGATTAAAAATATTATTTTTTATTTATATCATATTTGATTATTTTTTGCAATATTTTTTAATTGAATTTGTTAATAAAATTTGTCTGTCTATTAAATGTGCTATGTGTTTTATGGCGATGACCTAAGTATTATTGCATGGAGCAATTTTTACTATGATGGTTGCATTCCGCATGTAGCTATACATTTGTGAGTACTTGAATTTTCTCAAGTATGATGTTGGTTTTGTAGTATGTGGTGAATTAGTTACAAACTAGTTTAGTGTAATACTCGTCTATATTTAGCGTACTTCATAATACTTTATACTTATTATGTCTGTTATGTGATTCAATTCTGTTTGATCCTGGCAGATGTTACTGCTAT
>ONSJ01000021.1 GCA_900320515.1 uncultured Methanobrevibacter sp. | reverse complement strand
TCTATGAAAAAAGAAGTTGAAAACAAATGGGTTATTGTTCTTGGATGCTTGCTTTTATTTTGTGTTCAATTCATAGCCAATATGGTTACGGTGGCACTCCCCACAATAGAAGTGGATTTGAATTTAAATGTGGAAATGTTAAATGCCATCAATTTAGTTTTTTTGATAACGTCAGTATCGCTGATGCTTCCTCTCGGAAAATATGTTTCAAAATACGGGATTGGGAAATACCTCAAAGGCAGTATTGTATTGATGGGCGTAGGGCTATTGCTTTCAGCCTGTTCAACAGATATTAACACCCTTCTTATTTCTCGAGTCATTCAGGGAGTTGCAACAGCCATAATTAACGGGGCAATGTATGTTATTGTTGCAGTACAGCTTCCTTCAGACAAGCTGGGCTATGCCCTGGGAATAATGGGTTCCTGCGGGTATATAGGATTATGTTTATCAAATACAGTATCCGGAATGGTTGTTTATTACTTTTCATGGCGAGCGGTGTTCCTGATATTGATTCCGGTATATGCCATTACGCTAGGAATATTAATCAAATTAAATAAGGAATGGCATACTGAGGACGTTAGAGAGATAGACCATGTCGGTTCCATTTTGTATGCTCTTTTCATGGGACTCTTTTTATACGGTATTGTGAAATTGGACAACAACAATATTTTCGTATTGATATTAAGCGCCATCATTCTAATCGTATTCTTAAGATATGAAAAGAGTAAGAAACCTCCCGTCTATGATTTGGGACTTTTAAAAAATTTTCAATATGTTTTAGGTAATTATTCGGCATTTGTAATGTATTTCATGACGTTCATAGCATCATACATATTGAATTTCTATTTGCAGAATGCTTTAGGATATGATTCTCGTTTTGCAGGACTGTTCTTACTTGCAACTCCGATTGCAGTGGTGCTGGTTTCATCATTTGCAGGAAAACTGTCTGATAAAAGGGATGAGCGCACAATTTCATCAATTGCATTAACATTTATTCTGGTGGATGTGGTCATTCTATTTTTCATGGACTGCCTGCCACTTTACGTTCTCTTGATTGCATGTGTCCTTCAAGGAATCGGGCATGGATTGTTTTCATCGCCAAACAACCGCTTTGTATTGACGATTGTGGACAAAAAGGACCTGGCTGATGCATCAGCAATGTTGTCCACAAGCAAAGATGTTGGAAAAAGCGTTAGTCTGTCATTGTTTTCCATAATATGTGGTTTTGTCTTAGGTGCTTCAAATACCCTGAATAAGAATATTCATTCATTTTTAACTTCATCTAAAATAATGCTGGGTATAGTTATATTGTTGGGATTGTCTTCAATAATCTTATTGGTTTTAAGTAGAGTTAGATATGTTTCACATGATATTTAGCATATTATCCGGCAAAAATCATTTTAAAAAATAGCAAAAAGTAGTATATGGATTAGAATTTTTCTAAAATTCTAGCATATACAGCTTTTAAATCATCATCTGATTTTTCATATATTCTTTTTAGAATTAATTCCGGTGTACTTTTTGCAAGGAAATTCATTTTTGGGGTTCTGTCAACAATCAGATTATAGTTTTCATCTAATCCTTTTGCTTCAATACCATCTACGCGAATGTTGGTGTAATTCATCAGTTCCCTTGCCATATGAGTGACAATCACACCGTAAGAATTGGATTCCTTAATCATATCAATGAATGTGGATATGATTTTGACGGCTGCATCGAGTTCTGTTATTCCTTCGAGTTCATCTAATAATACTAACTTTTCACTATTTGTGGTGACGATTGGTATGAACACATTTAAGAATGATTCGAATGCTCCTGCATCAAGAGATCTTTTCTTTGAGAAATGATATATTTCATCAAATAATTTTATCTCGGCGCTGTCTGCACTTACAGGAAGGCCCATTTGTGCCATGAGGGAAATCTGTGTTAGGGTTTCCAGCAATGTTGTTTTTCCTCCACTGTTTGCTCCTGTTAGAAGTGCAATGTTTTCTTCAGGGGTTAATTGATAATCCACTTTTTGAACATAGTCCTTGTCCTTTTCAAGTGCCAGTTCCAGGTGTAATGCTCCTTTCAGTTTCATTTCTTCGCAAAATTCCGGTCTGCATAATCCGTATTCATATGCAAAACTGCCCAAACTGAATTCATAGTCGAATTTAATAGTATCTTCGACTTCTTTGATGGCGCGCTCTTTAATTGAGTTCAGCTCAATTGCGGCACTTTTCTTAATGTCGAAAATATCGTTTTCCTTTCTGGATGACTGCTCAAGAGTCACCCTTTGTATTTCAGTTTCGTCAATTTGAATCGGATATGTCCTGAGGTATGGGTCAAAACTTAATCCGGTTTTTTCACGAATAATTTCTTTCCTTTTATTGATAATTTCGTCAAATATTTTGCTAATCTTTGGCGGGAAGTTATTATTTAATAAGTTGAGTATTTCATCTCCTTCAAGATCTACATTCTTTATGGATTTTTCAAGCTCGTCATCCATATCATCTTTTAGAGAGAATACAAGTTCTTCAATATTCACTTCCCTTTTATCAATAATATTCAGCTCATCAATAATTGGGATGATTTCCCCTAAAACACTGTCCTTGTTTCTGATCTTTTGTATTTCATGAACTCTTAAAAATAAATCCTTGTTTTGAATAAAGAAATTAATTATCTTTTCCGGAACGATTTCATAATCATTCTCATCGATATTAATCATTATAAGGTTTGGCATTCCTTCAAAATCAAGTATTCCCTGTGAGTAAACATAAAACACCAAATCATAATTCATCAGTTCTTCCTTAAGAAGCGGGGAATCGCTTGCGGTAATAATTGGATAATATTGATTCAATCCCAAATCTGTCAGATAGGAATTGTCCTCTTCGGATTCGACAATGATGGCTTTGCTGGGGTCATACTCGGGTTTGGCCTCTTCAACTTCTTTCAGGTTTTTCATCAGGCCTCGCAATTTGATGATTGGAAGCTGTGAAACATGCTCTTTGGCATTCATTACAAAATCAAGGTTGGAGTCTATTTTATCAATGTCTTTTGTAGGAGAAAGCAGCAATATTCTGTTTTTAGAGTATGAAGTGTTTGAATAAGCCAAAATCTTGTTTATGATGTCGTCATAAAGCTCCATTGCCCTGTCGCTTTTTATGAAATCCTCTTGTGGATTTCCGAGTAGCTGATTCATTATCTCAACGGCTTTCCTTTGGCTGATGCCATCTACTGAGGATATCTTTTCAACATCAACATTATCAACTATTTTTTGGAGTTCTTCTTCGCCTCCAACGCTGTTAAGTATCTTTTCAGAGATTTTATCTCCTATCCCTTTAATGTTTTGCAATGTAATTCGTTCTCCACACATTTTTACCAAACCCTTTTGTATACATAATCTATATTTTAATATATATTCGATTTTGCCGAGAGCATTTGAAAACTAATATTAATAGTTGGCAACTGTATTTTTGGGACTGTATTTTTCAAGTTCCTTTTTGTCAATATTTCCATTCAGGGCCCGTATGTAAATGTCAATCACTTTGCAGTATTCATCATCTTTATATCGCCCGTCAATTGAAAAATTAGAGTATCCGAGATTTTTAAGGTGACTGATTTCTTCGAGTAGTGAAAGCTCGCCGTCATCAAAGATAATCAGCTCTTCGCCTGAAATGCTTTTATGGATCGGATGTCTGCTGTTTTTGCTGTCAATCAGATAGTTTTCATAATCCCTTTTATTTTCATTTCCATACAAAATAGGATATCTTGTCTTCATAAGCTCAACGGAACCCTGAACCAGCATTTCAATCTTGTCCGGATTTTGACTGGAGGTTATGATGTCCTCATAGTCCTGTTTTCTAAGTTCCGGTGAAATTGTCACCATCTTATAGTTCTCAAGGCTGTTGATGCCGGCATTATTTGCAATATTCATTGAATATGGGCCATATTGCGCATTGAAATTGGCACTCATAATCGGAAGGGAGAAGTTCATCTTGTTCAGTATTCCCCGCACTTTATTCAATGCCCGGATTAGTTTGTCATGGGTGATGTCGGGCCATTTCCAAATCAGCTCATAGTCCTTGTCGTATGAGATTTCCACAGCATTCTTGATGAAGCTTACCATGTAGTTGAGGTTGTAGTTTTCATCCTTAAGAGTCAGGGAATCGTCCTGTGGAGGAATCTCCAGATAAACCCTTCTGACTCCTTCGATATTTTTCAGATGATTCAGATTGTTGGTGTAAAATGAAAGGTTTGCTTCTCCTTTTGAGGAGATTCCCTCTTCATCCAATTTTACTCTTTTATTTTTGTGCTTGTATGAGTTTATTGTTTCATTTTCCAGTTTTTCCAGCAGATTCCTTCTCAGTTCATTTATCTTGCTTATCGGGATGAACAGTGTCCCGTCATAATTGATGTTAATTTGTGTTATCTCAAATGGATATTTGTCAAGCTTCATGAGCTGCTTTTTAATGGTGTCTGTACTGACGCTTTTTTTAAGGGGCTTTTCGAAAGGTGTGTTTCCAATCACCTCTGCAGTTATTTCCCTGCGATTGGCAAGTGTCAGCCTTCCCTTTAGGAGGGGAAGCTTGTTTTTAAGGGAAAATGTCAATATCAGTTTGGATTTGACATAGCTTGAGCCCCTGTTTTCAATCTCTTTAACCTTTTTGGCCAATCTGTTTCTTTTTGTCAGATACGCTTCGGATTCATTCAGGTTAAAGTCGGCATCCCTGTTCTGCCACACCTTTTTGACAATCAGAACCTTGTCATTTCTGGTTAAATCTTTTACCTGCTTGTTTTTGCCTTTCTTGAAATGATTAAATGTTGTTATTAAAGGGTCCTGTGATATTTCAAAGCCGTAGTCGTTGTCATTTTTGACAATCAGAAGCCCATCTCCCCTTTCGGGAATTGTTGTTATGGAATCGTTTAGCCGTATTGCAAGCTGATTTTTGCTGCTTTTGATTACTCTGCCTATCTTTAGGCCGACATGACCTGCCCTTATGCTTCTTTTTGATGTATTTGAAAATTGCCCTTCGCTGAATCCTCGATTGAACACCAAACTTATTTCTTCGGAAGTTGATGTCTTTCCGCTTTTCAGTTTGTTGAGGGCCTTTCTGTAATTGCTTACGACAATCGCAAGGTATTCCTTGGACCTCATCCGTCCTTCAATCTTAATCGAGCGAATGTTTGCCTCCGCAATTTCTCGTAAATGCTCATACAGTGACAAATCGCATGGTGACAGGTAGTAATCCTCCCGTTTGATTCCAGAAATTCTGTATTTCTGACGGCAAGGCTGTGCACATGTTCCCCTGTTTCCGCTTCGACCGCCCTTGAAACTGCTCATCAGGCACTGTCCTGAATAGGAATAGCACAGGGCTCCATGAACGAATATTTCAAGTTCCATATCGGTCTTGAGATTTTTGATTTCCTCTTTTCTCATTTCACGCGGAAGCACAACCCTTTTCACTCCTTTGCCTTCAAGATAGTTCAGCTTCAGTTGATTTTCGCAGGTCAGCTGTGTTGATGCGTGGACCTTGAGGTTAGGTAAATGTTTGTTGATTAATTCAATCAGACCTAAATCCTGCACCAGAACCGCATCGGCGCCCATCGAATATAACCTGGACAGGTAATTCATGACGTTTTCAAGTTCGCTTTCCTTGATTATGGTGTTCACGGTGACGTAAACCCTGACGTTATGCATATGTGCGGTGTCTATTGCCTCTTCAATCTCATCAAGTGTGAAGTTGTCTGCGAACTTTCGGGCTCCGTAATTCTTTCCCGAAAGATATACTGCACTGGCTCCAGCGTTTATCGCCACTTTCAGGTGGTCTTTTGATCCGACCGGTGCAAGCAATTCTGGAATTCTCATCGTTTGTCCTCGTGCAGTCTTCCTTCAATATAATTTCCCTTGTTGATGTATGATTGTGAGAAATCCATAATCCGGTATTTATATTCGGTTAATTCTTCCTGTGTCTTGTTCTTAAGGCTTTCAGCATAAATTGACAGTATCTGTGAAGTGTACTTTTCATTTGAATATCTGCAATCCAGAATCAGTGAATCAAGGCCCAATTCCTTGATTTCATTCATTTCCTCAATCAGGCACAGGCAGTCCTTGTTGATGATGTGGCTTTGTCTGTTGTAGTCGAAAAATATCTTATATTTGAATTTTTTCCTTTTTTTGTCTTCCAGGGTTGCATAATCCGCATCATTTGATATTATGAAGTCTTTCCCGTCATTTAAGTTGGTGAAGTCATCCTTGCTCACAATGACTTCAAGGTTTCCGTTGACTATCATCTCCAGGTCAATGTTTCTGTCATGGTTTCTCAATACCAGTTCCCTGATTTCTTCACCTGAAAGCTCTGATGAGAGAATCAGTGACTTGAATCCTGATGCGTTCAGGTTATGCACGCAAAAGCTGTTCCATACATTTAAATTATGGTTTCCATGGATTGAGCAGTCAAATATCTCGTTCATGGCAGGGAAATCTCCCATCACTGAAATGATGATTCCCTCATCCTGAAGCTCCTTGACTATTTTTTGGCATCTGACGGCATCCTCTTCGGATATGAATGATGATAAAACCCAAACGAATTCTGTAGGTGCTGCCATCAGGCTTCCTCTCTTTAAGGTTTCCTTTATGTTTTTGAAGTAGTCATCAGGATTGTTGTAGTGGCAGTTTCCGTCAAAGTAAATTCTTTTAAGGTCAAATCCGGAAGCGGCCTTGATTTGTGAAATGTCATCAATGAATATTGACAGTTTCGGGGTTTTCCTTTTGGCTTTGCCGGGATAGCTTTCATATTCCTCAATGAATCCGGTCAGATTCTTTCGAACCTCTTTCACTGATTTTTTGGTTGGAGTGTAATGGTTCATTAGAAATTCGGTTGCCGTATCCAGTATTTCACGCCTGATCTGGTTGATTTCACGGATTGGTATGAAGATGTCGTCGGGCATGTTGTTGAATCTGATTTCATCAATGTAAAACGGAGTTCCTCCGGTTTTCTTGAGCTGTTTTTCAATGACTTCCTCTGTAACTGGCTTGTTTTTGGCCTTTTCGAACTTGTCCAATGTCTTGTGTCTGAAATTGATGAGCTCTCCGTCAACGCGGTATTCGACTTTTGTGAAGAGATTTAGGTTCTCATCCCATGTCAGGGACAGGTTAATCGCCACATTGTTTTTGATTGTCTCCTTTTCGAACTGTTTCAAGTAATCGTGAGTGGATTTGGAATAGCTGATGAACACTTCGGTTCCGACTTTGACAAGGCGTGTGGTGTCTATGACGATTTCGTTTTCATCCTGCTTGATGATGTTTTCAAGATAGATTCCCTTGATTTTGCCGTTGTATTTGAAGGCGATTCCGTCTCCCGGTTCCAGAATGACAGGTATTTCCTTGTTTTTGATCTCGATTGTAACCTTGGTGTCCTCAATGTTTGTGATGTCTCCGATGTAGAGTCCTTCATGGCCGGAATGGCCTCTGCCCATAACGTCTCCCGGCTTGTCTCCCATCATGTATCCGTTTGTGAATTGCCTGTTGAAAACAAGGTGCAGGTCCTTTTTGTAGTCTCCTGGATTTCCATCGATAAGATTCCTGTAGCTGTTTACGATGGTTCCTATATAGTCTCCGGATTTCATTCTGCCTTCCAGCTTAAGGGATTTGACTCCGGCATCCTCAATGGCTTTCAGATTGTTGTATGTTGCAAGGTCGTGTGTTGAGAGGAGATATCCGTTTCCTATATTGTATCCTCTGTATTTCAGGCGGTATTCCCGTCTGCATGGCTGGGCACAGGCTCCACGGTTTCCGCTTCTTCCGCTGTTGTATGATGACATGTAACATTTTCCGCTGACACAATAGCACAGCGCTCCATGGCCGAACACTTCGATGTCCATGTCAATGTTGTCCTTTTTGAGCTGTTCTGTAGTTTGCTTTATTTGCTCGATTGTGACCTCCCTTGGAAGCACAACCCTTTTTATGTTGTTTTTGGCGGCCCATTTGATTGATGAGTAATTGTTCAGGCCCATCTGTGTTGATGCATGAACCTCCAAATTCGGAATGAATGTCTTCAAAAGCCAGATCAGTCCGAAATCCTGAACGATGACCGCATCCACTCCAATCTGATATAACCTGAACAGATATTTCAAAACGTCTACTATTTCAAAGTTGTTGACCAGCGTGTTGACTGTCACGTGGATTTTGCTGCCGTTCATATGAGCATAATGCACTGCCTTTTCAATTTCTTCGAAGCTGAAGTTTTTAGCGTATGCTCTGGCACCATATTTTTGCCCTGCAATGTAAACCGCATCGGCTCCTGCATTGACTGCAATTGTCAACACTTCAGGTGAGCCTGCGGGAGCTAATAATTCTTCCAAAACCATTTTATAATTACACCTTGATTTTTTATACATTCATATTTTTGTAATTAATTATATATTAAATTAAAACATATTCTATCATATGTATATTGTTTTTGAAGGAATTGATGGGGCAGGTAAATCAACCCAAATCCAAATGCTGAAGGACTGGCTTGAAGCCAACGGGTTCAGGGTTGAAACGGTAGTGGAACCGACAGAGTCTGAAGTCGGGGATTTGATTCACAGGATTCTGCAGTGTCCCGATGCACAGACAGACAATGTCCAAAACCTCCTGGCGCTTTTGTTTGCCGCTGACAGGATGATGATAATGGATAAGCTATCGGATGAATCAAAGATTATCATTTCAGACAGGTCATTCATTTCATCTTTGGCCTATCAGGACAATGCAGAATGGGTTGGGGTTCTAAACAAATATGCCAAAAGGCCTGATTTGCTGATTCTGCTTGACCTGGACGTCAAGACATCTGTTGCAAGGACCTCCGGCGAGGATACCTTTGAAAACGAGGCGTTTCTAACCAAGGTCAGGGAAAACTATCTGAATTTCTCCAAGGATTACACCTGTGAGATAATCGATGCCACAAATGGTGTTAACAAGGTGTCTTCAGACATTAAAAAGGCTGTTGCGCCGTATCTCGGAATATGTCCTGACTGCATCCCGTAGCTGAAATTAAATAAAAAATAAGTTTGGGAAAAAACTATTTTTTCCCTTCAAGTTCTTCTAGTCTTTCGCGAATTGCATTTTCCAGAAATTCTCTTGCCTTTACAAGCTCATCGTATTCGCCGATGATTTTAGGGCCGAATTCGGTTTGTTCCAATTTGATGTCGAATTTTTCAAAGGCATGTGCAAGCATCTGTTCGCCGACGCCGTTCGGTATGCCCATTTCGAATTCTTCTTTTTCTTCTACCATTAGTTTTCCTCCATAAATTCTCTGACAGGAGCAAAGAATTCAATTAAGAAGTCTTTAATTCCATTTTTCAAATCCATTGGATGCAGGTTGCCTTCACTGAAGTCTTTAATCAGCTCGTCGTGAGTAAGCTCGATGTCTCCGCCGAACTTTTCAGGCCTCCTGATAAGTAAAGTATCCTGATTTGGGAATACGAAGGTTTCTGCAATCTCAATCATAGGGTTTCCTTCAACTTCTCCCTGAGGACAGAAGCTTTTCTTGATTTTTTTGTTGATTGTTTCAACGGAATCGTCCACTGCAATGTAGTTTCCTTTGCTTGAAGACATCTTTGCGTCACCGTCAAGGCCGTGCAATAGCGGGGTGTGAATGCAGACCGGAACGTTTTCGCCAATTTTTTCCAGGTTTTCACGTGCAAGCATCTGGATTTTTCTCTGTTCCATTCCTCCAAGGGCCACATCGACTTCCAATGCTGCCATATCCACTGTCTGCATAATCGGATAGATTACGCTGGCCACTTTAGGGTTGTCGTCTGCACGGCTTACCTGATCCATACTTCTTCTTGCCCTTTTCAGGGTGGTCATTGTGGCTAGCTGATAAACTTTATCTGTGTAATCCGGTTCTAACTGAAAAGAGGATCCCAAAACGAATTCTGTGGTTTCGTCAAGGCCCAGTGCCTGGAAACACTTTTTGTTGTATTCTGCGGTTTCGGCAATTTCTTCAATTGTTCCCTTTCCGTTCAGGAATGCATGGTAATCTGCTAAAAGGATTTTGATTTTGAAACCTAGCTTCTGCAGTTGCTTTAATTTCTGCACGGTTACTGCATGTCCCAAATGGATTTTGCCTGAAGGTTCATAACCGGTATAAGCTATAGGTTGTTCTTTTTCAAGCACTTCTTTTAATTCCTCTGTGTCTATAACTTCCAGAGTTCCTTCTTCAATCAATTGAATTTTTTCATCAATATTCATTTTATCACTTAAATCAATAAATAAATGTTATTGTCAATTCTAATAAGTTTCACTTCTTGGCCAACATTCAATTCGTCGTATTCCCCTTTCATGTTCAGGTCCAATGCGGAATAGTCGATTGGATCCAGAATCTGCAGGAACTGTGGAGATTTTGAAATGACTGTTGTAGTTTCAATGTCCTCTGATTTTTTAACGAGGGGGATGTTTTCCATGTTCTTCATTGGAATGTTATGCTTTTTGCTTGTTGAAATGTCAACTCCAACAACGCTGCTTTTGCCGATGCCGGTCACCTGAAGGATTTTACCCTCAAAGCTTATGAAATCGTCAATTTCAAATTCAGGAATTCTGAGTGAAATCCAGACCCTGTAAAGTCCCTTTCCGGTGGACTTGTCTTCACTTATGAGCCTTGGGGATTCCTTTATGATTCCTCCAAACTCCTCGCTCAAAGCTTCTGCAACCTTGTGGCCTGATTTGAATGAGCCTATATAGTAGTCATAGCCTTCCTTCAGCTTTGCAATTTGAGGACAATATGCCAGCTTGTCGCTTTTTGACTGTTTCAGCAATGTCCTTTCCACAATCTCGTCGGCTTTGGCATACTCTTCGGCTTTTATTTCTCTTGAATCTGCCCTGAACTGAACTACGGTTTCGTAATATCCTGACTGTATTTTACTGCATGTCGGACAAACGGTTTTTAGTATCTTGACTTCACAGTCATGGGTTTCATCTATCTGTGTTCCGCGCACTTCCCCGACAACTTCAACGTAACAGTCGGCTATTGTTCCCTTGATATGGCCTATTTCAAGGTTGATTATTTCATTTTCCACTTCATCGGCGATTTCAATGTTTCTCTCAAGTGCACGGTAAATGATTTCCTCTTCTGGAATGAACTCGTCGCTCCATTTTCCTTCTTCGAGTTTGCTGTTGCAGTGGCTGCATATCTGAACTTCAATTCTTTTCGGAATGTCAATCATTTGAAATTCTTTTAAAAAACAGTCTATGCAGACATCTCCGACCATTTCCTTATCTGTACTTCCGCACTCTGGACAAAACATTGTATCTCTAAAAAAATAAGTAAAAAAGTAGAATTATAATGTTTTTAAAGGTGCTGTTGCACCGCATGCAGCACATTTAAGCAGGAATATTCTACCTTCTCTGATAATTCTTGTATCCGGTCTGTTGCATTCGTGGCAAATAACATATTTGTCCACATAGTCTTCAATTCTTTCATTAATCAGGTAATGGGTGAATTTACCTTGCAGGATTGCTCTTTGACCTTCAATGTTTCCTGCAGTACCTAATTCTCTCATCAAGAATTTCAATAAATGTTGTGGATCTCTGTTCAAGCCTTCTGCAACATCTTTAAAGTTTTTAATGAATGTTCTATTACCTTGGATATCTGAATAAGCTTTAGGGATTTTGAATCTTTTGTGTTCAAATACTTCAGGAGGTAATTGGTCTATTGCTCTTTCTAATAAATCTTCATATTTGTCCATAATTATCTCTCCTTATAAAATTAGTATAAGTATAATATATTAAATATGGTTTTAATCATTTATTAATGTATTGCTAATCTGGTGTGAGGTTGAAAAATTCAGGTTGAATTTTTAAAAAAAATAATGGTAAGAGAAATAAATTCTCTTAAGATACCACAATCTTGGTTGAGGTTCCGTTTACAATATGGGTGTGTGAATCTGTTTTGCCACATACGTTGCATTTGTAGGTTGAAACCATTTTATACTTCGCTGAACTTCCTTTGTATTTTAAGGATGTTGGAATGTATTTTGCTTTGAAGTTTGTAGTGAACTGTTTATAGTAATATTGGGTGCCTTTAACTTCTTTTTTGAAGTTTCCACCAAGGGTTCCAATGAGTTTCACTACTCCATTTGTGACATTACAGACGAGTGATTTTCCGTTCCAGGTTATTTTAACTTGTCCGGAAGTAACTTTCTTGCCGGATTTTGTTAATACTTGGATTTGATATTTCACTTTGTCTCCGGATTGGCCTCTTATGTTGTTTACAACAATTTTGGTTGCGTATGTATTTTTAACAACTGCCTTTCCGCTTGCAACTTTGCATTTTTTGATGTTTTCATTGCCGAGGAACTGTGCAGTGTATTTGTATGTTTTGACCTTGGTCAATTTGATCTTTTTGGTTGCAACTCCGTTTTTAACTTTGACTGTGTAGGTTTTTCCGTTGATTTTGAATTTAACTTTTCCTTCGTTAACCTTTTTGCCGTCTTTTGTCTTGCTCAGTACCGCTTTTAGGGTAATCTTATATCCCTTATATCCGGTAGCTTTTTTTGCAGTCACTTTTGTAGTGGTTTTTACGATTGACAGGACTTTGCTTACAGTTGCTGCAGTCACATTGTCCTTGGTGTCATCGTGGCTGATTTTAAAGACGTATTTTCCTACAGGGAGTGCGGTTGTAATTTGTGCTACCCCATTGGAATCGGTTTTATAACTTGCTTCTTTGGCGATTTTGCCGTTTTGTACATATTGGACCTTAAGGGTAGTTGCTATTCCTTTTCCGGTTGTCTTATCGGTTACTGTTACTTTGATTGTTTTTCCGGAATGGTACTCGGTTTTAAGGTCGCTTGCTGTAATGACACCTTCGGTTGTGGTGTTTTCACCAGTTGAATTTCCTAAAGTATTGTCATTAGTTTGAGTTATGGTTGAATCCTGTGTGGATTCTTTTTCCTTAATGATATTGTCATCGGCTGATTCTAAGCTTAAAACGCTATCATCAGCATTTAATTCTGTAGTTTCTACTTCAGATATTGTATGATTGCTAATGGATTCGTCAGATGCTGAAACAGCACCCATCAAAAGTAGCATTGCAATGAAAACTACAAATATTCCAGATATTTTTAATTTAGTTTTCATTATTTATTCCTCCTTTTTCAGTAATTTTAAACTATATTTTAAAATAATATTTAATCTTATTATCTTTAATATTATATAAACATTTGTTATTGGCAGTTTTAGGCTTTTTTTAAAACTTAAAAAATCAGATTGCATAATGATTATGAAAATCTGAATATGGATAGGCGGGATATTCACTTGAATTTTAAGATGGTATTTGGTGAGTTTTAAAAAAATAAGGAAAAATAAGGAGTTGAATCCTTATTTTTTGACTTTAACTGTTTTTTTGACGGTTTTGGTAGAGTATTTTGCGCTGTAGGTTACTTTTTTGCCAACCTTGAGTTTTTTCAATACTTTCTTCTTGATGGTGACTTTTACAACACCTTTCTTGTTGGTTTTTCCGGTGTATTTTTTGCCTTTGAATTTGAAGATGACCTTTTTGCCTTTAACGGCCTTTCCGTTGATTTTTAAGGTCGCTTTCAGGACAAGCTTTTTGGCGGATTTCTTGATTTTGACCTTTTTTAAAGTCAATTTAATGACATTCGCCTTTTTGGCAGGTGTAACCGGTTTGGAAGTCACTTTGAATGTTTTTGTCTTGGTGCTGTCAGCAAATATTCCATTTGATTTGTATGTTGCGGTTACAGTATAGGTGCCTGCCTTTAGGCTGGTTAGTGAAAGGCTGCCTTTTCCGTTAACGACATTGACGGTGCGGTTTTGATTTGCAACCTGCACCAGGATGTCTCCTGTGAATGTGGAGTTGGTTGTGATTTCCACATTGGCGATTTTTCCTTCCTCGATGTCTGCAGCGATTATTGTCAATCCAAGATCAAAGTTTTCTTCTAAATCTACGATGACATTTTTACTGCCTAACTCTATATATGCACCATTATTGTCAATGTATATGCTTATTGAATGAGGTCCGTCTGTAAGTCTCAACTTGTTTTGTTTTATAGAATAGAATATGTTTCCTTGTTGATCAAATCCTTTGTTTAAATCGGATTCTTCGATTTTAACGGTTCTATTTCCGTCAATTTCAACTTTGATATTGCAGTCTGGAAGATGGTCAGTGAATGTGATTATATTGTCATTAGTTATTGTATCATTAATGGAAGTTCCATAATCCTCAGGATTGAATGATTTGAAAGTCACATTGCCTTCAGTTTGAACTATACCCTTATTTCCATCAAAATATTTTACAACAACATAATATTTTCCATTTAAGTCAATACCCATATCATTAGTGCAAATTGCTAAAGCTTCTAGATTTGCATCAATATTTATATCATCAATATCGAATGTTATTTGTGTTACATTTCCTGTACTGTCAGTTAGAGTCACATTAATTTTACCTGTAATGTCATGGGATGTAGTAATGTCACCTTCTTCAAGAGTGATGAAAGCAAAAGCATCATTAAATGTGGTGTAAGCAGTATCCTCCTCATCAAGAAGTTCAATTTCAAGGTCTGTAACTATAGTAACGTTAGCAACTATATTAGTTCCTTTGCAGGTAATGTTTAGAGTATGATTCCCCACTCCAAGATTTAATTTTTCGGATGTGATGATATAATTTCCGTCAGTGTCCATTGGAGATTCAGCAAGTTTGAATGTGAGTGGCATATTATCTCCATCAATATACACCGTTACAACATCATCTCCATCATCAGTTGCATTGATTGTAATGATGGTTTCATTAGCATCGACTGATATAGGAACCGGATTGACAGAAATTGTTGCATTCTCTCCAGTTACGATTTGTGCAGGATATAATTTTAAGATTTCAGGGTAATCCTTATCATATTCATATAATGGATCTCCGTTTTCATCATAAAAATAGCAGCGAAGTACATATTCACCTGCACCGGTTATGTTTAAATCACTAATGGTTATATTATAATAGAATTCATCTTCATCCTCATCTTCTTTAGGTTCCATCTCGGATATTTGTTTTTCAAATGAAGCGGTCTGATTATCATTGAGATATATTACGATTTTTCCGTCGATGCCCTCTTGAACTACATACCTAAGTATTACAGTTTCATTCCATCCTTCGGTCATGACAATGTCCAGATCATTATAATCAATATCAACATCGTCCTCATCATCAAATAAGATTTTTTCATC
Source organism: uncultured Methanobrevibacter sp. (assembly GCA_900320515.1). Taxonomy (GTDB): domain Archaea; phylum Methanobacteriota; class Methanobacteria; order Methanobacteriales; family Methanobacteriaceae; genus Methanocatella. The sequence continues at coordinate 14,186 of ONSJ01000021.1, read as the reverse complement.
CTTAATGGTAATAGTCATTGATAGGGAATCTATTTCAGTTTCGTCTTCATCATCTTCAATGAGTTCGAAATACATTTCATCTCCAGTGGACATAATTTTCTTGTCAATAAAACCATTTAATGAATCTCCATCATACATTTCGGCGATGTAATTGTTTATGTCAGTTAATGAGAAAGAGAAAATATAATAGTGATTTCCTTCTTCATCGTTGAATTCGGTACATCTTCTTCCAGTAGTATTTAAATTCTCATTAAATATTTCAAATGTGTTATCATCATTTTCAAGGGTTATTCTGAAAATTCCCTCCATTTGAGTGACATTGACATAGGTGAAATTTTCATCAGGATTGTTGAGATCAATTTCATGGACATTAATTTCCCCTTCAATTTCATTATTGCCATCAAATAATTTCATGATAGTATCAGTCAAACTAACATTGCATAGTTTTGTATAACTCTTGTCTTCTACATATTTTCCTCCGGTGTATTTAAAGAATTTGAAGGAGAGCACATCACCATCATGAACTTTGGTTAAATCAAAGTCTTCTAAATAGATAGTACCCTCAAACCCATAATCTTCATCATACTCCCAGTGTTCATCACCATCTTCATCATCCAAACGTGCAATTACCGTATCATCAACGTCCAACTGTGTAACTACATCTTCACCATTTAAGATTTGGAAACTGCCTTTGGTAACTTCAGGTAATGTTATCTCTGCAATTGTTTCATACTCATAATATTCATCATCATCTTCATCAATGTATATTTTATCTTTATTTATCTCGATGCCATAATCGATGTCATCTTCATCGTCAGCTGCGATGACATCCGCATCATCACTGACTGTCATGTTGTCTGATGCAACATCATCAGCCGCACTGACGGCACCTATTGCTAAAACTGCCAATAACAGAAACGTTATAAGCATTATCCTTTTTATCTTCATAATTAAACAACTCTATCTTTCACTTCAATATTCATAATGGAATATAATATTCTATTTGAATGAACTAATATATAAAATTGAAATCTGCGAACAGTTCAAATGTTTTTTGAAATTTTAAATGATTTTGAAAAAAAGATAATTGATTTTTTAATCACAATGTCAACACGATATGGAAACTAGTATTCCTCAGGGTCATCCTTTTCGCGTCTTTCATATAGGAAACTTAAAATCAGAAGAATGAGTGCTATAATCAGAAATATCATCAATGTATTTGAACCTTCATCGAGTTTGATGTTTTTGGTTATTTCATAGCTTTTGGCTCCATCGCCGTGTCCGCTTCCCTGGGAGCCTAAATCTCCGTCGAAGCCCTTGCCGTTCATGGACAGTTTTCCGTTGTATGTGCCGTTTCCACTGCCCAGCGCATTGGAGTCACCGCTTCCGGTACCTATTCCTCCCTTGTTGTTTCCAAAGCCTTTTCCAGGATTCTCATTGTCATCAGGGATTGTTTCTGGAGCTGAAGGCTGTGAATATGAGATTTCAATTGCAGTATTCAGTGTTTTGGCAGTATACCTTTCATTGCCTTTGAAATCGATTTCAACATCATAGCTGCCAGTCGGCAGACTGTTGAATTCAACTGTAAGATGTTTGGTGTTTTTGTTTACTGTAAATTTCTTTTGCTGGCCTCCTGCACTTACGGTAAGAACAGCATTACTTTTGGATTTGCCTATGTCGATGGTCAACTCAAGCTTATTTCCGTCGCTTTTCTGATAAGTGATTTTCGGAGCTTCCTTTTTCACGGTGACCTTTGACTTTAATGTAACGTCATTGTATATGTCATTTCCCTTGAGGGTAAATGTTGCGGTGTAGGTTCCCGGATCTATGTCCTTAAAGAGCACTTCATATTTGCTTTTACTTGCGCCCTTTTTGACGTTGATTGTCTTTTTCTCATTGTCCAGGGTAATTGTGCATGGGCTTTTCAAATCTGACCTGCATGATGAAAAGTCAAGTGTGAAAAGAACATTGAAATCATTTGATGTGTATTTTTTGCTGAAAATCCTATTTGCCTTTTTGACTTCGAATTTTGCAGTGTCAAATGTATTGTCTGCCAGATTGATGATTTTCATGGTATATATTCCCGCCTTAGGCAGCTCTTCGTTTTCAAACTCGTAGTTCCAATCCAGATGTTCGTAAACGTTCATCAAATCATCGCCTGTATAGACCACTCCGTTTTCATTGCTTATTATGATTCCCACATCCTGTGTGCCTATCGGAGGTTCCTCATCATCATCCAAATCATCCCAGTCGTCGTCAGTTTCCGGTTCATATTCATCCATCTTGACAATGAATTCGGTATCGTCAAAATAGGTATGGTTCTTCACTTTCAGAATATGGACTGTCTTTTCCTTTTCGGTAACTATTAGTGAAGTGTTGAACTGATAATAGACTCCTTTAGGTTCAATGCCGGAACCGGTTTGCTTGAATTTGAAATTAAGCACGCCATCCTCAAATGATGCGTCAACGTCATATTTGTATGATGCCTTGAACTCAAACCTTATTTTGTGGGTGCCTGTCTGGATGTCCCTTTCATTTGTCTCTGAAATGGAGGACCTTCCAAAGAATGTCTTGATGCTGATTGCTTCCTCAGTAGTGTATGAGTCATAGATTTCAACATCGTCTACAAAAACGGTCAGATTATATGCATAAGGCAAGGTGTCGATTTTAAGATTTATGTCATCTGTATGAACGATTCTTACAACGGCATCTGATTCTATTGGGATGAACTGTGTGCCCTTGTCGATTATGTTCAGTGTTGTATTTGCGATATACTTGTCATTTAAAAAGGATCCGCTTTGCTGTGCATCCGCAAAGTTGAATACTAGGATATTGCTGCTTAGGGTTATTTCTGGATTGAAAAGAACATACTTGTCTGATGATGTGAATTCGAATGAGATGTCATGGGCTCCAACATCAAAGTAATTTCCGCTGCTGTCCTTGGTAGGCGCATAGATGGTATTTTCCCATGAGAGCATAATGTTGTTGTCATAAACCTTTTCACCGTCAATATAGACTTTAAAATCCCCATCTCCCTGTCCTTCAAAGCGCATTGGAATGCTTCTGGTGTAGGTTATGTCAATCGGAGGGGCATTTATATAAATCGGATTTAATTCTGGAAAGTCACAAACGTTTAGGGTGGTATTTATTATTGTGATGTATCTGTTTGGTGTTTTGACAACTTTTGATTTGACGAAATCAATGCGAACCATTGAGTTTGAGGTGCTCGCATCAACGTTATACTCAGCATAGACATTTTCCGATTTCACTATGCAGACAAAATTATATGATCCTATTGCCAGCTTTGAGGTGTCAATCTCCTCATCAAAGGGATTCTCGTCGACTTCAAATGAGGTGAATAAATCATCGTCAAGATAGATGTCAACTTCTGATGAACTCAATCCCTTGAAATAGAATGAAAGAGTATCGGAATAGGTCATGTCAAAATCATCGGGGGTTAATGTTTTCACTATTGGTTCTATAGGTGGGATGATGTTGAATTGTGATGTGAACCGGTAGATGGAATCCTGTGGGGTTTTGCTGCTGCGGATAAAGTTAAAGTCGAAATATACTCCTGACTCACTGATATATGCATCGGGACTGTATATGGAAGTGGTATTGGCGAATTTGAATTCATAGACTATGCTATGCTCTCCCAATCCCAGAGGCACTTCATCATCACCATTCATCACGCTTGCAGGAATATCAACATGGCTATAGGTCACATTGTCAAGTTCATCATTTATTGCAGAGTTCTGTCTGTCAATATAAACATTAAGACTCCAAGCTTCCTCAACATTGACATCAACTGGTATATAACCGTTTTCTTCGACCAGCATAGGGTCTCCATCATCGTCGATGTCTGTATTGTATTCCCTATCTTTGAGCACATGGTCTGCAGTACCATTTGCGTTATCCTGGGCGCTGACAGCACCCATGACCAAAAATAAGATTAAAACAACCAACAGCAATTTTCTCATAATAACTTTATGTTTGTCTTTAATTACTATTAAATATAATGTTATGAACGTCACATAATTATGCCATCGGAAATATGTACATGAGGAGCATTTCAAAATTATAATTTGTATATTTTAGAGAACACGTCTGAAGTATCCTGTATTAGGTTCGTATATGACTCCTTTCTGCTTGAGGTTTCTGACAATCTGCTCGGTTTTATCTTCACTGACACCATATTTTTCATTCATGTTTGAAAGAAGCACATTCAATGGTGCATCGCCGGCAAACTCTTCTTCCAGGAGTGCGATTTCTTCGGTAACCCTTTGAATCTTGTCCCTGTCGGATTTTGGTGTTCCGTCTCCAATACGGTCAATGTCAATTTCACCGGTTTCAGGATCAACACCAATGTCCTTAAGACAGAACATTGTCAGTTTCACAGCTTTATTTGCATCCTCTGCTTCCACCTTATCCTTGAGTTTGATTTTTGCACTTGCTTCCGCCAGACGAATGGTAGCTTCCAGCTGCCTTGCTGTAATCGGAACGGCGCCCTGCTCTTCGGGATTGCTGTTTCTTGTATTCACATAAAATTCCCTTAGGATGTCATTGGCTTCATCGGTCAGGCGTGGATTGACATTCTTACGGGCATATGCAATATATTTTCTAAGCAGTTCTGGTTCAATTTCGTAGTTGACTGTATTTTCCTTATGGATTTCCAGAATGTGCTTTGCCAGGTCTGAATCCTTCTCCCTGCTTGGCTTGTCTTCAATTACAAATATCAAATCAAAACGGGAAATGATCGGTGCAGGCAAATCAATCTGTTCTGCAAGGACTTTAAATCTGTCGAATCTACCGAATTTAGGGTTTGCAGCTGCAAGAACGGAACATCTTGAGTTCAATGTTGCCATGATTCCCGCTTTTGCGATACTTACGGTCTGCTGTTCCAGTGCTTCGTGAAGCGCTGAGCGGTCTTCGGACCTCATCTTGTCCAGTTCGTCAACACAAACGTTACCCTGGTCCCCAAGTACCAGTGCACCTGCTTCAAGAGACCATCCTCCAAGCTCGTCTCTGACTGCGGCTGCAGTTAAACCGGCACCACTTGTGCCCTTACCACTTGTATAGATACTTCTTGGTGCGAGTCTTGAAACGTATTTCAATATCTGGGATTTACCGATACCTGGGTCCCCGACAATGAGAATATGGATGTCTCCCCTTAGCTTGGTCTCGTCTTCGAGTTGTTTGGCAGCTCCACCAAAGAGCTGTAGGGCAATGGCTTCCTTGACTTCCCTGTATCCTCTGATTGATGGTGCGGTGGATTTGATAATCTTGTCGTAAATGTGAGGGTCCTCTGACAGTTCAATGATTTTTTCCTCATCCTCTTCGGAAAGATGCAGCTCCTCAAATTCCTGCTCTAACGGTTCAATATGATTGACGTAAATGTAATTTTTGAACTTGCCGCTTCTCTCTTCCCTGAATGTTTTCAATGTGCCTGTGATTCTCACCTTATCTCCGGGATTTAAATCGTCGACCAAATCGTCTTCCAAAATCATCAGCATTTGCTTAGGTTCGGTTCCTCCGGACAGATTCTCCAGCGGCTCCTGCATTCTTGCTGTTTGGGTGTCAATGTATTTTGATTCCTCCTGGAGCAGTCTGAATGACCTTCCGCCACATTCGCTACATAATGAAGGTTCAATAATATGATTTCCAGATGTCTGTTCGACCTCGTGCAGTCTCATGCATCCTCTACACTCAAAAACACCGGTTTCAATACGAGGTCTTATCTCATCTGTTTTTCTCACAATACCGTCAGCAGCCACAAATGTTCCAATGTATTTGCTTAAAAGATCCTTTAACTGGATGATGTTGCTCAGGTTTTCAAAACGAATGTTGATGTCTGCGTCTTTCACCAGCGGATCAATATTTTTAATAGCCATTTGTGCCGCTTGAATAACCTCTTCAGGCTTTTCAATCAGCAAATCAGCTAATTCAGGATCAAACATTTCCAATGACTGATAGTTTACGGTCAGTGATCTGTCATCAGGATATTTTTCAAGTATTTTAAATACGTCATCCTTATATGATGTTGCAAAAAATTCTTCAAATTTTGCAGTTGATGTTTGTGTTTTGGTAGTAGAGTTCATTGTCATAATATTATTTTTTTATACTTAAAAAACATTGCCTAAGAGCATTTGATAAGTAACATTAATATAGTAAAATCAATATATTACTAACTAATCTACTTATTATTGAGGTTAATATGAGAAAATCTAGATTAAGCTTATTCAAATCCACTTCAATGCTGATTTCTGTTGTCGGAGTCATTATGATAATCGCAACAATTATTGTTGTGGCATATGTAGGTTATAGTACTGTTTCCAATGGGATTACAAATGAGATATCATCTGGAACTCAATATGATGAACTTGCAGAGTTAAGATCTTCATATAACAATCTGTCTGCCAAATTCGATAATATAAAAGCAACTTATTATGCTAAGGGTGCTGATGATGTCAAGGTTTACAATGATGCAAAAATAGAACTGTCACGGGCAGATTCGGCCATTCAGAATGTCCAAAGTGCTTTGGATGCCGGCAAGCCATCCAATGAAGTTGACAGTAGGATTGATTTTGCTAAAGAAAAACTTAAAACAGCTGCTGATGCCTACAAGGAACTTTAATTATTTTCTTTTTCTCTTTTTTTTATTAGGCATGTATTCAAGCCCGACTACATACATTTCAGAACTTTTTTTACGTGATGATGCTGGCTTTGTGGTTCTGACGTGTCTGAATTTGCCTTTAAGTGAATCCAGCATTTCCTTATATTCGGGACCCTGGAATACCTTCATGACAAGATTGCCTTTCGGTTCAAGGATATTTTCAGCTATTCCAATAACCGCATATGTCAGGTCGATGGAGCGGAGCTGGTCGATGTTTTTGATGCCTGAAAGTGAAGGTGATGCGTCTGACATCACTACCTTGGCCTTTCCTCCGATTATTTTCATGATCTTTTCCTGGACTTCCGGTGTTGTGAAATCCCCTCTGATTCCATAGTAGTTCTCTTCGTGGAACTTCTTGAACCTGTTCAGGTCAACTCCAACGACGATTCCCTCTTCGCCTACCTTTTCAAGGGCGACCTGTGACCAACCGCCGGGTGCCGCACCGAGGTCCACTACAGTATTTCCCTGTTTGATGAGTTTATATTTTTTATCAAGCTGTTTGAGCTTATATGATGCTCTTGAACGATAATCCTCTTTTTTAGCTTTTTTATAATATGGGTCATTATGTTTTTCCATTTGCCATTTGCTTCCCATTTCAATCCCTCTTGTACTGGTCAAAATCAAGTGCGCTGCATACCGGTGAGCCGATCTTCACGATTTCCACATCAACTGCCCTGTTGTCGACTTCAAGAAGCATCACGGTTCTGTCCGCTAGTCTTGGAACAATCGGACTTCCGGGATTTAAAAGTAAAATCCCTTCCTTCTGCTCTATTTTGGGCTGATGGGAATGTCCTGAAACAAGGATGTCTACATTCAGTTCCTTGGCCAGATACAGTAATTGGTCGCTGTCCGCTCTTGGATAGACTTCTCCGTGTATGACTCCGATTTTAAGGCCTTCAACTTCAACAATCTTTGCCTTTGGCAGGTCAATTCCATGGGCTCTGTCCATATTTCCCTGAACCGCCATGACCGGAGCAATCTCTTCCAGCTCTTCTATGACTTTCGGTGAAGTCAAATCTCCTGCATGCAGAATCAGTTCCACATCGCTGAATGCTTCAATCACATTTTGAGGCAATATTCTTGCCCTGTCCGGTATATGGGTGTCTGATATTAAACCAATCAACATTTTTTTTCATTCCTTAATTATTCATATAATCTTTTGTTAATTATTCCTATTATAATTAATTAAAAAAACTTTATTAATTGTTAAAAACATATATTTAAACATCGTTCTTTTAGGAGAAGATAAAATGGGAGAAGTTAAAAAGGAAGATATTTTAGAAATTTTGGCTGGTTATGACAAAAGTGAAATCACAATAGCTACTCTCGGAAGTCACACTTCTTTACATATTTTGCAAGGTGCAAAAGAAGAAGGATTTAGAACCGCTATCGTTTGTGAAAAAGGAAGAGAAGTTCCATATCAAAGATTTGGCGTTGCAGATGAATACATCATTGTCGATGAATTCAAAGACATTGTCAACGAGGATGTTCAACAAAAACTCAGAGATATGAATGCTATCGTTGTTCCTCACGGATCTTTTGTTGCATATGCCGGTCTTGATAACGTGGAAGATAAGTTCAATGTCCCGATGTTTGGAAACAGGGACGTGCTCAGATGGGAAGCTGAAAGGGACAAGGAAAGAGCATTGCTTGTTGAAGGTGGTGTAAGAATACCTTTCAAATACAACAGCCCTTCAGATATTGACCGTCCGGTAATGGTCAAATTCCCAGGCGCAAGAGGTGGAAGAGGTTACTTTGTAGCATCATCTACCGAAGAATTCGACGCAAAAATTGAAGCTATGAAAGCCCGTGGATGGTTAGAGGACAGTGACGTAGAAGCAGCTCACATTGAAGAATATGTTTCAGGCTGTAACTATTGTATCCACTATTTCTACTCAGCTCTTGATGATAAGGTTGAATTGATGGGTATGGATACAAGATACGAATCAAGCATTGACGGTTTTGTCAGAATGCCAGCAAAAGACCAACTGGATATTGATTTAAGCCCATCTTATGTTGTAACTGGTAACCACCCCGCTGTAATTCGTGAATCCTTGCTTCCACAAGTGTTTGACATTGCTGATAAATTAACTGAAAGTGCTAAAAAATTAGTTGCTCCTGGATTGAACGGACCGTTCTGTATGCAAACATTAGTGAACGATAATCTGGAAGTAATCTGTTTTGAAATCAGTGCAAGAACCGACGGTGGTACAAACACATTCATGGACGGTTCTCCTTACTCATACCTCACCTACGGTAAACCAATGAGTATGGGAAGAAGAATTGCTCTTGAAATCAAAAACGGTATAGAAAGAGATGAATTAGAAAAAATAATAACATAAATTTGTTATTATTTTTTGTTTTTATTTTTCTTTTTGTTTTTATTTTTACCAATTTTGGCTTGTTGTTCTAATGCCTTTTCACGACTTCTTTTTGTCCATGCACCAACAAAACCGACGAACGCACCAATAATAAATATCATTGCCGCTAAAGCGATCATTCCATTTTGAGTTAGGAAAAATCCGTCGAATTGGCCCATGTATCCCTGGAATGTCAGGACAATGATAGGTGTTGATGCAAGCGCACCGCTCAATGTTCCTTCTTTCCAATTGTTCTGACCGTATCCTGCATATAAAAGTCCGATAGATGCAAACGGATAAAGCCAATCATTAATCTGCCATCCGAATAATATGAATGCTCCGGCTATTGCCGCTCCAAACACTAAAGCCTTGAAATTAAAATCTGTAAACTTGTTCATTTCGTATCTCCAAACTAGTTGTCTTTAGGAGCTAATGCTCCTCCGATTGCTCCTGTAATTCCCATTACAATTGCATAATAAATTAAACTTTCAATCACAGCAAGCAGGCTGGTAATTCCGGAAATGGTAAATCCGGTCAATCCTCCAAAGAGGCCTGCAAAACTTCCTCCAAATGTTGCAACCAAAATAAATAATATTGCACTGATGATTGTACCTAATGATCCTGCAAGTGCAGCATTCCAAAGGCCGCCTAATGCTCCGGAATGAGCAAGATATCCTGTAATGAATCCTATAATCAATAATCCTACAAATTCATAGGGTGCAAAAAATAATTTTACAACAATTGTCAGTATAAATCCAATAAGCACTGCACCGGTATTAGCCATAATATCACCGTTTAATATAATTATCTAATCTCATTGTTATAAGTTTTTATATTTTATCTAATGTCAACAATGTATGAATTATATTACAATTTTATATATTTGTAGGTGCAATAGTTATATATCAGATTATAATATTTCAAGAGGTGAAAATAATGTTTAAAGACAAGCTATTTTTAGTTTCAATGCTTGTGCTGCTGATGCTCACTATAGGTTTTGCTTCTGCTTCACAGGCTTCTGACTTGTATGATGCATCCGATAACACTTCGGACAGTTCACTGGAGGTGGAAAACAGTGAAGATTTGTCCGCTTCAGATGACGGGACAGGTTTAACACAGGCAAGTGATGATGGGCAATTGGCTGCCACAGTCAAGCCGTCCGGCAAGACATTTGCCAATATCCAAACTGCAGTAAACAACGCAAATGCAGGGGATGTGATAGAGCTTGACGGCACATACACAAGTTCAGGCAAGACAATTGCCGTTAAAAAATCATTGACCTTCAACGGCGTAAACGGTGCCACACTTGATGCCAAAAAGCTTTCAGGAATATTTCACATTACCAAGAAGGTCACAGTAAACTTCAACAACATAACATTCATAAATGCAAAAGACGGTGCAATATTCGCCGATTCAGATGGACATGTTGATAGGGTTATAGTCAAAGTGAACATTGATGGATGTAGCTTCAAAGACAATTACAGGGACTGGAGTGGAGCTGCCATTTATGCGTTCACTTCAGGATTGTGCAAGGTTACAAACTCCAACTTTGCAAACAACTATGTTAAAGAACCTGGAAAAAATATAAAACATCCCAATTCTGATGCAGGAGCGATTTATGCATATAATCTTGAGACAGTAAACTGCAGTTTCATCAATAACCATGCTCAAGGCTATGGGGGAGCAATAGTATTTGAAGAAAGTGCAAAAATTACGGATTGCTTCTTTAAGGGAAATTACGCCAACGCCGGTGGGGCGATTTATGGAACCAAGCTCAACCTTGTAAACACAATCTTTGAGTCCAATTACGTTAAACTCATCCGTGATTCCTTTGATTATCGTGGAGGTGCAGTATATGCAGGTACTGTTAATGCCATTGGTTGTACATTCACAAGCAACTCAGCCGGATACAATGGAGGTAGAGGAGGAGCAATTTACGGATATAATGTTGATGTCACAAACTGTTCATTCGACAAAAACACTGCCAACATTGTGGGAGCGATATTTGCTGACAACGACGTGGGCGAAGATGACTACGTGCCTGGATTGCTTAAGATAACCAATTGTAATTTCACTTCCAACGAGGAGGCTGCAGTCAAATCCCCAAAAATCATTCTCGACAATTCAAAAACATTCAAAAACAAGGCGCTTGACAACAATATGAATGCGATTGCCCTTCTCAAGGCGACTTCAAAAAAGCTGGTTACAACATACTACTCCGGAAAGACCATAAAAATCAAGGTCGTCACACCATCAGGTAAGCCTGCCGTGAGGGTTCTGCTTCTTGCATATGCAAAATCATCCAAGAATACAGATTTCATTCCAATCAAGACCAACTCCAAAGGGATAGCAACAATAAAGGCATCCAAACTGAATGCAGGTAAATACAAGATAACAGTTTATGAGGCATTCTGCATTCCGGGCGGTGATCCTGGTGATGAAAGATACGTCAAGGTTCCAGGTGTCCTCACAACAACTACTCTTAAGGTCAAAAAGACAAAAGCCATTGTGAAGGCCCCTAAGGTCAAGTTCAAATACAAAAAATCCAAATATTTCAAGGTCGCCCTCAAACACAAAAGCACCAAAAAGCCAATGAGCGGTATCAAGCTTAAATTGAAGATATACACAGGCAAGAAATACAAGACCTACACTGTCAAAACCAATAAGAAGGGTGTGGCCAAGTTCAACACTAAAAGACTTAGCTATGGTAAACATAATGTAAAGGTAATGTCTGGCAATAAGAATGTTATTCTTTCCAAGAAAAGCGTAATAAGAATCAGATGATTCCCTTTACCTTCTTTTTTTTTATTATAATTCTTTTAATTTACTCCTGTTTTGTTCAACTTCGAGTTTAATTTAATTTTTGAACCTCTCCCAATTTTGTAGGGAGGTTAATTGTTCACAATAAAGTTAAATTATTGCTAAAATGTCTGTTTTAATGTTTTAACAAATTTTATTAACAATGTTAAAAATAATATTATTAATAAAAATTTAAGTTTGATATTATGGGCATTAAAATAAAAACTTCTTTAAATGAGTATTTATCAAAATTGTGGACAGATTTTGATGAATCAACTTTAATTTCTCCCAACAAGATTGGAGAAAAGCAGAACGGATTAATTGATAAATCTGAATATGAATTTGAAAAGAAAAATTTGGTTGAATTTGTAAAATCCAATTCAATTTCAATCAACGATCTTTTTTTGGCAGCTTTGTCTTTAACGCTTAATAAGTTTAATTTTTCAAATGAAACTTTGATTTTTAACCAGAAGAATGTTCCTTTTGCCACTAAATTTGAAAACAGGGAAATTTCTATTAAAGAATTCTTACAAAAGATTCAGGAAAATTATAATAGGACTTTAGGATTCGATGAAGAGGTAGATGAAGGGGACCTTCTTTTGAAGCCGGAATTCTATTACAGTTTCAATGATAATTTAAAGTCAGATTTGGAATATTCAAATTATTTGAGCATTGTTGAAAATGATAAAACCGTTTCATTGTCTTTATTTTACAATAATGAATTATACACAAAAGATTTCATTGATTTATTCCTGTCAAGCCTTGAAAAAATCATTAATGAAATAATTGATGCAGATTTGGATAAAACAAATATTTCCGACATTGCCCTTGTGTGTGAAAATGAAGATATTGCTTTTAGTGAAGTTGAAATGCCCTTGATTCACAAACGATTTGAAAAACAGGCAAATGAAAAACCTGATGAAATCGCTCTCGTTGCTAGTGATGCCACATTGACCTATCGTGAATTGAACCAAAAGGCAAATGTCATAGCCAATTCTTTAATTGACATGGGAGTTAAGCCAAAAAGCAATGTTTTGATTATGCTTTCAAGGGACAGTAATTTGGTTGCTTCTATTTTAGGTATCCTTAAGGCGGGTTGTGCTTTCATTCCGATTGATTCTGAATATCCTCAGGGCAGGATAAATTATATCTTTGAAAATAGTCAGGCTGATTATATCCTTTCCAATGAATCAGGAGAAAACTTCCTGGACATTGATGAGCTGGTTAGTGGAGGTAATGTCAAAAATCCTAATGTTGATGTTGGAGCGGATGATTTGGCTTATATGATTTATACTTCAGGTTCTACCGGTAATCCTAAGGGTGTAATGATCAGTCATAAAAACATTACTAATTTATTTGCCAAAAGTGACGATAATATCATCTATAATGCATATTCAAAAATGAAGAAGGCATTGGCAATAACTACAGTGTCCTTTGATACATTCCTGCTTGATTTTATGAGTTTGACGTTTGGTTTGGAATTGGTTCTTGCGGATGATAGTGAAGTTAAAAATATTGGGGAGCTGACTAAATTAATCCGCAGGCAAAAGCCGGATGCTCTTACATTTACAACTCCATCAAGAATAAGGCAATACCTTGAATATGACAAGTTTGCAGAAGAATTGTCCACATTTTCATATATTGCAGTCGGCGGTGAAATATTGCCGCAGGATGTTGTATCCAAAATCCTGGATAATGCAGATACTGACATATTCAACATTTACGGACCGACTGAAACCACAGTAACATGTAACTCAATAAACATTACCAGTCCGGACAATATTACTGTAGGAAAAGCATTGCACAACTACGTTACTGATGTTCGTGATATAGATGGCAAACTGCTGCCTAAAGGTGTAATGGGTGAGTTATACATTGGCGGTGTTGGTGTAAGTAGAGGATACTATAATCTAGATGATAAAACCAAAGAAGTATTCGTTACCATCAATGATATTCCTTATTATAAGAGTGGAGATTATGCAATTGAGCTTCCAAACGGTGAAATCGACATCAAGGGAAGAATCGATAACCAAATCAAATTAAGAGGTTTAAGAATTGAGATTGGTGAAATTGAATCAAATATCGCTAAATTCCCGCATATCAGACAAAACGTTGTTGTAATCAAGGAAATCAACAACAACGAACACCTGTGTGCCTATTTGACAGCTGAAGATGAAATCGATATTAATCTCTTGAGAAGATATCTTAAAAATAAGCTTACAAAATACATGATTCCAACGTTTTTCATGCAAATAGATGAGATGCCGCAAACTCCAAACGGAAAAACAGACTTGAAAAAGTTACCTGAACCTCAACTCAAATTGTCATTGACACTTCCTGAAACTGATACTGAA
>ONSJ01000010.1 GCA_900320515.1 uncultured Methanobrevibacter sp. | reverse complement strand
ACTAAACGTAGAGTAAATGCTTTAGAACATATTATGATTCCAAGATTCGAAAATACTGAAAAGTATATTGATATGAGACTCCAAGAAATGGAAAGGGAAAACTTCGTTAGATTGAAAATGATTAGATCAACAATTGAGAAAAATGAAAAAGCAGCTGCTGCAGCTGAAGCAGCTCAAAATGCAGAAGCTTAAATTTTTCTTAATTTTCTTCATTTTCTTTTATTTTTTATTATTTTTTAAATTTAAGGTTAAATTTTTAATTATTTCTAAAAAGAGATTATTTTATTAAGTTACTGTAAAAATATTTTTTACTGGAAAAGGTGTAATAATGAGAAGAAATCCAATTGACCAATTTATGAAGGACCCAGACAATAAGGCTAAGTTATTTATCTGGATGACTCGTGCAATGATAATTACTACTTTTTTAATAACAATTGGAGTAATAATTTTTATTTTGCATCTGGTTGGCTTCTTTTAGCTGACTTATCAACTATTTCACTGGTTAATTCTACTTTTTCATATAATTTTTCAAAATCGACATCACTGTCAATTATTGTAAGCAAGGGTTCATCCTTTTCGGTGATGGATCCGATATGCGGAAGGTCATAGATGTTATCCAAATCCATCGGACGGTATTTCATTCTTGTTGGTGAGTAAACTATTTTTTTATAGGTATAGCATTGTGCCTTTGGAATTTCCATGACTTCGCCCTGGCATGCTTTTATGTGTGCTTCAAGCATGTTTATCCCAAATGTTTTTTCAGTGCATTCGAATGTTCCCTGCAGTCTCGGATTAATCTCTATGACATACAAACCATTTTTATTAAGGATATAATCCACACCATTAGATCCGATAAGATTAAATTTATCGATTAAGCTTTCACTTGTATCTTTCAGTTCTTCATTGATGTTGCCGATGTCATCAACATCTCCCATTATGGATTTTCCCGTCAAGGGCAAAATGTTTCCCACATATATGAATGAATTTTCAACTCCAAAGTCATTCATCGTAAGCAATCTGGTGTTGGTAACTGTTTTTGTTTCATTTTCACTGGACAATACTGATGAACTTAGGTTGATTCCGGAGACATATTCCTGCAGGATGAATTCATTGTCACCAAATTCAATATCAATGTCATTATTCAATAGGTTGACATCATACCCGCCACTTCCTTTAACCGGCTTTAAAATAAATTGAATGTCTGGATGATTCTTGTCTATTTCAAATGCTTCATCCATATCAGATGCATGAAAAGTCATGGGGGTTAAAAATTCATCTCTGATTTTTTTGTAGAATCTGAACTTGTCCTCAATGTCTCCCACATCATGGTTTCCCAAAATCTTCTTTCGGTCTTTTTTTGAAAAGTCACTTGGAGATACTCCTGAAATCGGAATTATATGGTCAACTTCATCAATGTAGTCCTTTGATATTTCCAGAATGCTTTTGCTGTTGAAGTTGTCTTCAAAGATTCCGCAGCTTTCACCGTCACTTTCCTGTAGAATGATCTTCTGATTTTTGATGGTGGGAGTGTCGGATGTTGAAAAATAGCTTGTGGAATAAATATCATAATCTGCACTGTTAAGCATACTTCTTGTATCAATTCCAATAAGTAATAGCTTTTCCATAAAATATCAGTAAAAAAAGTTTATAAGAGTAGTCCCGAGCGGAGTCGAACCGCCGTCTCCGGGTCCAAAGCCTAGAAGGATTACCACTACCCTACGGGACTATATCTGTTGTACTGTATACAACATTTAATATATATTTATTATGTAGTATTTATACCTATCGGTTATTTGATAATTTTTGATAAAATAAGCATTTTTCGCTCCACTTACAATCAAAACAGATTTTGGAAACACTTTCTTTCGTGGAGAATATTTCATCTATTTTTTCAAACAATTCAATGGAGTTACACTCTTTTGTGCCGTTAAGTTTTTTCAACACTTCCCTGTCCATTGACACTATTCTTTCGTTTTGAGTTTTGTCTTCACAAATGCCATCAACTAGATTTGGACATGATGAGCAGATGTCATCGGCACACTCACAAATAGAAACTGTTGTCTGGGGCAGTTTTCTTTCGGAATTTATTAAAATCATATTTTCAACAAAGCTTTCATCATAGCCGTAGCCCTGAAAACCCTTAAGACATAACAAGTGATGTCCTCTTAATTTAAGCTTCATTAAAATCAAAAAAAAAATAAAAAAAGAAGGTTATAAAAACCTTAGTCTTTTGGTAAAAATACTTTAGATACTGAAGCTGCACCTAATATTTTCACGATATCTCCAGCAATGAACGGAACAAGACCCATCATTAAAAGATCTACGATTCCGACTGGTGTACCCTGCATGCTTAAGAACAATGCAAGACCAGCTAAACCTGGAATATAGATTAATGCGAAGTTTGCAATTCCAATTGTCAGAGCCATTTTTTTGAAATTACGTGCATCAGCATATTTTTCGGTAATTAAACCTATAAAGTAGGATGCGATAACGAATCCAATAAGGAATCCTCCGGTTGAACCTAATAATACATCAAGTCCTCCGGTCATTCCTCCAAACCAAGGAATGAATGCAACACCTAAAACGATATAGAGGATTTGGCTTAAACATCCGTATTTCTTACCTAAGAATAAACCAGAACATAACACTGCAAAGGTTTGTGCAGTTATAGGAACTGGAGTCCATGGAAGCGGAATAATAATCTGTGCCATTATACCGGTTAAACATGCCATCATCAATGACATTAGTAGTTTAGTAGCTACACTAGCGTCCTGAATTCTTTCGAAAACATTTTTTCTAGTGCTGTAGTAACCATCGATATTAATATTCATATTTTACCTCCAATTTCCGATGTTTTAATTTTATAAGTATGAATTTATTCTTTTTAGTTTATAGTTATAATTTTCACGTTTTGTGGTTTTTTAACTATGTTCATGGATTTGAAAGCAACCAACTTCTTGATTCCTTTTTCAGATGCAACATCAACCATTCTTTGGGAAATTACTCCGTCGAATATGACTGTGTCGGCTGTTCCTTCAATATTTTTGATTTCTTCGTAGATATTTTCCACTTCAACCTCTTTGGTCATATTCAGTGCTTCATCAAGAATGGCTCCGCAGCCAGTTCCTTCAAATTCCTTTAACATGTCTTTCATTAGGGTGACTTCATCGTCTTCAACTTCAGGTTCCGGCTCTTTTACAGGTTTCTGCTTTTCATTGCGGTTGTATTTTTGATGTCTTCTATTATGTCTGTTGTTTTCTTTTTTATGATTGTTGTTGTTGCCGGAATCGTTTAAGATATTTGTTGTGGCCAAAAACTGTGCTGTAGGAACTTTGTCCCTGAGTGCAACGAGAACTTCGTCCTTTTCAAGATCTTCCACTTCTTTTCCTTTAGGTGCACGTGTGATGTAGTCCACTTCACCGATTTGCAGGAGTTCTTTTAAGATAAGTTCTCCGCCTCTGTCACCATCAACAAATGCTGTTGTGGTTCTTTTTTTACTTAACTCGCCGATGGAACGAGGCACGCTTACACCTTCAACTGCTACGGTATTTTTAATACCATATTTGAGTAAGTTCAATACGTCACTGCGTCCTTCCACAACAATAATCGCATCGGATGTGTGGATGCTTGGACCAGCAGGAAGACGGTCTTCACCGTATTCAGAGATTTCATGAACTCTCATGGCTTCCCTTACTTCTTCAATCATTCTCATGCTGGTAGGACCAACGCTTTCAACCATGTTTTTGTAAATTTCTTTTGCACGGTTAACGACTTGTTCCCTTTTGACTGCCCTTACATCTTCAACTTTTGTTGTGTGTATCTCTGCTTCACAAGGACCTACTCTATTGATGGTTTCGAGTGATGCAGCGAGAATGGCGGTTTCAACTCTGTCTAAACTGGATGGAATTACGATTTCACCTTTTGCTCTTCCACTGTTGGAGTGGATGTTAACTTGGATTCTTCCTATTCTTCCAGTTCTTTGGAGTTCTCTTAAATCTAAATCATTACTAAGTAAACCTTCAGTTTGCCCAAAGACAGCACCGACAACGTCTGGTTTTTCAACGATACCGTTAGCGGTAATTTGGGCATGAATTAAATATTTTGTTGTTGTTAATTCTTCACCTTTTCCCATATTTAAGCCTCCTAAGCTTTTAATCGGGATAATTTATGTAATTGCTAAAAATACAAATTATTTTTAGGTGAAACTTGCATAAATTACACGATAATCTTGTCTTTCGACCTTTTATACACTAAAAAGAGTTAATACATTTTTGAGAAATTTACTATGGGGTATTACTTTTTATTTCTTAATTAATTTGGTTATTTGGTTTTATAACTTCATCATAACTTTTTATTTCCCTAATACTAAATTTTCTCCCTTTTTGATAAATTAATAATAATTAATAATAAATGAATAATGCACGTAAACTCTATGAGCATATAAATGATAAGTATTATTACAATACTACAATTAATATTTAGATTAAACTAATATATATAATCTATGAAATGTATTTTAATTATGTCTGATAAACTATTATGTAAGTGGTGAATTCATGTCAGTTACTCCAAAAGATTTATTAAATAAAAATAAGAATTTAAAAAAACGCGTTGATGTTAGTGAAATTGAGTTAGAAGGCGTTTCAATAGAGGATTTAAGATTTAACGGTAAAAATTATTCAGAACACATCAATTTGATGTCATTGCTCGAGAATGTTTCCGCCTGTCAGGTCTCAGATGCATACAATGGAATATCAAAAAGGCCGGGCACAATTCAAAATATAAAGCCGGTCAACAATCAGAAGGTTTTCGGACCCATTTTCACTGCTCAAACCGCCTCTGATGATTGGGGAACATCTGCCCTTGCAATAGACAGTGCATGTGAAGGGGACATATTGTTTTTTAAGGTTGACTCAAACGACAAGGCCATTTGGGGAGAGCTCGCATCCACCTGTGCCCGTGACAATGGCATTAAGGCAACAGTCATTTATGGTTCTGCAAGAGACTTGGATGCCCTTTTATATATGGATTATCCGGTTTTTGCTTCTGACTTCTGTCCGAATGCAGGATCTGCCCTGGGTCTTGGCACTTTAAACGAAAGCATTGAGGTGGAAGGCACCACTATCAATCCAGGGGATTTCTTCATTGGCGATGAAAGTGGCATTGTCGTCATTCCCAAGGAACTGTTTTCAAAAACAATGGTTGCAGCATTGGGTGTTAAGGTTAAGGAATCTAAAATTATTGATGACATTGACGATGGGAAAACTTTAGCTGAGATAGTTGGACTCAAATAGAAAAACATTTAAATAGAAATCAATATTTATATATAAATATATCGATAAGTTTATATATATCCTATTTCTAATTATATAAATGATACAGATTTGAGTTTAAGTTTGATTTTATGAAAGTTTTAGGAAAAAGTTTGCATATAGCAAACTCTGGAAAATTAATAGCGAGGTCCACTAAAACACCTTCACCTGGTGGGATTGTTTTTGACAGTAATAAAAACAAGATAGGTAAGGTCAGTTATGTTTTTGGACCTACTAAAGAACCATATGTCTCTATTCGTTTATTCAAATCAGCGAATAGGGATCGAATAGAAAAGAATTGTGGTGAAAAACTATTTGTATCAAAACCAAAATCCAAAAAACCTAGAAGAAGGAGGATGAAACCACGACACAAAAAGTAAAAGAAGCTCCTAATGGACGTACAAGGTCCGTTGAAGACAAAAGAAATGAGGTTTATGATGATTCAAAACAAACCGAATGTCCTGAATGCGGTTCTAAGGAATTGATTGGTGACTATGAAAGGGCAGAAGTTGTATGTGCTCGTTGCGGTTTAGTCATTGATGAAAACCTTGTAGACATGGGTCCAGAATGGAGAGCATTTGACCACGAACAAAGAGACAAACGTACAAGGGTTGGGGCACCAATCACCTACACTATTCACGATAAAGGTCTAAGTACCATGATCGACTGGAGAAACAAGGACATCTACGGTCGTGACATTCCTGCCAGAAACAGAGCTCAATGGTATAGGTTAAGGAAATGGCAAAGAAAAATCAGAATTTCCGGAGCTACTGAAAGAAATCTGGCATTTGCTTTAAGTGAGCTTGACCGTGACTCCTCAAGGCTTGGACTTCCAAGAAGCGTTAGGGAGGCTGCCAGTGTGGTCTACAGAAGTGCGGTAGACAATAAGCTAATCAGAGGAAGAAGCATTGAAGGTGTTGTAGCTGCTTCTTTATATGCTGCATGTAGACGCTGTAACGTGCCACGTACATTGGATGAAATCGCTGAAGTTTCTCGCGTAACCAAAAAGGAAGTTGGAAGGACCTACAGGTTCTTGACACGTGAATTGAATATCAAATTGCCGCCAACTTCTCCTGTTGATTATGTGCCAAGATTCGCATCCGAACTGGGACTTTCAGGTGAAGCACAATCCAAAGCCATTGAAATAATTGAAAAGGCAATGGAAAAAGGACTGACTTCAGGAAGAGGCCCTACAGGTGTAGCGGCAGCCGCATTATACATCGCATCAGTTTTACTCGGTGAGAGGAAAACCCAAAGAGATGTGGCCGACATTGCGGGAGTTACTGAAGTAACCATCCGTAACAGGTACAAGGAATTAACTGAACAATTGGAAATGGGTGTAACTTTATAGTTGCCCAGGATTAATGAAGTGCTTACTTTATTAATCTATTTTTTACTTTTTTTGGTGTTTTACAATGAATAATAAATTCTCAATGATTTTAATTGCTATTGCAGTCATTCTCATTGTTGCAGGAGGATATCTGATTTTCACAAACCAGTCAGGGGCCAATGTAACTGAAAGTTCTTCGGACATTCCTTTAAAGACTCAGAATTTTAAACTTTTTGAAATCAATACTCCTGAAGGTTCAAATTTCACGATTAAAAATGAAGCTAGTGGAATGAAATTTTACCAGAATAACGGAAGCTATTCTGAAAACCTTTCCGGCATTATAATTAACAAGGGATTGACAGATTCTTTGATAGGAGATAAGTCATTCAGCATTTCAAATTCAAGTTCACAGCAGATTTACTCTTCTGATTTTAAAAATCGAACGGTATATAAATATGTGTCCAATCAGGGTGATGTTGATGTTATTCTGATGGGTAATGATTTGAATCTCTTAAAAGAAGTTTCACAAACTATTAAGATTAAAGATGTCAGCAATCTTTAATCATATTTTCTTTTTGAGTATCTTTCAATTCTATAAATTAATTCACGAACGACTCCATCATTATTTGTCTTTTTAACCTTTTCAAGCCTTTTCTGATATCTTGGAAGTCTTTTTAAAAAGTTATCTACCTTTTTAGCATTTAACTTTTCGTGATATTCTCCATAACCTAATTTTTGAACATAAAATCCGTTCAATGTCTGTTCAAAGTTTCCAATGGCAGGCACTGAATAAATCGGTTTTCTGAGGTGTATCGCTTCTGAAATAAATGTAAATCCTCCATTGCAAATAACGGCTTTTGATGATGCCAGATCATCGTAAAATTCATCTTCATTGAACTCTTTATATGTTAAATTGCCGTCAATCTTATTTTTATTGAATCCATAAACAATGAACTGTTCGTCTTTTAGAGCTTTTAGTTTGCGGACAAGCTTAACACTTTCCTTACTGGTTTGATAAACAATAACATGTTTTCCTTCTTTTGGCTCTAATTTAAGAATATCTTCACGTATGATTGGAGGATAAATGACCGCATTCTTTCTAGGTTTTATTCTTGGATAGAAAAAGCTGGTAAGTATATGTACTTTTGGTTTAATCACATATGTTTTTATTACACCTTTTGCCTTAAGCATTTCTCCCAGATGGCTTTTGGGATAGTCAATTTTTGTTTGTGTAATCATATGGATATTATCCAGGCTGATCAATGGGATTCCCCTTAGTTTTGCAACCATTGTGGCATATATTTCAAAATCAGTTACAATTACATCCGGCCTTAACTGCCTTGCTTTTTTATATAGATTTTCATATCCAACCTTTATATTTGTCGGATTTCTTCTTAGGGCATCAGCAAATGTTTGCAGGTCATTTACCTTATTGTTGATGTATACTGTATTGAATCCGCCTATTTCATAAACATTGTCGAATTTTGAATTCAGGTATTCGTATGCCCTGTCGCTTGAGAATATGTAAACGTCATATTTGTCCTTGATTCTGTCAACAATCACACTGCTTCTAATCGCATGTCCCATTCCTTCACCGCAAACACAATAAAACACCACTTTTCTCTCTCTTCTGCGGTGCAGGGACTTTATCCCTGATCTGACATTTTGTATTTTGCCGATAGAATCCTCATAGGTTTCCTTGATTTCATTTATTCTTTCAGCACTTTTTTCAAACCTTGATAAATCTGATGCGGTAATCTTTTCTTTTCCATGATCAAAATTGTAGTTCAGTTCATCGGCATCGGTTCTTTTTCCTAAAAAGTCGTTTACTGTACTTTTTCCGTATTGCTGAATTAATGTGGTGAGTCCCTCTTCTTCAAGCCTTCTGATTGAAACGCCAATTTCAGCGTTTCTAAGTACTCTAAATGGCTCTTTTTTTGCCAATCTTTCAATATAATCGGTATCTTCGCCGAAAGTTAGGGATTCATCAAAGCCTCCGCATTCATCATGAAGGTATTTTTTGGCAATTATTCCATAACATCCTGCACCATGCGGTTTAATTTTTTCAACACCTATCATAAAGTAATTTGCAAAATCATGGAATATTTTGTCTTCAACCTTGTTGGACATCGGTTTCATTTGGGTAATGGCTATTCCAAGCTTTTCCATTCTGAATTCATACAAAACATTTCTGAGGTAATCCTCTGTGAGCTGCAAATCGGAATCCAGGAATAATAAAATCTCTCCTTTAGCAACTTTTGCACCATTGTTTCTGCCTACTGCCGGAAGGCCTCCATCAACAACAACACATCCGTAATCTTTTGCAATTTCTCTGGTTTTGTCAGTTGAATTGGCATCAGCTACAATAACCTCGTAATCACTGAAATCTTGCTCTTTAATGCTGTCCAAAAGAATTGGAAGGTACTCTTCCTCATTATAGGTAGGTATGATAATGCTGAAAATCATATGTTTAAATTTATTTTTAAATATTATAAATTTTTGTAATTTTAGGCTTTTTTTGTAATTTGGACTGATTTTAATTATTTTCTTGAATGAAATTTTTTTCCAAGAATGATTAATTTCTGCTTAAAAATCGATTTTTTTGAAAATTCTTTTTTGATGAAATTAAATTATATTTATCTTTTAATTCCATATATCCTAATTCATTATTTAGGGTTTCATTTTCACTGAATGTTTCAAGTGTTTCACCTGATTTTACAGAATATTTTTCAATTACTGTATGAAAATTGTTTCCGAGTAAGTCAATATTTTTTATACATTTGAGGCGTATCATGATTTGTGATAAGGGTTTTATTTTTTAGGATTAAAAATTATGCAATTAGCTTAAATGGTGCTATTTTAGCGTATTTTTTAATTTAAAGCATTTACAGTTGAAATGCACCTCTCTCTGTCATGATGTTTTGTTGTCATCTTTACTTAACATCATCATTGCAATAATAGTTAATATGAATCCGCAAAACATCAGTGGTGTCGGGATTTCTGAATATATCAAAAATCCGAAAATCAGCGCTGCAAATGGTTCGGCTCCGGATAAAAATATTGAGGAGGTTCCCGAATCCATGTAATTCAGGCTGATTGTGGAGAATATGTATGGAAGTGCAAATGAAAATGTTGAGTGCAGGATTAGGAATATGATTGTCATCGCCGGATCGATGGAAACGAAGCCTGAAATTTCACCAAAGTCAGTGAAGGGAATCAAGGCTATTGAGATGAATATTACGGAATAGAATAATATTGTAAAGGTGTGCTTTCCGTTTTCAATGGACTTTTTGGAGGCCATCAGATAAACGGCCCAGAACAGTCCTGCGCCAATGCCTGAAAGAATTCCGAATAGTGGAAGGTTTCCCAGGTCGTTTTCCAAAATTCCTGTCATCAGCACGCATCCGGAAATTGCCAGAATCATGCATATCAATTTTTTTGATGTTATTTTCTCTCCAAAAAGGAAATATGCTATGATTAAAACATAAATTGGTGCAATGGACAATAGAACTGCGGCCAATGAAAGCGGAACAGTGTTCATGGAATGATTGTAGCACAGATTAAGTCCTATAATGCATAATGAACATACAAGAAACAGGGGAATGTCCTTCAATTCTATCTTGAAGAGATTTTTGTCAGTGGCAACAATTGCTATTAAAATAGGGACAATTGCTATTGAAAACCTCAAAAACAGCAATGTTGTAGGTCCGATTCCGTTTTGAGTCATTGTTCTTACAAATATTCCGCTTGATCCAAACATTATTCCGGCAAGGATAGGTAAAATTAAGTAGATTTTTCTCATCATCTCATTCCAGATAAGAGTATGCATTCCATGTAACGGTATAATATTCACACGAATTGTTCAGCGGTATCTTCAAATCATTGATCAGTTCCATTTCGTTATAGTTGGGGTCAATATGGCATGTGATTTTATTTGGAGTGGTGACGTTGTCAATGACTTTTGCAGTGATGTTTCCCAAATCAATGTCTCCACTTGGATTTACAATATCCACGGTATAATAGTCCGGTTCTGCACCTGCAAAGGCTATTGTGAATCTTAAAAATATTACTAATAGTACAAAAAAGTAAATTCCAAAACGATTGAATATATATCGGATTTCAGAAAATCCACGGTTTCTATAGACTGGCTGAATCAATTCATTTTCTTCAAGCAACTTTTCATCCCTTAAAACTTTTCCAACAATGTAGTTTAGGTAAAAACCGTTTCTATAAACGAGGAATAATCCCAGGATTCCAACATATGACGGTGTTGCAAACATTCCTCCGTCTATTATTCCGATAAACAGGCAGCTTGAAAAGAATGCCATTAGGAAGTTTGTAAACCATGGGCGTTTTTGCATGGACAGCACTATGCTTGCAAACAACACTGGTATTAGCAAAACCACTAAAAATGAGAAACTTGGAACATATTGATATAGGCCAACGCCTGTGTTGATATTGCTTTGAATAAATGGTCCCATGATTTGAGTTATAAGTGCTCCTAAAATGGACTTTAAGAGGTGAGTATGCAATATGCTTGTGGAACTCATGCCGTTAGTCATAGAGCAAAAAACGGTGTTGATTCCAATGCCCATCTGCATTCTGAAAAGGACCTCTAAAAGAATGCCTAAACTTAATAAGACAGTGCCCAAAACGATTGAAATTTTCAGATACTTTGTTGTATCAATGTCTTTTTCAATCACTTGGGACAATATTAGGAACAAGCCTAAAAGGCCAAAGAATATTATGTCTTTTCCTTTTGATGATCCCATTAAAAACTGATATGTGACGGGCCTTATAATCGGATTGAAAACGTCAGTTATGAATATGACTCCTGCAAATACTATAAGTATTAATCCGACTATGATAGTTTTATTAAGTTTCATTAACAATAATTTAATATTAATACTTTAAATAAATGATGTTTATGTTTCCAATTGAATATTTCATAGGATTAATCCTAATCGGTATCTGTGCGGGTTTTGCATCAGGGCTTTTGGGGATAGGCGGAGGATTTCTAATCGTGCCTCTGCAATATTTTTTGCTGAAATACATTGGCGTTGAACCTGATTTGGCAATACTGATTTCATTCGGAACCAGCTTGGCCATTATCATCCCGACATCCTTGAGCGGAGCATATAGGCACACCCGAACAATGGATAATATTATCAAACCGGGAATCCGACTGGGAATTTTTGGAATAATCGGCGGTGCATTGGGTGGTTTTGCAGCTTCAATGATTCCTTCAAGGGTATTGGAAATAATTTTTGGTCTTCTATTACTGTTCATAACTGTCAATAATGTCATCAACATTAACAAGGAAAGGGAAGATGCCAAAATACCGTTTAATTGGATTACGGCAGGAATCATCGGTCTTTTGGTAGGATTTTCATCAGGCCTTTTGGGTGTTGGTGGGGGAATCTTTTTAATAGCTATTCTGACAGCGCTTTTAGGATTTTCAATGATAGAGGCTATTGCAACATCATCAATTTTCATTAGCTTGACTGCTGTTGGAGGATTTCTGTCCTATATGGTTTCGGGTTGGGGAGTCAGCACTTTTCCATATTCAATCGGTTATGTGAGTCTGATTAACTTTGCATTGATTGCATGTTTTTCAGTTCCGATGGCTTCTTTAGGTGCAAAGTATGCACACAGGGTGCCTCAAAAAAAGTTAAAGATTATATTTTCAGTATTGGTATTGTATATGGCATTGAAAATGCTTGGAATTCTTCCTTAAGGTGATAATATGAGTGAAAATCGAAAAGTTGGAGAAAATTTTGATGAGAAATCTGCAGAGGATATTTTTGATAAGTTGAGAAATGTTGAAGGCAAGATAAAACCTAAAAGTGACGGTAAACTTAAAAGTATAGCTGATTTAATGAATGAAGCAAATTATCTCAAAGATTTGGGCAGATTTGATGAAGCGATTGGGCTGTATAAGCAGGTTATCTTTTCTTTACCTGATTCTCAAAAAGCTTATGAATCACTGATTGACATCTATCACAATCAGGGAGATGTTGATGGTGAAAAGAATATTCTGAAAGAGGCAATTGCCAATTGTAAAAATAATGAAGATTTTAAAAACAGGTTAAATGAAATAGAGGGGTAATTCCCTTCAATATCTCATTTTATGACCATTCTTATAATGAAACTTATGATAAACATAAGTATTGAGAAGTAAATTATGAATCGGCCATGCTTTTGGTATAGTGGGGTTTCCTTTTTGTAAAACACTAATACTGAACCATAAATCAAAGCGATTATTGGGGAAATCACTGCAATGATATATCCTATAATAGGTATTGCGATTGTTCCTTCATTTTCCATTCTTTCACCTCATTTCTAATTTTCATAAGATTATATTAATTCCCATTCCTGTGGCGGTTATGTGGATACAGTCTCCGCCCCTTCCAATCAATCCGTACTGGATGTGTAAATCTAGAATGCCGTTTCCTCCATGTGATTTAATCTTATTAGCTAACTTGATTAGACATTTGTCTTTTCCTTCTTTAATGTTGCATAAATGTTTTTTCTCTCTTTCATCATTTTTAAGCTGTATTTTGACTTTGTTTTCTATAATGACTTCACTTTGGTAAATGCCAAGAAGTTCATGATCTCTGTCCTGCATATCAGTGCTTGTTAAAAAGTAAAAGTTCAATGAGTTTATTCTCTCATTGCTTGCATTTTCATCATAATACAGTGACTCAATGGGGATTTCTGTTTCTTTAGTCTCCCATCTGACATGGCTTTTACCCTTTTTCAGGAATGCTGTAATTCTTTTGAAAACCCATGAGAAATTAGATACTACAGCGCCAATAACCACTAAAAGAATGTAATTTATAACTGTGGGGAATGCTGCCTGTAAAATTACAAGAATGGATCCTGCAGTTATCAGATTCATTCCTAATGTATCATTTTTTAAAATGAAACTGTAAATTACAGTATCAATGAAAAGGATGAATGCACTAATTGCACCTAAATTTTTTCCAAGAATTCTATTGGCAACTATGGTTTCAGCATATCCTGCAGCCAGAGGTGCAAAAATCAGTCCCAGATTCCATCCGAAAATGGCAATATGGAAGTATAGGAAAACACCATAAACTATAAGTCCAAAGGCAGTACCTATTCCTATACTGATTATAACTTTTGCAATATATTTAAAATCCACTTCATGGCCTTTAATTTTCATATTATTCAAATTTGACTGCGGTACCATAAGCGGTAACAAGTATTGTGTTTCCCATAGTGCCGCCTAAGTTATCGTATGAAATCTTGAGGCCTATGATTGCATTTGCACCCAGATTTTGAGCTTTTTCTGTCATGCTTTTAAATGCAAGGTCACGGGCTTTTTCCAGTTCCTCTTCATATTTTGTGGTTCTTCCTCCCACAACATCACGAACACCAGAAAATATGTCCTTATATATATTGGATCCGATAAGGGATTCGCCTGTAACCAATCCCTTATAATCAATAACTTTTTTATTTTCTAATGTATTTGAGGATGTTAAAATCATAATATCCCTATTTCATAAAGGTCAACACTGCCCAGATTATTAAAAATATTGCGATTACAACATATAATATTATTTGTGATCTTTTTCTTTGTCTTAGTCTTGCATCCCAGACCTTTTGACAATCCGGTGAGCATACGAGTTCATTTAAAGGTATTGGGGTTCCACAAATTGGGCAATGTTTATGTGGGTCTACTGCCATATTATCATCTCCTTATATTTTGAAAAATTCTTTAGTATTTTTATTAACTTGATTGGCAAGCTCTTCTGCATCCATTCCCATGCAAAGGGAAATTGTTTCGAGGATGTGAGGCAAATATTTCGGTTCATTTCTGTTCTTTTTAGGTTTTACATCAAAATTTTTAGGTATTAAAAATGGTGCATCTGTTTCTATCATTAGTTTTTCAGGAGGAATAACACTCACTGCCTCTTGCAGGTCTCTTCCTCTTTTCATGTCACAAATCCATCCGGTAACACCTATATAACATCCCAAATTAATATAATTTTGTGCTTCTTGCTTGGTTCCTGTAAAACAGTGGACAACAGATTTTTCAATCACGCTGTCATGCCTTTTTAGGATATCATACAAATCCTGGTGGGCTTCTCTTTCATGTAGGAATAAAGGCATATCGGTTCTTTCCGCAACCTCTATTTGGGCTTCAAACCATTTTCTCTGCAAATCCTGCGGCGAAAAGTTTCTGTTATAGTCAAGTCCACATTCACCAATAGCAACCACACAATCTTTTTTAGCTATCTTTTCAAGTTCAAACATTGTATGGCCATTGCAGGTTTTAGCATCATGAGGATGTACGCCTGATGTTGAAAATAAAGTTCCAGGGTATTGGGATGCATATTCTGCAGCCATCTGGCTGGAATTCACATTGGTTCCAGTGATGATGAACTGTTTAACGCCTGCTTTTTTTGCTTCTTCGATGATTTCGACACGGTCTTTTCTAAAAGACTTGTGCATTAGGTTTAAGCCAATATCAACAAGATTATCCACTAAATCACCTATTCATTGATAATTTTGGTTCCTATATTTTCGCCATTGACGGCTTTAATGAGGTTTTCAGGTTCAAATCCATTGGTAATTACTGTTTCTAGGTTTGACCTTTTAATCATTTGAACAGCTGTTGTGTCGAAGAATTCATATGTTCCGGCCTTAACGTCTTTGCCGCTTAAAAATTCAAGAAGGTCTGTGGCGGTAATTTCCGGAACAAGTTCGGCATCATCAAACTTATTAGGGTCTTTGGTATACATTCCATCAACAGATGTTAAGTTAATGAGCTTGTCGGCCTGAATGTATTCTGCAAGTATTGCTGATACTGCATCAGTACTGTGTGCAGGTTCTGTTCCGCCCATGACAATGATTTTTCCGGTAGCTGAGAATTCTAAAGCTTCCTGGAAATTGTGGGGCACTCTTTGATAAGCTGCATCTCCAAGTGCTGAAAGCATCAGTTTTGCATTGATTCTGGTAACTTCAATTCCAATATCGTCACATTGTGCCTCTCCAGCACCCAAATCACGAACTACTCCAATATATTCTCTTGCAGGTTTTCCTCCTCCTACAACAACATATAATTCATGTTCTTTTGATAAGTCCTTTAAAATGACGCTGTATTCTTGGAATTTTTTGCTGTCATATTCTTTAAGTAAAATTGATCCTCCAATTGCAACAACAATTTTCATATATTCACCTTATGTTATATTTTTCTTTAAAATATTATTTAAATTTTAATAAGATGGGCTTTTAAAATATGTTGAATTAAAATGATTTGAAAAAATCTAAAAAAAGAAAAGGTTAGAGGATTATAAATCCTCTGAAGTTAATCCTTTGTATAGGAATCCTGCAATGACTGCACCGACTATTGGAGCTAAAATAAATACCCAAACCTGTTGTAAGGCTTGTCCACCAAGGAAAAGAGCTGGTGCCAAACTACGTGCAGGGTTTACTGAAGTACCTGTTAATGGAATGCCCATAATGTGTACAAATGCAAGTGTTAAACCGATTACGATACCTGCAACAGCACCATTTTCTGCTTTTTTAGTAACTCCAAGAACTGTGAATACAAATACAAAGGTTAAAATGATTTCAACGATTATTGCTCCTACTACATCAAGCCCTACACTTGATGCGGATCCAAATCCGTTTTGACCAAGTCCGGTTGCTGCATATCCTCCAAGCATTGGGGCGGAGTTGATGATTGCGGCCAATAGTGCAATACCGATAATTGCTCCGATACATTGGAATATGATATACATTACCAAGTCTTTTGAATCCATTCTTCCGTCAATCCACATACCGATTGAAACGGCAGGGTTGATGTGGCATCCTGAAATGTCTCCGATAACATATGCCATGGCTACAATTGATAAACCGAATGCCAATGCAATGCCGAGAGTGCCCAACATTGTTCCGGCTATGGCTGCACTTCCACAACCGAATAGAACAAGAACCATTGTTCCTATTAATTCTGCAATATATTTTCTCATAAATCTACCTCATTATTATTTTAAAATCTTCTTATACGCTTTAATAATAAATATGCCAAGAAAAGCACGAACAATATCAATATGAATGGGAATATGTGTAGTAATATTGAATCGTTGACTCTGTCGAAGTGATATTCACTTTCAAAGCCCATATGGTTTACATCAGTATGACTTTGGGTTATCTTTGCAAAGTTGTATACTAAGTCATAGTAGCTGATTTGTGCCCCTTCATATTCTATGGAATCCGGTGCCCTTCCGTTTTGGTCCATGTATTCCCTGACTATTCCTCCCATCTTGAAATAGTCATAAACGGAGTATGTGTCTTTTGCCATAAAGGAAACTCCCATTGGGTTTTCCGGTTCGTCGTAGGATTTTGGAATGTCCAATCCGTTTCCATTTAAGTATGAACTTGTTTGATATAAAAGTTGAGGAGCACTGTAATTGCCATATGTTCCTTTCATTTCTTTATCGTTGCTTTTAATCAATTCCTGACTTGCCTTAGCCATCACTGATGGTTTGATTATATTGTGGGTAACCAATCCATCGCTTAATGTTTTTTCATTATTTCCATGAGTGTTGATGATATCTACGATTTCCTGTGCGATTTGCTTGTTCATGTTTTCATCGTAATTGGATATGACACCATTATGAACATTATTTGGGAATTCTTTTGCAGGCTGAACGTAAAAGATTCCTGCATTTTTAAGGAAGGTTCCAGGGTCATGCATTCCTGCTAAAGATTCGTTTGAATAATTATCGTCCCAAGCTCTTCTTAAGAAATTTGTATGATTATCTAAATCGTAATTTCCTATATTTACAAATACTATTTGTTTATCGGAGTTTACGGTTGAACTGGCCAATTGAAGATAATTTCCTGCATCCGATGCAGCTAAATCGACACTCACATCACTTGTCACTTCTATCGATCGCCATCCTTCTCCTGGTGCGGGAGATTGATTGTCAACAATGACCTGCAATTCTCCCCCACTCAATTCTTCAATATAACTCTTTAATGAGTTTAATAGTTTTATGTCGCTGTCATGGTCTATAATATTATCGGATGTTATAAAAACGGTTTTTGCCGCACTGACATCCTGTATTACTGGAGATAATATTAGTATGGCCATAATCAGTATTGCTATTTGTTTTTTCATGTCTCTTTACCTTGATATTAAATATATATTTATATTTATTTCATCAATAAAATATTTTTCCCACTAATTTCAATATTGACTTTAAAACGTTATTTTTCATTCTAAAAACAATTTTGCAGTCTTTAAACAATTAATTTTAAATACTAAACCATTTAATAGGTATTTTGAGGATTTAGAAAGATTATCTTTTATTTTAAGGTAAATTTTGCTTTGATTTAATAAATTATGATTTTGATTATTAAATTAAAATTAACCTGTGATCGGACATTTTATTTGTTTGAAAATAATTTGTGATAGGTTGTTATTCAATAATTTTCCTACTTTCTGCAGGTTATTCTTAAATTTAATATTTGGATTGTTATTTTTAAGTCTTAACTGAGAAATAAAAAGGTTAATTGCTAGTTAATAGCTTTTTGTTAATTAATAGTATTTAGAATCGTCCTCAATTTAGGTGATTTAAAATGTTAAAAAATAATGGAAAGATGATTGTTGGAAGAAATTTCCTATTCGGTCTATGTGTTATTTGTTTAATGTTTACTGCATTCGGATTGTTTGTTGAAGAGTCATTTGCTGCAGACATAAATGAGACCGTAGATGAAGTGGGATTGGAATCCAATGATATAAATGAACTAGAAAATTCTCAAAAAAATGATGTTTTGGAGGCGAATTCTCAAGATTCAAGTGAAGTTTTAGGCCAGCAACGTGTGCCTGATGGAAATATTTATTCAAGTATTCAATCTGCTATTAATGCTGCAAATCCTGGAGATACCATTTTATTGAATGGTTATTATTATTCAAAAGGCAGTGCAATCACTGTCAATAAACCGGTGACCATAACTTCAAATTCAATGGCTACGCTGGATGGAAAACATCTGTCTCAGGCAATAATTATAAGTAATGGCGGTGCGGGTACTGTAATTAAGAATGTTAAATTTATCAATGGTGAAGGAGAAACCGGATCAGGTATTTTGGTCAATGCAAAGAACGTAAGAATAGAAAATTGTATATTTGAAGATAATCACGCCCAACTTGGAGGTGCAGTTCATACTGCATATGATTTGAATATCCCGTCAGGATTACTTATTGACAATTGTCAATTCAGAAGGAATTCAGCTTATTGTCCAAACTTTGAGTATTATTCGGCAGCGGCAGGATTGGCGATGTATGGTAAGGATTCAGAAGTTAAAAATTCAATTTTTGAGGATAATTGGGTAAGAGGAAAATACGCCTGTTATGGTGGGGCGATACAAGTCGGCTTGGATTTGCCCGGATCAAATGGCAAGGTGACAAATTGTGTCTTCAAGGGTAATCGTGCAATAAGCGAGGACCCGTCCCATGGCGGTGCCGGATGTATTCGTAGCGGAACTTCCTACACCAATTGTATCTTCATAAACAATTTTGCCGATGAAGGTGGAGCATTGACATTTCACGGGTCAGGTGAGATTAGAAATTGTACATTTATTAATAACACCGCTGGTGCATTTGGAGGTGCTCTGTCAACCGGATTTTTATATGACCATATGGAACTGACAGTTTCCAATTGTAATTTTTATGGAAACAGCGCACCAAACGGCGGAGCCATTCAGGCGAACGGATTGAATATTGTGATTGATGATTCAAATTTTAAGGACAATCATGTGACTGAAAACGGCGGAGCAATCCATGCCAAAGCCGAGGACATAACTGTTAAGGATTCCACCTTCAATTCGAACAAGGCCAATGTAGACGGTGGGGCAATTTATATTCAGGGCAAAAATACGGAAGTTAAAAATTCCATATTTCTCGCTAATGAAGCGATTCCTGATGTCAAAAAGTTAGATGACGGATTGGGAGGTGCCCTTTATATCAACAGTACACTGGTATTCGTGGAAGACAATTCCTTCAAGCTGAATACCGCAAGAAATGGCAGTGCAATCTATTATGATAAGTCAGGTGACAAATTGACTTTAAAAAATAATGAACTGTTCCAGAATCAGGCATGGGTTTATCATTTGCCGATTGAAGCCAGGGATATCTATTATGGGGACAGTGAAAAAATTAAGGTTGTTCTCTATGGCGGAAACAATATCGGAGACTTTGATAATCTGGAAGTGTCCAATGCAATCTACAATGCCGCTAGAGATGTGAATATAGTGATTGACGGACAATATCCATTGTATGGCGCTACTAATACCGGAGAACTATATCAGGACAGTCGGGAATATAGTATACCTGTCCTATTGACAGTCAAGCATGAAGATGGAACTGTAGTGTACAATGAAGTGGGCCGTACAACTTATCTGGGCGAAATCAATGTTGATTTGAACAATTTGAAGCCTGGAAAATATTATGTTTCAGCAAAGCATTATGAGGATAACTATTATAAGGCCATTGCAAATGCAACAACTTTCATGGTCAATCCCAAAGTGGACAATGAAGTTAAAAAAACTGTTTCAAGGGATGCTGTGAATTTTGAAGACACTGTGACATGGACAATAACAGTTACAAATCATGGCCCTAATGATTCAACCGACGTTAAGGTAGTCGATGTTTTGCCAAAAGGATTGATTTTGATAAATACCTCTGACAATAACAGGTATGACCGCAAAACAGGAGTATTGACAATTGGCGATTTGAAGGCTGGCGAAACATTCACATTCCAGATGATTACAGTTGTTAACGCAACAGGAACAATAGTGAATAATGCTGATGTAAGTTCCCATGAATTCGATACAAATATGAATAACAATCATGCTGAAAAGAACATATTCGTATATCCTGCAAGCGATTTGGCAGTCGTTAAAAGCGTTTCAGATGCTTCTCCAAACTACAGGGACTATGTAACCTGGACAATAGAGATATCCAACAATGGCCCTGACACTGCTCACGATGTGGTAATGTATGATCAGCTTCCGAAATCCTTGATTTATGTCGATTGCGACAGGGATTATTCACCATCTTCAGGAATCTGGAATGTCGGAACTCTGGAAAAGGGCGAAAAGGTGACCCTCAAGATTCGCTGCATCGTCAACGCCACAGGATTGATTGAAAATTTTGTTTGCGTCAATGCAACAGAGTTCGATTATGACGAGTCAAACAACAATGACAGCGAAAGGGTGTTTGTTGAACCTGCAAGCGATTTGGCTATCGTCAAAGTCGTCAATGCAAGCAATGTGAACTATAACGATTTCGTAAAATGGACATTGACAGTTACAAATAGAGGTCCGGACATTGCCAAAAATGTCAGGGTTGCTGATTTCCTGCCTGACGGTTTTGAATATGTCGATTCCATCATGAGTAAAGGAGAGTGCATCGATGATATTTTCAGCATAGGTCTGATGGAAGTCGGTGAAACCGTAACCGTTGAAATAATCACATTTGTGGACAGCACCGGAAACTTTACAAACTATGCAAATGTCACATCTGACAATTATGACTTTAATCTGACAAACAATGAGGATGACGAACCAATATATGTCAATCCTGCATGTGATTTGTCAGTTACAAAATCAGTCAGCGAATCAAATCCTAAATTCAATGATATAATAACCTGGACAATTGAGGTCATAAACAACGGTCCTGATGTTGCTCATAATGTGACAATAAGCGATTTGCTTCCGGATTCACTTATTTGGATAGGTGATGATAGCGCAATGAAATATGATCCTTTAGCTGGAGTGCTCATTATTGACGAATTGGGCATTGGCAAATCATTTACCTTGAACATGGATTGCAGGGTTAACGCAACAGGTCTGATAGAGAATAATGTAAGCGTCAATGCCAGTGAATATGACTATGATTTGGACAACAACTTTGACAATGAAACAATTGATGTTGAACCGGCTGCAGATGTATCCGTCATCAAACTGGTAAACAATTCCTCTCCATATTACAATGATTTGGTAAAATGGACATTGGTCATTTCAAATAACGGACCTGATAAGGCAACAGATGTTTATGTTGAAGACAGATTGCCTGATGGTATGATATTGGTCAGCTATAATGCAACAAAAGGATTTTATGATAATGGCATTTGGGCTATGTGCTGTTTAAACAGCGGTGATGTCGAAAAACTTGAAATAATCTGCAGGGTTAAAAGAACAGGCAAAATCATGAACATGGCAACAATTCATGCCAATGAATATGACTACAATGAAAGCAACAATAATGATAACGAAAGCATAGATGTCCCATTGGCGGTTGACCTGCAGACAACAATCAAAGCCAACAACACTAATCCTATGTTCGGTGAGAACGTTAAATGGATGATCAGCGTCAAAAATAATGGTCCGGACGATGCGACTGGAGTATCCTTAGATGATATTTTGCCTGAAGGATTAATATTTGACGGATATAAGTCAAGCAGAGGATTTTATGATAATGATGTTTGGACTATTGGCTCATTGAATGTCGGAGACGTGGTTTATCTCAATATCACTACAATCTCAGATAAATTGGGTGAAATCATAAATGATGTCGAAGTCACTTCCCGTGAATATGACTGGAATATGAAAAACAATTATGCAGAGGACATGATTGACGTAAGGCCTATTGCGGATGTGGCAATCGAGAAGTTTGTGGATAATAATTATCCGAAATTTGGAGATGTTGTCAGATGGACATTAATCGTTTCCAACAACGGTCCGAATGTGGCCCATAATGTCGTTGTTCGTGATGTTCTTCCGAGCGGTTTGAAATTCATCCGTTCAAATGGGGACTATTCAAATAACATTTGGAAAATTGGAAGTTTGAATGTTGGTGAGTCAAAATCACTTGTAATCGTCTGTAAGGTAACTTCAACCGGCGATTTAAACAATGCTGCTGATGTTTGGGCATATGAGCTTGATTTAGATAAATCCAACAATCATGCACATGAGTCAATTCATGTGGCCCCGGCAAGTGACCTGTCAATTACTAAAATTGCCTCCAAATATCATTACCGTGTCGGTGATGTGATTGAGTATGTCATTGAAGTGGTTAACAACGGTCCGGATACTGCACGAAATATAAAGGTAAGTGAAATATTGGATGATTTATTAAAATTGAAATCATTCAAAACCACAAAAGGCAAGTTCAACACACATTCAAACATGTGGACCATCAAAAGTCTTGGTTATGGCGAATCAGCAAAACTGATTATCATGGTTGTCGCAACAGGAACAGGCATTATCAAAAACACAGTCAAAGTGACCAGCGACACATTTGATTATGACAAATCCAATAATAAGGATTATGTCATTGTCAATGTAACAGAAGAACCATCAAATGAATCTGATGCACGGGATAATTCCAATGATGACTTGCAAAGTGTTCTTGAGATGCATCCTACCGCCAATCCGATTTTGATGTTGATGTTTGCAATATTTTCACTTGCATTTTTGGGAAATGATATCTCAAAGAAAAACTAAATTAAAGTAGCACTTGTGCTACTATTTTCATTTTTTTTCAAACGGTTTTTCAAAATTTTTCATGTATTAAAATTATTGATTTCACGATTAATTATTTTATATGTTCATGAAAAAAACGGTTGAATAATCGTCCGTTTCTTTAAAATAATCAAAACCTTTATATAAAACTTCCAATAAATGTTTAATTAGATATTGATGTAATTATAACTTTTTTGAAAAGTTAGCAGTTAACTCAATATTATTAATTAATCAAAAGAGGTGTAATTATGGCTGAAGAAGAAAACTTCGAAGAAATTGTCGAAGAAGACGACGAAAAATTACCTTTCGCTAAAGCTGAAGTTGTACGTTTGATGAAAGAAAATCTTGATGATGACAAGATGATTCGTGAAAGGGTTAAAGTTGAAATGAACATTTTCTTAGGCGAAGTGTTAAAAAACGTATGTAAACAATTAAACGAATATCCATACACTACTATTGAATACGAAATGCTTAAAGAATCAATTTACCCATACACCAACATTGAAAGAATCAATCAAGAAAAAGAAAGAATTTTATTACATTTAGAAGCTATCAAAGCAGATTGTAATGCATTAGCTATGGATGTTCAAAGAACTTTAAAATTAAAAGATGTTGCTGAAGAAGATACCTTCGCAAGCTTTTCAATAAATGAAGAAGATGAAGATGAAGAAGAATAAACTTCTTCTTTTTAATTTTCTTCAATATGGCTAAAACCTGTTTTTAATTCACGTAATTCCTCTTCGGGAATTTCTAAAATCTCTACCTTTTCACTCACGACATTGCTCTGTCCGAATGGATCAAGGATAATAAGAGTTGCTGTGCCATTTCCATTTATCAGCTCTTGAATGCTATCCAATGCTTTTTTTCCGTTAATTTGTGATTCCTCATCATCAAACAGATTCAATGCTTTTTTTACAGCACTTTCGAAACGGGTAAGGACCCCTTCAACATTGGTCACATAGCCTTCAGATTTTGGACCAGGCTCCACCTTGACGCCGATTTCAGGTATAATGACTGTGGCGGACTGTGATCTGACCACTCTTACAGACAGGGTGCTCTTATTAATTTCAAGAACATATTTTGCAGGTTCATTCTGTTCCAGTGCAATAATGTCTGAGTGCTTAAACCCACATGCAGGGCATTGGATTGTTGTTTCCATTACTTTGCCGAAGTGAGGAATCTCTATTTCCTTCATGATGGATTTTGCAACGCCGTTTTTAGCACATGCGGGACATTTAATTATCATTTCGTTTATTGTTTCATCATTCATTTAAGACATATCCTTTATCAGTTAATTCCTTAATTATTTTATCTAGTTTTTCTTGATTGGAAGCGCAGATTACGGTTTTCCTATACTCGGATAATTTGTATAATTCAGTCAGGTATTCTTTTTTGCTTTTGTCTTCATTTATCTTTTCGATAAACTTTTCGGCAGATTCACTGTCTGAAACGGAAACGTTTCTAACCAGGGGTTCCTTAAATCCTTTGATGTTGTAGGTTATCTTTTCAATGCTTCCTCTGTTCTGATTAATTATGATGTCTATAACGTCTTCCAGCTCATCAACACTGTTTATCAGGTTTGCTGTTGTGCAGGATTTGTTTATTACAGACAGTATCTTTTCTAAGGTTTTGTCAATGGATTCTGTATTGATTATGTTGACATCATATTCCTGTGCTTGCTTTAACAGATGGTCATGGATTATTCTATTTTCCCTAAAGAAATCCAGCTGTTTTCCGCCTCTGTGTATTTGAACAGCCCTTTTTACAAATCGTTCCTTGTGGGATTCCTCATCGGAACTCAGGACGAAAAAGTAGATGTTTGCATACTCTTTAAACTGCTCAATGTCAATCAGTCCAGGGACCAGGTGAACCCCTTCAATAATGATGTCGTCGAAATCGGTGATTGCCCTTTGGATGACTTTTTCCAATGCCGGAATGACATATGAGGCATGGTCATCAAAACCTGCCGCCACCAAATCATCATAACTTGTGTATCTGCTTTTATTTCTAATGCTTTTATATGCATCATAGGATGAACTGTGTAGGGCTGGCGCATATTCTTTACCAATTATTCCTCTGACCACTGCTCTTATGAAGTCACTTTCAATCAAATGCTTGATATTCAATGATTTTGCAAGTTCTGCTGCAATGGTTGATTTTCCAATCCCTGATGCACTTCCAATTAGTATAACATAAGGTTTTCTCATGTTAATGCTCTCCCAAAATTTTTTTTAATGATAATATAATATATGTGATTTTCACTTAAAAAACATTATACTTTATTAATGAAAAAAATTATAATTAATAGTAATAACATTTTTTTAAAAATTTTATCAAAAATTATGATGATAAATTGTGTGATTAGTTATAAGTTATAAATTATAGGATAGGGGTGAAGTTTTTGTATTCAGTAAAATCAGTAAAAGATATTCAGGATTTAAATCCGTTCATTGTCGTTGGTTGCGGAGGTGGAGGAGAAAAATTCTCCAATCTCGAAGGTATTGAGACCGTGGGATATATTGATGACAATGTTAAAAAGCAAGGAAAACAATTCTGTGGTAAAACAGTATCAGGCAGTTTGGAGGAATGTTTAAAGGGAGCTCCTGATGCCAAATCACTTGTTATAATGTTGCCTATTGGTGCTGAAGGTTCAGCATTAAAGTATGCCGTTCAGGCAATTGACGCAGGATTGAATGTTGTTACTTCATTTAGATCATTATCTATTGGTGAAAACTTATCTTTAAAGAAATTTGCTGATTCAAAAAATCTTGTTATTAAAGAAATAGGTCCTAGACTCGATGTTGTTGAAAAAATTGCTGGTATTGCCCCAACTAAATCATGTGAAGTTTTACCTAAGATATCCTATACTCCTAAAGCGCCGGTAATTTTTGTTGGAGGAACATCACAGGAATGCGGAAAAAGGACAACTACAAAAATGCTCGGTATAGCAAGTAAGGA
This sequence comes from uncultured Methanobrevibacter sp., assembly GCA_900320515.1. Taxonomy (GTDB): domain Archaea; phylum Methanobacteriota; class Methanobacteria; order Methanobacteriales; family Methanobacteriaceae; genus Methanocatella. The sequence continues at coordinate 16,213 of ONSJ01000010.1, read as the reverse complement.
AAGGGGATTGACCCCTGCAATTATTTCCACTGATGAAATGGGATTGGAAGAACCTACTGATTTTAACTTTAGAGCAGGAAGTCTGTCTGCTATGGACGTGCCATCAGCAGTGTTATGCTCTATCAAATATGTTGAGGAAACCAAAAAACCTGATATCATTTTTATTGAAGGCCAATCCAGCCTGACCGAAAATGGAAATCCTCATCCGAGGGGATTGTCTGCAGCTATCCTGATTGGTGCTGCTCCTGATGCGGTTATTGTAGGACACAGGCCTAATCATCCTTACAGGGAACCTAAAGGAATTGAAGAAGAAATTAAAGCTATTGAGGCAGTTGAGCCAACAAAAGTTGTTGGACTGTCAATCAATCTTAAAAATGCTAGTTTAGATATGTGTCCTGAATACTTTGAGGATACATACAACTTGCCTGCAGAAGATGTTTACAAGAATGGTGCTTCTAAACTGTTGGATGCAATATTTGAATATTTAGAGGAGTAGTTTAAATGAGTTTCACAGATGATTTGAAAAGAAGTTTGGGATTTGAAGAAACAGATTCAGGCGAGAATAATGTTAAAAATGAATTGTCAAACATTGTTGATTCAATTCGTGATGTTTTAAAGCCAAAAGAAGATTCTAATGCACCGCAAGGACGCCCTCAACAACAATATAGGCCAACTCCTAAACCACAGCAAGAGCCTGTATCTCCTCATCCAAGGCCGACTCCGGTCTATGAGGATTATGATGATGTTGTGATTGTTCCGGAACAGTCATATTATGAAATCGTATTAATCAGGCCAAAATCAATCGATGACATTAACTATGTTGTAGACCAGGTTCTTGGCGAGAAAAATCCTGTTATTGTGGATTTATCCTTTTTGGAAAGGGAAAGTGCTCTTAACTTTAAATTGGCTGCAGATAAAATTAATCAGATGAGATCAAATTATGGTGCTCAAGCGTTATTGCTTGCACGCACTGAAGATAAAAATTTAATTATCATATCTCCTAAAAAAGTTCAAGTGCTTAATAAGGGATAAGTAGAGCAATCTCTACTTTCTAACTATTTTTTTAAAAATATTGCATATTTAATCAGCACATAGACCACCAGAACCGTTGCTATCACTGTTTCAAAAATCAGAATGTCATTTAGAATTATATTTGGACTTATTTTTCCTATGATTCCTTTTGTGGCAAGCGCACTTATCACGAATGGAAATGTGAATGCTGAAAAGCTCGGATAGAACTTCAGGTTCCTATAGCTTATGAGTTTATAAAATGAGAATATGTAGAATAGGCAGGCTATTGCATATAGGGCGAAAGTGAATTCGCTTGAAATGTTTTGGGCCGAATTGAGATATCCGAAAATCAATATGCTGAATAATGCTGTGAATATGCAGGTCAATGGTTTGTTCTGGTCCGGAATCTGCTTATAGATGAATTCCCTGTATGCTACTAAAGGAAGAGTTGTCAGCATGCCTATAAATCCGATAATGAAGAATATGAAGTCTATTTCCTGAAGGCCGTGAAAGTGTGCGGTTATGGCACCCATGGTTATTCCGACATAGACTATCCAGTAGCTTGGATAGACTGTTGAAATATCAAATTTACGTATGACGAAATGGTAGGTAAAGTAGATTACTAGCAAAATGTGAAGGGCAATTCCAATAATCCAAACAGCATATGCAATACTTGGCATAAATGGTATGAGATATGTAGATAGAATCATCAAACTCATTGAAAATGTACCGGAACTGCTGACAATGATGGGATTTTTAAAGTCCTCCCTGATGCTTTGGGGATAGAGAACGATTTTCAATATCATTAAGGTTAAAATAATGCTTCCTATGGTTCCAAAGGCATATCTGAAATATGGATGGATTTCCTGAAGCAGATTGCCAAGGGATAGCGTTGCAAGAATTAATCCTGATATTGGTATGGGGAGGTTTTTTATGATGTTCATTTATATCCTGAAGAATTCCTTGGCATTTTTGCTTGAAACTTTTTCGATTTCGCTTTTTTTATAGCCTTGCCTTTCAAGTTCGCGAACGGTTTTTGGAACGGAAAGCGGATCTGAGGCTTTGTTGCTTATGTCACTGTTCAACAGGAACCTGTCAAAGCCGTAGTCATCTAAAATGGAAATTGCCTCGAATTTGTCCATCTTTTGGGGCTGCACGGTAAGGCCCAACATGCATTCGCTGTCAATGGCATCGCCGATGACCTGTGGATTGATGTGGTCAATTACGGCCTGACTTTCATCAATGTGTTGCGGAAGAATGTCTAAAATTACTTTAAGCACTTCCGCTTTGTTTTTTCTTGGTGTGTGAACAATTACCTTTGATTTGGTTTCATTTGCTATATCCAGCTGCCTTTTAAATATGTCAATTTCATAATCTGTCAAATCCTCAAGGCCGATTTCTCCGATGGCGATTATTTGCTTTGATTCAATCCATTTGTATAACTGTTCAAAGATCTTTTCAGGATTGACATAGGAATTTGTAGGGTGGATTCCCAAGGCAACCTTCAACTCAAGTCCGTATTCTGCAGCTCTTTTTGTATCCAATTCAAGAATTCTATTCAAATGGTTCAATAGCACGATGTCTGCTGGTATCCTGTATGGGTAATAGCTGCAGGTTATTGCGCAGTCTATTCCTGCCAGGTACATTTCCCTAAAATCCTCTCCGCTTCTTGCATCGGCATGCATATGTGTATCTATCATTTTTATCCCTATGTTAATTTTTATCTGATTATATTATATTTTTCATAATTTAAAAAAATATCTAAAATTCTTTTCATTATTAAAGTTTTAGCAAGTGCGATTTTTCATTTTTGTTCACTTAAAGAGATTTTATATTCTTGAGTAATAAAAAATAGTGTTGTAAGTAATACTGCATAGGTGATTATCGTGAATGAAAATAAAAACTATTTGAAAAACTATGATTTTGTGTCCGAAGACGTTAAATTCGCAGCAAATTCCATTATAAGATTAAGGATATTGGCTGCATTGTTTGAAAAACCTCAGAACATGAAAAATTTGGCAGATCTGACAAGACTAAGCTACAGCTCTATTTCAAGTACAATCCATGGATTGGAGCTTAAAGATTTTGTATATCGTGAATCTAACAAATATTATCTCTCCAACTCTTTAAGAGTGATAATGAAGCACATTTTGGAACTTAAGGATGTTGTAAATTTGCTGAGCAGGTTTTTCAACATAATCGAAGGCCATGTGGTTCATATGATTCCTAAGAAATCTGTTGGAGAATTGCATATGCTTTGCAATTCAGACCTGCTGGAATCCGGCGGCATTGATGCATATAAGATTTATAATTTCATAGAGGACGCATTGGTTGATGCAAATGATGTGCGTTGCATACTGCCGTTTTACCACCTTGATTTCAACAAGCAATTAAATTACCTGGTAAATAAAGGCAAACATGTTGAGATGATGGTTTCTCATGAGATATTTGAAATTTATGAGGAAAAATCAGAATCAAAATACCTTTCATCATTCAAATTAAAAAACAATTTCCTTTTGATTGTCACCGATAAGATGATGATTTTCGGATTGTTTAAGGAAAATGGGCATTTTGATCAAAACAGACTGGTGACTTCCAGAAATGGCGATGCCATTGAATGGGCAAATAATCTGTTTAAAAACTTTAAAAAGAAAAATAAATGAGTGTGAACTCATTTATAATATTTTTCAAGGTAATCCTTTAAATCGGCAATAGGTATTCTTTCCTGAGCTTCACTGTCTCTGTCCCTTACAGTAACCTGATTGTCTTCTAAGGTATCAAAATCTACTGTGACTGCAAGAGGAACTCCAATTTCATCAGCTCTTGCATATCTTTTACCAATTGTTCCGGTAGCATCATATTCAACAGTGAAACCAGCCATCCTTAAGGTTTCTGTTAATTCCTGAGCTATTTCACGAGGACCTTCCTTGTTTACAAGAGGGAATATTCCCAATTGGACAGGAGCCACTGACTTGTCAAATTGGAAGTAGTCCTTTTCATCAGTTTCGGTAAATGAATGCAATAAGACTGAATAGGTTATACGGTCAATACCGAATGACGGTTCGATAACGTGGGGAACGATTTTTTCTCCGGTTATCTCCTCTTCAACGTCCTCAAAGATAAGCAGGTCTTCTGTAACCTCATAGACCTTATCCAATTCCACGGTGAACTTGCCGTCATTTTCAAGGGCTTTTCTGATTTCGTCCACATCTGCCTCTTCAATTGCCTGTTTGACTTTTGGTGAATCTCCTTTAAATATCGGTCCAAATTTGGATAAGTTAGGTTTAACAATGGTTTTTTGGACTTTTTTAGGTTCATCATATTCCACAAACACGTTCAATTCATCATTACTGAATTCTGAGTGTGAAGAGAGGTCATAATCTCCCCTATCTGCAATTCCGATGATTTCAACCCAACCGTATTTGTCGGTCAGGACTTCAACGTCCCAGCAGTCAAGCGCATAGTGAGCCATTTCTCCTTTCAGGTGTTGTCTGAATCTTAACACGTCTTCTGGAATTCCGATTTCAGTTAGGAATTTGCGTGCCAGGTATAATTGGTAAATCAACATTTCATTGGCAACAATTCCTTTATCCAATGCTTCTTTTGCGGTTATTTCCAAAGGCTCCAGATTCTTTTCCTGCACTTCCTGTGAATTAAGGCGTAGAACCACATCTTCAATCTGTGAGAATTTAGGATGGGTCTTGTCTTTAGGATTTAAAAAGATTTCAGCTTCTGCCTGTGTGAATTCTCTGAGTCTGATTACTCCTTGTCTTGGGGATATCTCATTTCTGTATGCTTTTCCAAGCTGCACTGCACCGAATGGCAATTTTCCTCTGAAAAATCTTTCCAGACGTTTGAATAAGATGAAAATTCCCTGTGCTGTTTCAGGTCTCATGTAACCTACTTTGTCTCCTTTGGCACCGATTTCGGTTTTAAACATCAGATTGTAATTCCAGATGTTGGACAATTTGCCTCCGCACTCAGGACAGACTATGTTATTGTCAGCTACGATTTGGTCAAGCTCCTCGTTTTCAAGGCTTTCCACATCTTCACCGATTACCTCTTCAATGATGTGGTCTGCTCTGAACACTTCTCCACATTCTTCACATTTGCACATCGGATCGGTAAAGTTATCAACGTGTCCTGATGCCTTTAAAACTTCTTTCGGCATTACTGTAGGGCCTTCGATTTCATAAAATCCCTCTCCTGAAACGTATTGCCTTCTCCATTTTTGCATGATGTTGTTCTTTAAGCTTGCTCCAAGAGGTCCGTAATCGGTAAATCCGGACACTCCTGAATATATCTCAAAAGACGGCCATAAAAATCCTCTCTTTGCACTGACGTTAGACATTTTATCATGATTCATAAATATTAGCTCCTATTATTTTTTCAATTCGTAATCTTGTTTAATTCTACTGCTTTCAGGGCGGGTCTGGCCCATGTATTTACTATTCCTTTCCGGGTGTCCATAAGGCAATTCGGAAGGTGTTGTCATTGTTTCAAAAACAATCTGGCATACCCTTTGGCCAGGGTATAACGCTACCGGCATGGCGCCGATGTTGGATATCTCCAGGGTGATTTTCCCTTCAAATCCAGGGTCAATAAAGCCTGCAGTTACATGCATTGTAACACCCAATCGGCCCATACTTGAACGGCCTTCCACTCTTGCAACAAGGTCATCAGGCACTTTAACGTACTCCAATGTGGTGGCAAGGGCAAATTCGTTCGGATGAATTATGAATGCTTCGCCTTCAGGTACAATCATTGATTCCATATATGATGCAATGTCCTCTTCATCTTCAGGATCGATATATGGTTTTCTAATTACCTTGAATACTTTAAATTCATCCCCTAATCTCATATCAACAGAAGATGGCTGTATCTGTTTTTCATCTTGAAGGGGTTCGAATCCAATTTTACCTTCTTTTAAATATTCTTTTATAGTCTTATCGCTTAAAATTGCCATATTTTCACACAAGTAATTCAATAAATATTATTCTCTTATTTCAAGTAAGTTATCCATTCTATTGACGACATTATCAATGCTTTCATTGGTGTAGTCGATTGTAATGGCTCCAAATTTGCAGGCATGTGTACAAAGACCGCAACCTTTACAGACGTCATAATCGATTGATATCTTATCATCTTTCAGGCTTATTGCCTGGAACATGCAAACTTCATCCAAACATTTCTTGCATAATCTGCATTTGTCCTCATGAAGTTTTACCTCAACGCCGTCGAGCTTTTCCAGTTTGCCGCTGATGTCTGAATCCAAATTAGGATAGACTTTCCACAGACAGCAGCAAGGGCAGCAATGACAAATTGTCAGCAATCCTTTTCCCGGATGAACGTTCATCCAGACAGTATCAATCTTATTTCTGCCTATGATATGGCTCAAACCTGCAGCATCTGCCTCATCTACATGGGCCAATGCCTCTTCAACTGTGGCGGTGTGGCCGATGTGTCTTGGTATCTTTCGGGTTGTTGGTCCGAGGAAAATGCAGCCGATGTCCTGAGGATAGTCTTTGCAGTTGTTGGATGATCTGCATAGGCAGGAATTCATGATGACAATATCGTCGCAGCGTTTAATGACCTCCTTAATCACATCAGTAGGCAGAAATTCGGAACCTTCGGACTCTATTTTCTGATTAATGTTGATAGTGTTTGGTATAACAACGATTTCATCGTCTTCAAACAGCATTTTATCAATGAGTTTTTTGTAAGTCTTTGATTTTTTGGTAATCTCAGCTATCCAAAATCTCCAGTTGAAGATATATTTGAGAGTGAATATGCTAATGTCTGCAAATCTAGGTCGTCTCATTGTTCACCAATCTTGTTTTTCAATCGCCTTAATATTCCTTTAAGGGTATGTATTTCTCGTCCTGTAATGAATGCCCTTGAAACAATGTTGTTGAATGTTTTAAGTCCATTCCTTTTCTTATGGTCTGGGATGTCCAAGCAGTCAATCAGCTCTTCCATGTCCTTGACCAAATATTTCTTTTCCAAATCTCCGCTTTCGTTAAGGCCTTCAACTCCATAATCATGCTTGTTTTTAAACAGTTCATAGAATATGATCGCCGCTGCGTGGGATATGTTCATGATGGGATAAGTGGGGTCGGTTGGAATTGATACGCAAATGTCACAATCTCCAATTTCCTTATTTGAAAGCCCATCACCTTCCCTTCCAAATAGTATTGCTATCTTATTTGAAACGTTAAGGGATTTTCCAAGCTCTTCCGGCCTTATGGGAATTCTCGATAGATTATAACTTCCCCCAGCCATTCCGGTTGAAGCGACTTTAAAATCAATTCTTTGTGACTGATAAAAGTCATCCAGGCTTGGATAAATCTTTGCATTTTCGACAATGTATTTTCCGTGTGTGGCCTGATAGTATGCTTCGTTTGTCAATGTCGGAGGATTGATTAAAACCAAATTCTTCAATCCAAAGTTGGCCATTGTTCTTGCAAGAAAACCTATGTTTCCAGGAGTTTCGCACTCGACAAAAACAATATAAATGTTCTCTTTAAAAAGGCTAATTTTCTCATCTTCCTTTTCTCTTATTAGCTTTGCACGTGCACTGCCTCTGGATTGGCTTCTGGTTTTTGATTTCTTTGTTGAAGTTGACTTTTTCTCGGTTTCGCTTTCCTCTTTACTTTCAGGTGAAGACATTGTTGTAGTTTCAACCACTTTCTCTTCACTCACTGCAGCATCTCCTATTTTAATCAACTCCAATTTCAATTATTCATAAGCTTTATCCAATAATTCAAGTATATGCATTGTTTTGACATCTTCACATCCGATGTCATCCAATCCGTCCTGCAGGTTCAACTTGCAGAATGGACAGATTGTAACTACTGCATCGGCACCTGTGTCCTTAATCATTTCAGCTTTTGATCTTGACAGGTCCATTGCTATATCAGGTTTTCCGGATTTGATTCCGCCGCCTGCGCCACAGCATTGGCAAGGATATTTCATCTCCTCAAGTTCGACGCCGGGAATCATTTCAATGATTTCTCTTGGCTGGTCTTTAATGCCCTGGCCTCTTCCCAGATGGCACGGGTCATGGTATGTGACTTTCATGTCCAGTTCCTTCAATTTGGATGCATCGAGCTTATCGACTAAAAACTCGCTGATGTCCATCACATTTAATTGTGAGCCAAATTCGGGATGATTATTTTTTAATGTTGCTCCACAGCCTGAGCATATTGTAATGACAGTGTCATAATCCTTAAAGACTTCCTTGTTTTTATCAACAAGGTCCTGAACTATATCTGTTTGACCGGTTCTTAAAAGAGGTGATCCGCAGCATACCTGTCCTTCAGGCACATCAATGTCAATGCCATTTTCCTTAAGAATCTTAACAAGCTTATGGCCGGTTTCAGGGAATTTGTAATCGACCATGCACCCTGTGAAGAATGCGATTTTTGAACCGGTTTCGTTTTCGACCTCTTCGATAAATGATTTTTTGTCTGTTGTAACGGACCTTCCGCTTTTCAGGATGTTTTCCTTGAATGCAACATGCTCCGGAAGCGGTCCTGAACCGTTTGCAACTGCAATTGCCCTCATCTTTTCGATTGCATCTCCGAATGTGTTGATGTTTTTAGGACATACTGCCAGACATTTGCCGCAGCTGGTACAGTTGTACAGTCCGTCATCCAATGCTTCCTTTAATCTGTCAAATTGATCTCTAGGGTCTGCATCAAATTTTCTGATGTATCTCATGAGATATGGTCCGCCAAACTCTTCTGTTGCAATGTTGACGACAGGACATGTTGAATAACAGGAATAGCATTCAATGCAACTTCTGACCTTTTTGGTTTCGGCTGAATCCTGCTTGGTAATGCTGCTGTCCAATTCTTCGCATTTATGGTCACACTGAATGGATAATTCCAAATCCTTGACTTTAGCTTCAATGCTTGACTTGTCAACAATCAAATCTTTAATCACAGGGAAATTAAGAGGTTCTATAATTGCGCCATCGCTAATTTCTTTTTGACAGGCCAGAGCTCCGTTTCCCTTAAACAGTATTCCGCAAGATCCGCATTGCCCCGCTCTGCAGGAACTTTGAAAACTGATGTCCGCATCATATTTGTCATTAATGGCTTGAAGAGCATCCAGAACTTTCATGTGGGGTGTCTTTTCGATTTCATAGCACTCCAAATGTGGTTCCGTGTCAGTTTCACTATTGAATCTTGAAACATAAACCTTAATCATTTTATCCCTCTAAAGCTTGTTAGTTTATAAATTATTATAATATAATATTTGTGTCTTATCGAATATATTATACTTACTATTTTTGAAAAAATCAAATCTGTTATCTTTTTCTCGAAACTTGTTTATAAAAGTTTATAATAATTTAAATTAAAGTATATAATATGTCAAACATTGATTGGTTTAGATTTGAAAACAAGGACTCTGATTTTCCATTCTACAACAACAATCCCCATATCCCAAAATGGGGTTGGATTGTTTTGTTATTTGCAATGATTATGGGATTAATTTTATCCATTAGTTCCAATCTTATAGTCCTTATTTTAGCGTGTGCAGTGATTATCGTTCCTGTATTATACTTTTTGAAATGGGATTATACTGCAATATTTAAAAAACTTTCCGCTAAGGATGTCGCTCTTGCGTTAGGTCTTTTTGCAGGATATATAGTGTATGCCATTGCAATGGATTTTGTTTTAGGACATTTCGGTATAGTCGGAGGAAACCTTATGGGAGACCAACCCACCTGGATGGACGTTCCCCCATTGTTTTTCTCATTGATGGTTGAAGAGTTTCTTAAGTTCATCCCGTTCATGTTCTTTTTGAGGGTGGCATTTAAATTTTCGAATAATCGTAAGTTATCAGTGATTGTATCAATGGCATTGGTAATGCTGTTCTTTGCATCTTTGCATGCATATAACTTGAACATGCTTGTGTATGCAATTTTCATACAGGGTTTAGGTTCAATATTTGAGTTTATCGGATATATAAAGACCAAGAATATTTTAGTTTCCTATATAACTCATGTGGCCACCGATGTATTCGGTTATGCCATGGTTTTAATGGGATTTTAATTTGAATTCTCTGAAATTGAGGATTCAACTTTATTTTTTTTTGAAAAATACTTATACTTTGAATTATTATATTATATATGTATTAACGATAATATTTGAGGAAATCATAATGAATTTAAAAGAATTAGTTACAGGAGAATCCGGTGAAAAACAGTTTTTGCTTGGAAATGAAGCTGCCGTTAGAGGAGTGATAGAGGCAGGAGTTTCCATTGCAGCTACATATCCTGGAACTCCTTCATCAGAAATTGGAAATGTATTGTCAGTATTGGCCAAGGACGCCAATATTTATTTTGAGTTTTCCACCAATGAAAAAGTTGCCATGGAGGTTGCGGCCACCGCAGCTGCTTCAGGATTGAGGTCATTCACTTTCATGAAGCATGTCGGCATGAATGTTGCAGCAGACTCATTCATGACTACCGCTTATTCAGGGGTAACCGGTGGAATGGTGATTTTAGTAGCAGATGATCCTTCACTCTTTTCATCTCAAAACGAACAGGACACACGTAACTATGCAAGAATCGCTAACGTTCCTATTTTGGAGCCGTCAAACTGTCAGGAAGTAAAGGACATGGTCAAATATGCATTCGATTTGTCCGAACAGTTTGGAATTCCTGTAATTGTCAGAACAACCACACGTGTTTCCCACATGAGGGGGGTAGTTGAATTTGGAGATGTAAATGACAACTCATCAAACAATGATAATCACTGGAAGAGAGGTCACTTCAAAAAGGACCCTTCAAAATATGTTCCTGTTCCTGCATTTGCAGGGGACATGCATATCAGATTATGGGATAAAATCAATGAAATCGAAGGAATATCTGCAAAAAGTGAATTCAACCGTGAAATCGATTTTAGTGATGAAAAATCCTATGGGTTGATTGCTTCAAGCAGTGCATATAACTATGCTCATGACGTTGTAAAATTCAATGATTTGGATGTTAATATCCTGAAATTGGGATTTTCCTATCCTTTCCCACAGGACAAGGTTGTGGAATTCATAGAGGATTTGGATGAGGTATTTGTAGTTGAGGAAGTCGATCCGATTATCGAAAGGGATGTGCTTGCTGCAATCGGTGCCAAAAACCTTGATGTCATTGTTCACGGTAAGCTGGATGGAACATTCCCTCTCTACCATGAATTCAATTCAGACATTGTTGCACAAGGTTTGGATAAGGTTCTAAACTTCGATGAAAAGACAGCAGTCAGTTATTCTTTAGGCTTGGAGGAACTGCAGGAAAATATCCCTTCAAGAGCTCCTGTATTGTGTGCGGGATGTCCTCATAGGGCAATGTATTATGGAATCAACCTTGCAATTGAAGAGTTGGGCCTAAAACCTGAAGACGTTATTTTCGCATCAGACATTGGATGTTACACATTAGGAATCAATCCTCCATACAATGCCGCTGATTACCTGTTGTCAATGGGTTCAAGCGTGGGGGACGGTTGCGGATTTTCAGTTTCAACCGATCAGAAGGTGGCAAGCTTCATTGGAGACTCCACATTTTTCCACAGTGGCGTTTCACCTCTAATCAATGCGGTTCACAACAAGCACAACTTTGTTTTGACAGTTCTTGACAACAGGATTACCGCAATGACCGGAGGCCAGCCTAACCCTGGAATTCCTGTTGATGGAATGGGAGATGAGGCTCCTGAGGTTTCAATCCGTAAACTTGCATTGGCTTGCGGATGCGATTATGTTCGTGTAATCAATCCATTCAATCTGGAACAGGTTGTAAAAACTTATAAAGAGGCATTTGAAAGAAACGATACTGCAGTAATCATATCAAAAGCTCCATGTACATTAATTAAAGGCTTGACTAAAAAGCCGCCGGTCAATTTTGTTGAAGGCAACTGCAACTACTGTGACAAGTGTGTAAGCGAACTTGCATGTCCTGCCATCTCCAAAGTTGATGGAAAAATTACAATCGACAAAGCACAGTGTGACGGATGTAACGTGTGTATACAGGTCTGTAAGTATGGCGCTTTAGAGGCAGGTAGGTGATAATATGGATAATCATTATTGTATTTATATTTGCGGTGTAGGAGGTCAGGGAATCATCAAGACCTCAACAATCATCGGTGAAGCCGCAATGAACCAAGGCTTGGACGTGGTCATGAGTGAGATTCATGGAATGTCTCAAAGGGGAGGTTCCGTTTCAACAGAGCTTAAAATCGGAGGATACAACTCATCAATCATACCCAATCAGGCGGCAGACATGCTGCTTTCCTTTGAACCTGTTGAAACAATAAGAGGACTTGATAATGTAAACTCAGAAACTAAAATAGTTTACAATACTCATCCGATTATTCCATCTTCAACAGACAAGGAATATCCAAGTGTTGACGGCATAACAAAAACATTAAAAGAAAACTTTAAGCATGTGCTTCCAATTGACGGGACCAGATTGGCTATTGAGGCCGGAAGTGTTTTATCATTAAACATGGTTCTTTTAGGAGCGGTCACTGCGGATGACAAGTTTCCACTTACAAAAGAATCTGTCATTGAAGCAATGAAGAATAACTTGAAACCTAAATTCCATGAAATGAATTTAAAGGCAATTGAAAGTGGGTATGAATCCATCAAAGGTTAAATTTTAAATAGTATTTATGCTATACTATTAAGTATATAAACAGTTGTGGTATTATGGCTTACAGAATTGACAATGCTATTGTAAAAAAGGATAGGGACGGTAGAATAACATTAATTGATCCAGAAAACGTTTTTAAAGATGAAGATGCATTCATTGCAATTAAAAGTGATGATTTAATCACAATCCAGCTTTTAATCAATGGTATCTTAAGTAATGACTTCCAGAACTGGAGAGAATTGGGAACCATTCCTGAAAACGAACCATTAAAAAGCCTTTTCGTGCGTTTAGGTTATTCAAAAGAAGATATATCTAAATTATTAAAAGAATTTTAGATATTCTTTTTTAACTATTTTTTTTATAAATGATTTATTTTTCATAGATTTTAAGATTCAAGAGTCTATTTGCCTTATTTTAGTGTGTTATACATTTTAATTCGGATAATGATTTATTTCGATTTATATTTTTGATATTTTCTTTTTTCAATCTCATTTAATTCTTTTTTTGCTAAAATAAGAAAAAGTTGTACCAGTTTGTAATATTGCTTTCGTTAATCCATCTTATTTAAACGGAGACGGTTTAATTTTTTTATCAAAGTTTATATAACTTGTTTTTAATAATTATAGTTATAAATCTTGGAGGTATGTTATTATGGCGGAATTTCAAGAGGATATGCTTTTTAAAAATGTTTCTGATGAGGATGCGGGGATTCTTATAGAGCTTTTGGGCAAAAAATCTAAAAAAGTTAAGCCATGGACCAAAGAATTAAGACATATTGATCCAAAAAATTTCAGACCCGATTTGATTCTGGAGTTGGATGATGAAAATTTGATATTGGAATTTCAAAGCACTGATGTTGTTGATGATTTTTCAAGAAGAGGACATTCTTATGTTGCTATAACCGATCAAAATAAGAAAAATAAAAAAGAAGTTAATTTAGTAGTTTTAAGCACTGTTGAAGATTCAAAAATTGTGGAATACAAAGTAAACAAGCTTAATGTGTTTAGGTATGAGGTATTTGGTCTAAATAACTTGGACAGTGAAGAAATTATAAATAATGTAAAGAACAAAATTAAGGATAACAAATTGCCAAACGGTCGAGAAATTATATTGTTATCTTTAGTTCCCTTAAGCAAAAAAGGTGAAAATATTGTTGAATATATTTACAGGGTTGTAAATATTATAATTAAACTAAAAAATTTAACAATATCTCAAAAGGATTTAGCTTTTGGGATAATGTGGTTAACAACTGACAAATTCGTTGAAGATTCATTAGAAAGAAACATTATTTGTGATTTGCTAGGTGATAGAATGAGTTTGATTCATGAATATGGTGAGAATAAGTATAATGATGGGAAAGATAAGGGTATTGAGCAAGGTATTGAGCTTATTATTGTTAATCTGTTGAAATCTGGCGATGAAGCAAGTGTTATTGCCGAAAAAGCGGATATTTCCATAGAAGATGTGCTTAAAATTAAAGAAAAACATAATTTATAATTATTTTTGGGATTCTATGAGTTTGATTCATGAATATGGTGAGAATAAGTATAATGATGGGAAAGATGATGGTATTGAGCAAGGTATTGAGCAAGGTATTGAGCTTATTATTGTTAATTTGTTGAAATCTGGCGATGAAGCCAGTGTCATTGCTAAAAAAAGTAATATTTCATTAGAAAAAGTGCTTGAAATTAAACAAAAAAATAAGTTGTAGAAAAGAAGTTAATCTTTTCTATAAATCTTTTATGTCTTCCTCATCCAGTATTTTGATGTTGCTTTCATTTAAGGTATCAACCGCTTTTTCCATATTTTCCAGTCTCATAACAACAATTGCCTCATCGGTCTTGCTGCTAACGAAAGCGTATAAATATTCCAGATTAATGCCTTTTTCATCGAAAACAGCCAAAGTTGAATTCAATCCGTTAGGTTCATCAGGCACTGCCAAAATGATGACTTCATTTTCTTTTACGATAAATCCGTCTTTTTCAAGAGCAGCTATTGCCTTTTCATTATCAGATACAATTAATCTTAAAATTCCGTATTTTGTTGTATCTGCTATTGATAATGCACGAATGTTAATGTTTTCTTTTGCTAATGTGTCAATAGCTTTTTTAATTCTTCCTTCTTTGTTTTCGACAAAAATTGATACTTGTTTAACTGCCATTTTATCACCTATTCAAAATTCCTTTCATCAATTACACGAACAGCTTTACCTTCACTTCTTGGAAGTGATTCCGGTTCGACAATACTTACGTCCACTCTAAGTCCTGTTTCTGATCTGATGGATGCTTGTATTTGTTTTTCCACTCTTTCCATCTCTTTCATTTCATCTGAGAACAATTCTTTTGTAGCTTCAACCTTAACCTCCACTTCATCTAAAATATCCGGTCTTGTTACATGAATCATGTAGTTAGGGCTTGCTCCTGACACTTTAAGCAATGCCTTTTCGATTTGTGATGGGAAAACCATGACTCCTTTGATTTTCAGCATGTCATCGCTTCTGCCGGTGATTCTTGTCATTCTGACGGTTGTTCTGCCGCAGTCGCATTTGTCTCCAATAATGGAAGTTAAATCTTTGGTTCTGAATCTTAGGATAGGCATTCCGGTTTTGGTTAGGGAAGTCAATACCAATTCTCCCTTTTCACCGTAATCCAAAGTTTCACCAGTTTCCGGATTTATGATTTCCGGATAGAAATGGTCGTCCTGGATATGCATTCCGTTTTGGAAATCGCATTCCTGAGCGACACCAGGTCCCATGACTTCTGTTAAACCATAGATGTTGTGGGTTTTGATTCCAAGGGATTCTTCAATCCTTTTTCTCATTTCATTGGTCCACATTTCAGCTCCATGGATTCCTATTTTTAAATTAATGTCTTCTAGGGAGATGCCTGCCTTTTCCCTGGATTCTCCGAGATACATTGCATAAGAGGGGGTGCATGTCAGGATTTCGCTTTGGAAGTCAACCATTGTGTCAAGTTGTCTTTGGGTGTTTCCAGCAGATATTGGGATTGTAATCGCTCCCATTCTGTTTCCACCGTGGTGGATACCGAATCCTCCTGTGAATAACCCGTATCCGTATGCATTCTGGATAATATAATCTTTTTCGGCACCGGCCATTTTAAGTCCACGTGCAATGCATTCTCCCCAAATGTCCAAGTCATTTTGAGTGTATGCGGTAACTGTTGGTTTTCCGGTTGTTCCGGAAGATGCATGAACTTCCACAATTTCTTCACGAGGAACTGCAAGCAATCCTAAAGGATAGGCTTGCCTCAAATCACTTTTGGTTGTAAATGGAATTTTTTCGATGTCTTTCAATGTTTTTATGTCTTCCGGTTTCAATCCGATTTCATCGAATCGTTTTTTATAAAACTCTACATTTTCATATGCGAGCTTTACAGTCTTCTGCAGTCTTTCTAGTTGTATTTTTTCTTTTTCTTCTTTTTCCATACATTCGGCTTTTTCATCCCAAAACATGATATCCCTATTTGATTAAGTTTTTTAATGTGTTTAATTATGAAACTTATTCAATATATAATTTTACTCAACTGTTTAATT
>ONSJ01000062.1 GCA_900320515.1 uncultured Methanobrevibacter sp. | reverse complement strand
AAATTTAATCATTAAAAATTAGCAGGTCCATTAAAAAACAAGTTAAAGTTGAAATTCAATGTCTACAACATGTTTTCACATGTTGGAACAGATAGACATTGAAACACATCAAACTAAAGTTCAGAATTTATATATCCAAATATGGATTTAAACTCTAATGAATAATATGAAACAAATTATATATAAAGTTTATTGTTTTTTAATTTATAAAATGTAGGAAGTGTTAATTACAAATATACAAACCAAACATAGCCGGTTAAGGATATCAATAAACAATCATTGCAATATTGAAGATTCCTACACTTTAAAGGAGAAATCAATTATGACATCGGATTAAGCATAACTAATCCATATGATAACAAATGCCAGACACCACGTGACGATGGTGTATATGAGCATTGCGACCCAAAATTTTCTTTGGATACTCATAAGGATTCCTCCCTTCAATTTGATGTGTTTGCCAAGAGGAGAGGTCATTAAAACAAGTGTCTTAAATCCCATCATCGGCAATATTATCCTGTTCAAGATAAATATCACCTCCTTTGGATCAAGAGTTTAGTTAATTATAATATTTAATTTAATACTATTTAAGTTTTCTATTCATTAAATTAAGGCCTAAAAATTGTTTTAAACGTGAAATATTGCTTTAACTTCGTAAAATTTACTTCAATATATAACTCACAGGATTGCTAAACCTGACATGAAAAAATTAGAACAATCCAAATCAATTACGTATGATTTGTATCCTAAGATACGTTCCATTTATATATTAAATTACGATTTCAAGGAGTACAAACAAATCGGCAAAGCCAAAAGGGTAATTATCGAGGATATGAAATAGACCGGAGCATATCCTGTAGCCGCTGATACGAATGAACCAAGAAGTGCAGGTCCAAAGCCCATTGTCGCATCACAGAAAATGAAAAATGTGGATATTGCATATGACCGGCGGTGTTCTGAGACCTTTCTGGTTATGATTGCAGTACTGGCCGAATTAAGTGTTCCGAATCCCAGAGCAGCACATATTGCACAGATTATAACCGTGACATTTGACGGGTAAAGTGCAATCAGCATCAGACCTATTGACTGGGCAACAATTCCAACCACACAAACGATTTTATCTCCACCGTTGTCCTGGATTCTTCCGGCCAGAGGCCTTGTGGCAACAAGACAGATTGAGTATATGATGAAAAACCATGAAAATACCCCAGTCAAGTTAACCTCAACTGCATACAGCCTGTAAAATGAAAGTATTGACACATAACCGAGACTTGTGAGAGCAGTGAAAAGTGAAACCGGCACGGCACTGAACTCTATTACCTTTTCAATTCCGGAATATGACTTATCACCGGAAGTGTTATCCTTTGTGTCGTATTTATCGACATCAATGAAAATTATGAATATCAAAGCCAGAAACGAGAAGGCAGAAGCTGCCGCAAAGCATCCCACAGATCCGAATGAATCATACAGGAATCCTCCGATGAATGGTCCAAGACCCACAGCTATTGTTGTTCCAAGCATAAAATATCCAAAGGCTTCGGAAAATCTCCCTTTAGGCAATATTGCCGTTGCTATTGTCACTATCGCATTGGCTGATGCCCCGAAACCTATACCGTGTATGAATCTGACTATTATAAGGAGAGTGATGTTGTCCACTACAAAATACAGAAGACATGCAAGAAAATGAATTCCCATGAAAACAAGCGCTATCTTTCGCCAGCCGATTCTCTCAAGCGCATCGCCGGAGTATATTCTTGAGCACAGTCCTCCAAAAATGTATATTCCGGAAACCAGTCCTGCAATTGTTGCAGTTGAGCCCATTGTTGTTGCGTATTCTGTCACCGTCGACATCAGCGCATACATCACAAGAGCCGTAAACAGCAGCGCTCCAAATATCAGGAAAAATGATTTGGTAAAAATTCTATCTGATTCATCAGCGTTCATCGTTAATGAATTTGTAATTAATTATATAAAAAAAGATAAGGTAGGAGAACTTAATCTCCCTTGTTCCAGTTTACAATACCATAGCCAACACATAGAAGTGTGGACAGGATAATTCCAAGGTATACTCCCCAAATCCATGGGTCTTCAATTCCTAAAATTCCCATTATGCATCACTCCCTTTTGAACCTATGTTTTCAAATGCCTTATCGACGACCTCCTGTGCAGGAGGTTTGGTAAGTAAACTTACTACTATTGTAAATATTGCAGAAACTGGCACCGCTATCAGCATCACGTCAATGAATGGCCATGGTGCTGCCGGAAGCAGTGTTTCCACACCTAATAAGAATTTACATATTCCAAGACCCACTGCGGTTTTCTTGAATACGAATGTCAACCAGAACAGACTGACGAATGTTCCGGAAACTATTCCCGCAATCGCTCCAGGCCTTGTGATTCCTCTCCAGTAAAGCGCTCCTAAAAATACAGGCAGGAATGCTGCTGCACAGATTTCAAAGAAGAGACTTGTACCGAGTGCAACCACACTTCCAGGAAGTGCGTATGCCATTACCAATGCAAGAATAATGGCTATAAGGATACCTACCCTTGAGATGCTTACCTGGTCGAGTTTCTGTTTGGTCTTTTTCCTTATTGTTCCGTAGATATCCACACCGAATGCGGTTCCCTGAGTGTGCAGTTGTGAGGATATTGTTGACATCGCAGCCGCAATCAGGGACAGAAGGAAAATGTACACGAACCATTCCGGAAGCGCCATTGTGATGAAAGTCGGAATGACCTTATCGATGTTTCCTCCAACCACATCAACAGCGATTTTGCCCAGCTTGTCAAAGAAGTATACGTTTGAAAGGGATCCTACGATATATGCGGTTGTCGGCATGATTGCAATGAATATTCCTCCAATCAAAACGGATCTGTTCAGTTCCTTGTCTGATTTGACTGTCATGAACCTTACGATAAGTGAAGGCTGTGCGAGAACCCCGATACCTACACCGATTAATGTAGATGATACAAGTGACCACCAGAATGGTGTTCCAAACTCTGGGAAGGCCGTCCAGCCCGTACCTCCCGTTGCAAGCGCATCGGCAGGATACAGATTAACCATGTTTGTCAATGCGGTGTTTGCTGTGCTGACTCCTCCAAGCAGCCAGTAGACAAATACTAAAAGGAATACCATTGCAACTACCATGATGGTTCCCTGAAGTGCGTCAGTATACATTACACCACGGATTCCACCGAACAGCACATAGAATGTGATAATGATTGATAGAATCATCAATGCGATACTGAAATTAATCATCAAGGAAGATTCCAGAAATCTTGCAGCACCGATCAATACAACTGCCGCATATAAAGGCATTGCACAGAAGATTATCAATCCTGAGAAGTAATGGATGAATTTTGAGTCGAAACGTTTTCCCAAAAACTCAGGGAATGTCAGGGAATCCAAAGCATGCCCCATTCTACGTGTTCTTTTTCCTAAAAATACAAATGCGATAAATACACCAATGATAATGTTTAAGAATGCCAACCATAAAACACTCATACCATATTCACTAGCAACCCCTCCAAAACCAACAATAGCTGCTGTCGAAATAAAAGTAGCTCCATAACTCATTGCCATGATGAATGGATGTGTATCTTTACCAGCGATCATAAAGTCTTCAGAGGAATTAGTCTTTTTGTATGCGTAATAACCTACAAAAACAAGCGCGAATATGTAGATTATAAACACTATTGTTAAAATCATTACGTCCATAATTAATTACCTCTAAAAAATATTAAATAACTTAATATCCACTTTAATTTATTATGTTTAATGTTTATAAAGCTTACTAAAATACATTGATGTACTTTTTTGTACATTATTTGCGCTTGACAATCAAATACCTTGCACCATTAATTTCGCCATGCTTGATTCCATCATAATGATACCTGAAGAAAAGGTCCAAAACCTCATCAACTGTCATCTCAATCGGTGCAGAAGTCCTGATTTCTATGTTCAAATCCTCAACCATTGACTTATAGATTGCTCCCTTAAACATCTCATCCTGCGAATCGTCCAATACGTTGACACCGTTAACTATATCCAAGCAATCCTTATACCTTCCAGAAAACAATTTAAGCATGAATGGAATCATCACCTTATAGATGTCATCGTCATAAAGCTTTAAAAGCCTGTCTGCACAGTCGCTCATCATATCACGATCTTTAAGGGAACTTGCAATCATTGCCTTTTGGCGAACGGCATCCTCAAAATCTTCGTCAATCTCCAATGCCATATCACAATACTTCAAGGCCTTTTCATGATTGTCGAGCAGTTCAAACTCCTCAGCAAGAAAAACCAGGGCATGCTTTTCATCCTTATTGACAATGCGTTCAAGTTCCTCCAGGGATTTGACAGCATTCTCCTCATCCCCATTGAAATAATGGCACTCGACCCTTCGGGACCATAGAAAATCACTATATGGAAATTTTTCAATATTTGAATCAATTACACTCAAAGAGTCATCATAACGCTTCAATGCCATCAAACTGGCAATTCTAATCATGACAGCAAGCTTATGATACTCCCCTTCAACTTCAAGGCTATCCAATATTTCCAATGCCCTTTCATAATTTTTATCATCAAATTCGTTTTTTGCCTTTTCAATTTCTAAATTCAAATTAATCACCAAGTAAAGCTTACAATAAACTAGTATAAATACTTGGCAGACGAAATAAAGTAAAAATTGATGTTGATTTATAATTTGACGAGCATAAATCAATATTTAGTTGACCTCGTTAAAAATTAATTAAAATTGAAATCGGAAAATTAAACAGTTGAGTAAAATTATATATTGAATAAGTTTCATAATTAAACACATTAAAAAACTTAATCAAATAGGGATATCATGTTTTGGGATGAAAAA
>ONSJ01000006.1 GCA_900320515.1 uncultured Methanobrevibacter sp. | reverse complement strand
AAGGAAAATCCACATATTATTATGAATGGAAATGCTTTGACGAAAAAATAGGCATGGCCTAAGAATCTCCAGCTTCTACAAGCCGGAGAGGTTCAAATACCAATACAAACATTGTAAGTCTATGACAATCATAAGATATAGACCAAGAATGTCCACTTTGTGGAAAACTGTCACCGCAGCCAATGGTGACAAGCACAAACACCCAGGATTATCCTGACCTTGACCTCAGACCTGCAGAGATGCAAAGGTCCACCATGTTCACATGGATTCTGGAATGTCCACACTGCGGATATATTGCCGGAACTTTCAGAAACAAACCACAAATAACAGAAGAATTCCTTAAAAGCGAATCATACATGACCTGTGACGGAATCGAATTCATTGGAAAACTGTCAAAAAAATTCTACAGGGCTTACCTCATAGCCAAGGAAGAGCAAAACAGCACAACATGCTTTTTCAATCTGCTTCACTGCGCATGGGACTGTGATGACAAAAACGATGAGAATGCTGTAAAAATGAGAAAGCTTGCACTCGACCAGTTTGATGATTTGAAATATGAGGATGAAGAAAAAAAGAACTATCTGGCAATAAAGGCCAATCTTTTGAGAAGAAGCAGACAGTTCGACCAGCTGATTGAAGAGTTTTCAGACATTACAATCGGCGATGAAATATACGACAATGTAATTCAGTTCCAGATTGAAAAGGCCCTTGAAAAGGACACCAAGTGCTACACTGTCGGAGATACAAAATAATTCGGAGATTCTCCATTAAATGGAGAATTGCTCCCTTTACTTTTTTTAATGAATAACTTATTTTTCACAGAAATTTTCAAAATCCTCACAGAGGCCGAATACATCATCGATTTGAGGAATGTCATCAATCCACTCTGACGGAATGTCATCGAAACCGTAATAGATTCCTGCAAGGCCTCCGCAGATTGCCCCGACAGTATCGGTATCCCTTCCATAATTTACCGCCTTTAAAACTGCATCCTTATAGCATGAAGTGGTTAAAAGACAGTTGAGAACACATTCGAGTGTCTTCATGACATATCCGCTGCTTTCAACTTCATCCAGGTCGTTTTCAAAAATCCTTTTGAAATGAATAAGCTCGTCTGATTCCTTATAATGTTTCATTATCTTTTCGCATGCCCTTTCGATGTGCTCGGAAATTTCCAAATCCTCACTGAGCATTGACCTTGCTATCTCAATGTAGAGAACGCATGCTATCCTTGACCTTTCATGTGCATGTGTCAGTGAGGATACGTTTTCTATGACTTCATAGTCGATGTTGGGAATGAATGCCATCGGCAGGATCCTCATTAATGATCCGTTTCCGTTGTCCCTTTCGCCGGCCCCTCCACATTCAAGAGCGTTGCATCCCCTGTCGAACTTGAGGATTGCATTTATGGTTGTGTTTCCATAATCGAATGTGTGGTACTGGCAGTACTTGCTCTCATGCACAAAGAGGCTGAACTCGTTCATTATGTCCTCATAGTCGATGCCGTCCTTCTGGACTATGCTCTGCATGGTTGCCAGGGTCATTGAGGAGTCATCAGACCATGTTCCCTTGGGCATGTCATATGTTCCATGGCCCATCATTCCTGTTACCGGATTTTCATCAAGCTCTTCCTTTCTTGTAAACTCGACGGGAACACCCAGCGCGTCCCCCACTACCAAACCTGTTATTCCATCTTTAACTTTCATTTTATCACCTAGTAAAAATTTCCTTCATCGTCCATTCCCAACGGAAAGCTGCATCGCTCAAGCCATATCTCATCGGCCAGCTCCTTAATGATATCTTGTTTCAAATCATTTATAAAGTTTTCACGCTCCCTTTCGACAAATTCCCTTTCGATGTCTGTCTCGTTTGAAAACACCTCTTCAAATCCGTCGGGAAGGTGGAGAAGCAGTATCTGTGTTTTGCCGTCAACGGTGAATACGTCCAGAACCTTGAATCTGGAGCCGTGATTGGCTGTGTGTATTCCCCAGTTGGTGTCCTTCTCAAAGACGGAGAGGTCTCCCATGAATCCTGACAGTATCAGGTACCTGTGTGTTGTCACCATGCCGCCGATTCTGTTTGAGGCATCGACAAATGCCTTTTCGGTAATGATCTGGCCCGCCTTGTACTTTGCTGCAATCTCTTCAGGGAAGTTGGCGTCACGGACATATCTTGATGAGCCCACCAGCGTTGATTCTATCACCTTGTATTCGGCGGACTGCTTGTCGTTGGGATCCCTTCTGTGGTTGAGGTAGGGATAGGCGCACTTGAGATACTCGGTGTATCTCCAGTCTATCAGGTCCTCATGCTCGCATAATCTGCGGATTTCGTCCCTGACCTGCATAAGTGCAAATCCGAAGAGATTTTCATCGCCTCCCCATTCGTCATCTGAAGAATAGACAAGGCACTTATCTCCGGTGTCCAACAGCTTTTGCTTTAGCTCATCATCCTGCATGAACTTGTAGTATGTGGCGTTAAGGCAAACTGTATACTTGAACACCTCCCATTCGGCCAGCTGCTCGTCGGTTATGGTGAAATCGTTTTTGAGCTCCTCGAATGTGACCTTATAAGGGTCAAGGTTACGGTTGTATGAGACTATTTTTGAAAAGAGAATTGCGTGCTCTATTGAATTGAAATGATGTGCGTCATTCCTAAACTCACCTTCAGCATCCAAAGTGATGAAATCGTTGACTTCAATCGCATCATCAGTTATCTTTGAGTACTTTGGATTTACATCCTCATCCCAGACGGCTCCCAGAAATGGGAATTTTGGCAGATTTTTAAATTTCGGATTTCTCGGGTTGAACTTCCAGTTTTTAGGTTCCGGAAACAGCTTGGCGAAGAGCTCTCCCTGATATGGCTGGTTCATGCAGTAGTCCTCTCCTGCACCCATTCTCCATCCTATTGTCCATGCGCTGAATCCCGGAAACGCCAGCCATCTTGGAGCGGCATACTTTCCGGCTTCGCATGTTGATGACATGATTTCACCGTCCCAGATGTATCCCTTGGATGCCTCAACGATATAACCAATGCTTTTGAGGTGTTCGATGAATGCGCTGAACTCCTCATCATCCAGGCAATCCATCTCCTCATGCAGGCTCTTCAAAAAGGCATGTTCTTTCAGGAACCTTTTGAGGACAGTTAGCTTATCGCAGATGTAGTAATACACTTTAAGGTCGTCGCATTCGATAAGAGTGCCCTGGGAGCTCATCTGTATCTCTTCACAGCAGTTGTTGCAGAAGCTGAACTGATTGTTGAAGTCATCCCCTCCGCACAATGGACATATTTCCCTGTCGCTTCTGGACTTTATCATTTCAATCCAGGACATGTGAAACTCGCTGGCGTAGCGGTCCTTCAGATTTCTGCCGGTGCGGTTTTCAATCCTTTTGTAGCCGTCTATGATTCTGCAGCTGAAAAGCCAGTTTGTTTCATTCAGCATGTCCAGGCATTCAAGGGCCTTATCATATTCCTCAGCATCAATCAGTGCATGGGCCAGGGATTGGGTAACACTCTTGTCGGGGCTGTCACTGCCTATGGCATCATAAAAGTCGTATGCCTCATTGACGTTGAGTTTTATGAGCACCTTTACCTTGAAGTATTCAAAATAGTCGTTTTCGCCCTCAATTTCCAATATCCTGTTGAGGCATTCCAGAGTCCTGCGGTATTCTCCCAGATAATAAAGTGCCATTGCGTTGTATGACAATGCTCCAACATTTTCCGGATCCAATTTCAGGGCCTTCTGTGATAATTTAAGGATGCCGTCATAATCCTTGTCAACCGACAGCATCTCGCATTTTCCAAGTAATTCTTCTACGTTCATGATACTATATATGTGACTATGTTGTTAATAAAGTTTTTGTTATTACATTGTGTATAAATTCAAATCAGACACATGCAAGTAAAAATAGAAATTAAAAAGGACGGCAGGGCTCATGACTCAGACAATATGGCAGCGAGTACAGTGCCGTTACCGTAATATCAACAATTTAAATGTTTAATTTTCAAATCAGAACCTTTTGATTGAAAAGGAAGATATCATACGCGGACCCATTCGTTATCACCGACATGCTGATACCAGTTGCCGTCAGGGCCTTCCTGAATCTCTCCGTAGTATATTGTCCTGCCGGCCTGTTCGCTGTAGAATGCACCCTCATCATAGTCGGATTCCTCTGCCTCAATGGTTATCTTTTTGGTTTTGTTGCAGGGATTATAACTATCGTCACCCTTGAACTTGCATTTGATTTTATATTCGCCTGCACCCCTGTCGAGCTCCAGCTTTGCAACGCCCTTCTTGTTAGTGACAATGGAATAGGTGTATTTTTCGTTATCCTCATCCTTTAAGGTTATCTTAATTGTTTTGTTTGCAATAGTAGTGTTGTTGAGATCAGTCAATGTTATTTTGACCTTATCCCCTTCATGAACAGGGGATTTGACCTTTATCTTTAGTTTTGTGTCTGTCTTGTTTGAATCGGAGACTCCCATCACCATTCCGACAGACAGGATTGAAACAATGAGAATCAAACCTGCAAAAATTAATTTACTTCTCTTCATCTAATCACCTTAATTGATATTATGTTCCGTATTGTATATAACTGGTTGGCAAATGAAAAAATAGAATCATGATGCCCTGAAATCATATTTTCCCTTGACTGAATTGAAGCACAGCAAATCAATATTTTTTGCCCCATTGAAGCAATCGTCATCGAATGTTACAAAATCAACAGGCTGTGTGGAAAAACAGGCAAAATCATGGCCGTCCAATATGATTTTTCTGTCCTCCTCATGAACGCCTAAAGATTCAAGCATGGCATCAATCTGAGAATAATCATTATTTCTTTGAGGTGCCAATACCAATTTATTTTCTAATTTTTGCTTATTTCCTACGCAGGTAATTCTCAAATCATTTAAACAAAAATCAATTGATGTTTTAATATTAAAAAACGGAACCATTGATTCCACACCGATATAATTATTCCAAAACGGTTCAACTGAATTTTTAGCGTCTTCAAACAATTTTTCTGAATAATGATTCTTTACAAAATTTAACAAATCTCTATTTGAATACAAATCCTTTTCCGGATTTTCCAAAAACAATTTTAAATCCATATAGAATTTAGTTAGATTAATCTGTTTTTCTCCAAATCGGTGATTTAATTCTCTAACAACCCCATTTGACCAGTAATAATTCTGATATAACTCAAATATTTCTTTTGCTTTTAGATAATGAGAATTAATTAAAAATATTATTGCGATAAGAACATTAGTGTCTAAGAAAACATTTTTCATCAAAAATCACCGGATAACCCGCAAATAATTTTATTACAACACTCCTCATCATAAGACCTGCTAGGAACTGCTAAATTCTTATAGTAATACTCCTGCATTTTTGTAGTATACAACAAGAATTCATCATATTTTTCATCATAATCAACAGATTTGCTAATTGTAGATGATAACAGACCATCAAAAGCATTGAACAAATCATTGAAGAATTTTTCATGCGAAATTAATTCCTCAGGCCTATCAATCAAATGATAATACATTTCACAAATCGCCATATAATTGTAGCATTCGTTATCATAACCTTCCGACTTTAATTTCCTTGCAAAATCTATATAGGAATCATAGAACTCTTCCTTAAGATTTTTTTGATTTTTTTGTCTTTTAAGCAATGTGAATATTCTTAATATCAATGCTTTAATCTTCTCATACGACTTTTGAGCCGCATCACTCAAAATATTGGAGACAGTTTCATTTTTTTCTTGTGAAATCATTTTTTTACCTCGATTAATGGTGTTAAATCAAATAATCAATAACATTTCAAATAGAAATCAGCCATCATTACTTGACCTAATCAATGTATATTACTTGGTCCTCCTAGTATATAAAATATCAAGTTTTAATCGGGAGCAATTTTACGAACTCGGACAACTTTTTACCTGTTATCGTAAAATCTAAAAAATTTAGCATTTAAAATTAAAATCAAGTAAACTGCATCTCAAAACTGAAAAATAATGAAATATAAAAAGAAGAATTACTTTTCAAAGCGTCTCAAGTCCAGTTTCCATGTCTTATATGCAAGATCCCTATCGGTTTCCTTCCATTCCAAACCCCTGGCCAGAACCCTCTTCTTCAATACCTGAAGGCTGGTTGCCTTTAAATCCGAACCCCTGTAATACCATGCATCATCTTTGAAATAGACATTTAAAAATCCGCTGTGATTATTCCTGTCGATTTCTAGGGATTCTTTTGCCAGATTCTCATCGAGAATATTCCATTTCAATCCGTACAGATTTACCAGAAGCTCCAATTCCTCAAGTGTCCCAGCCTTAAGTGACCTGTCGGCGAACTGGTACTCCCAGCTCATGTCATCCAAAAGATACACGTTCATGAATCCTGAAAATTTCATTTCAATCCCCCAAATTGTCAAGATGATCTGCGATTTCCTCTCCAACGCCGGTCAGCTTGTACTTTCTTCCACGGTATGCCTCCTCATTCAGACAGACCGCAACGCCGCAGTCCTTGAGCTGACTGAGAACCTTGGAGATATGATTAAGCTTGATGTCTGCATCCCTTGCAATATCCGTTGGAGTTTTGACCTCACCTTTCAGTGCCTTTACGCTTCTGACCCTATACGAGGAAATATTAACGTAAGCAAATATCTTCAATGTTTCATCATCCATCAATATCGCCTTAATATAAAAAAAGAATCCAAAAACAGTATTAATATTGCCCAGCCATCATGTAAAACCAGGCAATAATCCGTTTAATACTGATAACATATATTGTGTTTTTTAAAAGAAAACATGAGATATGTTTCCTCATTTAAATAATATATTTTAATCCTATTTAAATTTGTTGTATTCAAGCACAGTATTGCCAATGTTTTTAAACAAAAAAATCCTATATTCAAGTATGAATGATACTGCAAAAACATTGAATGAAATAATTGACATTTTTGGTTTTGGATGTGAATTCAGCCCTGAAGAACTCTATAATCATTTCGATAACCCGAAAGAGGCAATAGAATCACTGATGGAATGCGAACTGATAGAAAAAAATCAGATTTCTGACAAATATTATCTCACAGACATTTTCACATGCAGCAGTTTTCTCTCACAGCACCTCAAAGAGGAAGAAACAGAAGAGGATGAAAGTCCTGAAATTAGGAAATATTCATATTCCATCAAAAAAGAGGATTTAATAGAATTCATGGCCAAATTTGAAGGCCTTGAGGAAAACATTGAATGTATGGAAATCAGATCCGGTGACGGCACATTCGAAATATCTGCTGAAATCCATGCTGATGACGACCCGATTAAACATCCAAAATAATTAAAGGAAGACTTAATTAAAAGTGTATACAATAGATTTTTTACTAAAATAATGAAACGTATATTTAATATTCTTGAAATGCAGTGAAAAAATAGTATAACAGGAAAGGCTAATCCATAAGCATCGCCATCTTTTTGTAGACCTCATCATTTTTGAAATGATTTTCACGTAGAAACTTCAGGATTCTCATAGAATCCTCATGATATCCAAGCTCCTTTAAAACCGAAGCCTGCTTCAGCATCTGGCGCTTTGAAATCTCCAGAAAACCTCGAAACCCAGAGTCAATATCCAAATCCAATTCGTATTCGCAAATTCCCCTGCCGAAGATTGCGTAATCGCTCATTTCAACATCAAGAGACTCTTTAAAGCATTCAAGAGCTTCGGTGAAATCATCCAATTTCAGATAGGCGGTTGCCTTCTTGTTTAGAAGCTTTGACAATATCTTCTGCTTGAATCTGGAGGAATCCTGAAGGGCCCTGCTGTAGCTTTCAATGGCCATTTGATACTCGCCCCTTGCAAAATGCTCATCGCCTGCATAGATGTTCTGTTTGAGTTTGGGAAAGTTGGATCTTTCATCATTTGCCTTTGCCAAAAGGGCCTTGTGGTATTCGATGTCCTTAAGGGATTCGCAGGCCCTGACCGCTCTTTTGTAATGCCTCAATGCCTTGACGTAATGGCCCTGGCAACACAGACAATATGACTTGAAAAGCAATGCCTCACCGTATTCTGGGTCATAAAAAAGCACTTCATCAAGCTTTTCAATGGCCTTTGCATATTTTTGTGACTTGAAAAGGGAAATTCCATTATCCAGAGTGTTTTTGATTTGAATTTCCTTTTTAAGGTGCTTGATGCGCAGTTCATGATTGAGATTATCCTCATCTATTCTTTCAAAAAACGAATCGTCACGGCCAATCCAATTTGTGGACAGTCCATCAATGAAAATCCTTATAAGGTTGCCTGAAGTCTCACAGTCAAGTTCACTGGGAATATTGCAGCTCATAAGATATAGTTTAAAAACAGTCAGTTAAATAGATTACTGTTCTGGCACAGGAGACCGTTGAACTCACACTCCCCGCAGCTTACGTAATGCCTGGAGTAGTTATCCTCGGATATGTTGTCGACGACACTTGCCAGATACTCCAAAATGAATTCGCTTTTGACAAATTCCCTTTCATAGAGCTTTCCCTCATCGAGAACATAAAGCATCAGGTTTTCAACGTCAACGTCTTCCCTTTCCTTAAGCGCCAGCGCATAATAGCCCAGAAGCTCCATGTAAAATGAATGGTAGTTCTTCATCTCGTCACGTGTGCGGATAAAGTGAACCAGGCTCACGCCGTCACCGTCACTCACCATCAGGTCTATGACGCCGTTTATGTCATATCCTCCCACCTCAAGGCTTACAGGATGGGATGTCCTTATGACGTCAAAGTTCCTGCCGTAGTCCTGCCAGTAGTCTGCAAAGTGATTGAAGAGCTTTTTTAAGTTCTTTTCACCGGAGGCGAATGAGTATGATTTGATGACCTCAGATACGAGGTTTTCAATGGCGTTTCTGTCCCATTCTGTCATGAAATTCTCATTGTGCAGCCGGTTGACGATTATCCTGAGCTTTGAGTCGATGAACTTGTCGATGTTTTTGGGATTCTTGAACTTGAGGTTGCTTTCGAGGTTGTACCTCAGCGGGCAGAACAGGTAATCCTCCAGGATGTTTTCAAAATCGATCTGGTTGAAGAGATTGGTGTCCCTGACCATGTGGGATGTGACTTTTTTCATGTCAAATACATCGGAAGGCTCGATTTTGACCAGCTCATCTTCATAGTCCCTGAGCACCTGAGGGGTTCTGCTACCTGTCCTTGGAAGCACTGTCGAAAGTATCAAAAGCTCCTCTGCACGGGTGTTTGCAACATAAACCACCCTCTCCTCCTCACGGTCGAACTCGAAGGGCTCCAGCTTTTCGGATATCTTGTATTTCAAAAACCTGTTTGGGGTCGGATAGACAGGATAGTTGTTGAATACATGATTCTTCCTCTGAGGGGAAAATGTAAGAGGAAAGCTTCTGTCCTTGATTGAAGCGGTTATCACCACGGGATATTCAAGGCCCTTTGCCTTGTGGACAGTCATGATATGGACCTTCTGGGAGTTGTCCTCCTCCTCATTGATCGGACATGAGTAGTACTTGAGCGAACGGTAGAGATAATTGAAAAGTCCGATAAGGTCGTATTTTCCCATGATGTTTTCATAATCCGAGATTATTTCGGATATCAACGCAAGGTTGAGGGCCGCCTTCTTGGCTTCAAAGTCGCTTCTTGAGAAAAGCTCATCTGCAAAGCCTGTTATCCTTATAAGCTCATAAAACACTTCAAGGCAGGACATTCTCACCTCGCCAAGGGATGATTTAAGCTCATTTAAATCCGAAAAGAAGTCAAGGTCATGCTCGTCGGTTATTCCGATTCCTGCAAGCTCGCTTCGTGAAAACGTGCTCAAATCGACCGGACCGACCCTGCTGAATATCTCCTCCAAGGTATCGTCTGCAAAGTCCCTGACCACGTCCATTATCGATGATGACCTTGAGGAGGAATCAAGGGGCTTGAAACTGCTTTTGACGCTTACGACATTTGCATGGAACCTGCGTTCGATGTCGTTGAGGATGTCCTGGGTTTTGGCTGAAAGCCTGAAGACCTTTGAGGATTCATAGTAGATATCAGTGAATGACGAGAGGTTTATCCACTGGCCCCCATCCCCGTAATATGCAATGCGTGTCGGGTCAAATGGGAGCATATACCAAAGAAGGGCAAGCACAGCCTTCACCTCATCCTGATAAATCAGATCGTCAATTCCCTTAAGGTAATATGGGATGTTTTCCTTTTCGAATTCCTCGAGGATGTCCTTTTTGTCCTTGTGGCTTCTGAAGAGAATGCAGACATCACTGTATTTGGCGATCTTTCCGGAGCTTTTCAGGTTCTTGACAATATATGCAATTCCCCGGTATTCATCATCCTTCCTGTTTTCAAGCATGTAGACCGGCATCTTGGATTCGTTGACCGCCTTTAAATCCTTGGGATTTGAACGCTTCGGGCTTATGAACCTTTCATTGAACTCGACTATGTCTGAAGTCGAGCGGTAATTGTTTACAAGAATCCTGTTTTCAAACTCATCGCTTTTCGCATAGTCGTTGAAGAATTTCGGATTTGCCGCCCTGAAGGAGTATATGCTCTGGTCCGCATCGCCGACAACTGTGAAGGTGTCTGAAATGCTTCTTAAGTGTTCGAATATCTGCATCTGAATGGCGTCGGTGTCCTGAAACTCGTCAATCAGGACATTGCGGTACTGGACCTGCTTCAGGTTGTCCTTATCTGAAAGTATCTCCAGTGCCTTGATGAGAAGATAATTCTGGTCGCAGACGTGCTCCGCCTCCATAAGCTCAATCCAGTCCCTGTATGATTTGGCAATCTGCAGGTAACGTGCCTTGTAGACATCGCATGAAAAGTGCCTTGCCTTGATTTCCTTTTTTGTCGGATACTGGTTGTGAGAGTGTGTTTGGTAATACCCGTCAATGTATTCAAGGTATTCCTCGCTTGGCCGGTACTTAGATTCGATATATTCTATAAGCGCCTTTGAGTCAACCTCAAACAATGCATATTCCTCATACTTTTTTAGGACCTGTCCGGATTCGTAGTTTCGAAGAAATGCGGGACCCGTAAAGCCCAGGTCCCCTCTGTGCTTGTTGAAAAAGAGGTTCCTTTCGGATTCCCTCTTAAGCAGGTTATATGGAATGTCACAGAAATCCGATAGGATTGACCTGCAGAAGCTGTGGATTGTGCTTATCCTCATCTGGTTTATGACGTTGAGCTCCAGCTTGGTGTCCTTTTTGAATCGCTCCCTCAGCTCATCGGCGGCCTTGTTGGTGAATGTGATAACAAGTATGGATTCGGGTTCTGCTCCGTTTTCAATCAGATAAAGCACCCTTTCAATGATCACCCGTGTTTTTCCGGCACCCGGTCCCGCATTGATCACCAGGGGCTTTCCAATATATTCCACTGCATCCCTTTGAAATTCATCAAGCTCGACATCAGGGGGAATCTCTCGAACGGCACACCTGTCGGCCTTTCTGACAGCTTCGAAGTTGAGCGGCCGTGAAATTGGATTTCCCTCGCTGTCAAACAAATCAAGTGTCAGGATATGAGTCCTTATGAACCGATTGAGATTTTCCTCAACCATATCCAATGTCCTCTTCTTATCCTCTGCGTCCAGATCCTCAATGGATATCAAATCATCACCCTCAAGACCCACCAGGGCCGGAGCTACAGAGTCAACCTCAAGATTGTCGACTATAAGGTAAACGTCATCATTGGTTATTCTTGGATTGCTGCCCAAATACGTGAAATCGAATTCATAGTCGACCCTTAAAAACTCATCAAGGCCGACAAAATAGTCCCTATAGATATAATCAAAAAGTATTTTGTGGACGCTTTCCAAATCGTTTCGACTCAGTGACAGTGAATCGTCATTGAAAACATCAATCGTGAAGACAAGCTCCCTTTTTGTCTGGCGGCAGAACAGATCAAGGATTATCTTGGCTACAGCCATGGCTAGGCCGTATCTTTCAAGAACAATCAGTTTTTCCATGACCGTGCACAGGTCATATAAATTTTCATACTTACTTTTCAGGAAAGTAAAAACGCTACTGTCTCTCATTGTAATCGTTGAAACGTCTGGTTATGAAAACACCGTCAATCATTTCGGGCTGAACGAGACCTTTTGAGATGTCATCCATTATTTGCGAAACTATTATCTCACCGTCCCTTTTTTCAAGGCCCTTGAATTCCACCAGCTTTGAAAAGGAGTCTCCACTGTCAACAACAAACCTGTTGAGGTTTTTTCTGCATTTCGCCTTTTTGTCCTCACTTCTAATCATGCACTGCCTTTTGAATTCATTCTTGATGCCGTTTTTAAATTCCCTGGCTTCTATGATTTCACCATGAATGGCAAAGACGATATCTACAATGTCTTTGTCCCTTAAAATCGGATAGGTCTTCTTCTGGTTTTGAATCAGAAGGGTATCGTAATTGTTTCCGACAATGCCGTTCAGATCGTTTATGTAGGAAATCTGCTTTAGGGAATTTGAAAAGTAGTACTCAAGGTATCTCTTGATTTCAAAGTCTGTTATGTTGTCGGCGATGATTTTGGACTCGACCCTTTCTCGAATCAGGGAAATGTCATCGGCAGGCAGGTCATATTTTTTAAGGTATTTAATGTAAAAGCCATTATCTTCGCTAATGAGGCCATCCAGGTATTTAAGCTTTTCCTGCTTTTCCAAATCTGCGACTTTTGACTTGAAATATGCATCCAGAGTGGACACCATATTGTCAGAGACGACCTTGCTTGAGCTGATGTCCTCCTTCAGCTCATCGATTATGCTTTCACATTCATTCAGGCTCAAGTCATAAGAGTAAAGCAGGTAATTGAAAAAAGGAGTGTTATAGTCTCCAATAAGTTCATCCAGTCTGTTTATCATAACCTCATTTATCATAACTGTTCATAATTTTTGTTTAAAATTAGTTAAATAATTTTGTACTGTTTAAGTGGGAAAAGCAATTTAAGGAGTGAATTTAAAAGGTGAAATGATATGAACAAATAAAAACCCACTTAAACAGCAGTCAGCGTGATTACTTGAATAGCTTATCAAGATTTGAATATTCGGGATTTCTCTCAAGCGTTGTGACGCCTATAATCCCATAATCATCATTTGCCGGTTTTGTCAGTGACACCTCATGTTCCAACAGGTTTCTTTCCGGCTCCCTCCATGGGAACCTCTTGATTTTGACAAATTCCCTTAAATCATCGATTGAATTTGCCTTCAGTACGATCTGCCTTCCTTTCACTGAGAAAAGGTAGACAAATTCATCATTGATTTTAAATACATTCAGATAATCTGTTTTGAAGTCTCCGATAACTCCACTTTCCAAATTAGAACCGCATCCGTTGCAGTATTTAAAGCTCCCGTTTAATCCTTTGGAGCAGTTAGGACATGTTTTCATATTTAACCCCCATATCTTTAATTTTCAACATCCTTGTCCATTGAAAAATGTTAATTATTCAAGGAGAAGCGCTCCCCAAATAATTACAGGCCATAATCTCATCAAACACATACCATATTCTGTCTTCTGCCAAAACCAATTCCTTCAGCTCGCATACGGAATCAGCTTCAATCACATATCCGAATTCCTTATAATAACATTTGCCCCCAACAACATGGACCCTGAAAAGCCCGGTGTCATTTTCCAGGTAATTTACCTTCAGCTCCATGGTTAAAAGCTCTTCAAGGAAGACAAGAACTTCCCTGAGCTCATGATTCCTGATTTTGGATAAGTCCAAAATTCCATAGTCAATCTTCTTCAGCGTTTCAACATTTAAAAATTCAACGACCTCTTGTGAATATCTAACCCAATCAATCAGCATAGAACCTCTTTAAATCAATACCATCCACAACATGCACAAATCTATTATAAACATGAAATAGGAGCTTCTGTTGTTGTCCCCCTTAATCAGCAATATGTACAGCAGCACACAGGCCAAAATCAATATCAGGACCAGCTGTAAAACTGATATGAAACTGTTAATCATATATCATCCCCTCCATAATCGATATTATCCTTCTGTTCAAAGGATTTTCAAGTGAAATAAAATCTTCACTGGCTTTCTTTGATCCGAATTCGGCAAAGTAGGGAGTATGTCCGCAACCTCCTTCTATTGTTGCGCCAAAGGTCACCTCGTTTCCCTTCACTTTGATTCCATAGTCTGCAAATTCAAACACCAGGACATCATCAATGTCTTCAGTCCTGTATTCCTCTTTGGCCTCACCATATTCCAGCTGGAATACAGCTTCGCCATCCATTTCACTGGCAGTTGCATATACAAGGCGGATGTAGATTCCGTCCCCATCGGCTTTTTGAGCTAAAAATTCAAAGAATTCATCGCCCATTTCATCAAATGCGTATTTTTCATCGGCCATGCCCGCATAAGTCGGCATGTAATTATTGGATGTTAGTTCATCCACATAGAAATGAAACTCTTCATTTCCGCATACGGAGTTTTCGACAGTCTTTTTAATGTTCAAATTAATATTTCTCTTTATTTCCATTTTATTTCCTCTAAATGATGATAGTTTAAATTTTAAGGACCGGATGGTCTGTATAGGTTACAAATCGAGAATATCCAGCGGTGTAAATAGTCGATAAGATAGTCTGGGAAATGCAAATCAATTCAAGATGTTGCCTAATCGGGGGTTGAAATATCTTAGATTAAGCAACCGTATGGTCTAAAAGAATACTACGCTCCATGCAGTAGTTGATTTTACCTGTGGTGTCATTTTTATCAGCTCCAATGTTAAAGAGTTCGTACAGAGTCCGGATTCAAATTCAATTTTAATGATGTGGTTAAATTATTTCTATAATTTGTAGTGCAGTAACATTTATGTATCATATCATATATAAAGGTTTCGTTTTTTTGATGAAATCGGAACAATATTGATATGACAAGGTAAAAAAAAATGGTTTAGGAGAACTATAATTCTCCCCTTTCACGGCGTTCGTCCAATAGCTTAAGGCCCAGATCGCCCAGCTTGTACTTCTGGATTTTTCCGCTTGTAGTGAGCGGGAACTCATCCACGAAGAACACGTATTTAGGCACTTTGTATCTTGCAATGGAACCTATGCAGAAGTCACGGATATCGGCTTCGGTGACATCGTCAAACCCATCTTCCTTGATGATGAATGCGCCTACGATTTCACCGTACTTTTCATCAGGGATTCCTGCAACCTGCACGTCCTGTACGCATTCATGGGTGAAGAGGAATTCCTCAATTTCACGCGGATAAATGTTTTCTCCACCACGGATAATCATGTCCTTGATACGGCCCACAATGGAGTAGTATCCGTCCTCATCGACTGTTGCAAGGTCTCCTGAGTGAAGCCATCCGTCAGGCTCGATTGTCTCTGCGGTCTTTTCAGGCATGTTGTAGTATCCCTTCATGACGTTGAATCCCCTGCACATTATCTCACCGGTTTCTCCCGGACCCAGTTCCTCACCGGTTTCGGGATCAACGATTTTGACCTCAATATTAGGGAACTTGCGGCCAACGGTGTTGATTTTCTTCTCGAATGAATCGGCAGCGTTGGTCTGTGTGAAACCCGGTGCGGCTTCAGTAAGGCCGTATACGCTTGTAATCTCCTTCATGTTCATCTTTTCGATTGCATCCTTCATGGTTTCAACAGGACAAGTTGACCCTGCCATGATACCGGTTCTAAGAGAGCTCATGTCAAACATTTCAAACATAGGATGGTTCATCATTCCGATAAACATTGTAGGAACACCGTAGATTGAGGTACATTTCTCCTTCTGAATTGAGGATATCGCAAGCAATGGGTCATATTCCTCAAGAACAACCATGGTTGAACCGTGGGTGATAACTGCCATTACACCTAAAACTGTACCGAAACAGTGGAACAGCGGCACCTGCAGGAGCAGCCTGTCCTTGGCGGTGTAGTTCATGTTTTCCCCAATGTAGTATCCGTCGTTTACGATGTTGCGGCTTGTGAGCATTACTCCTTTTGGAAAACCTTCGGTTCCTGATGTGTACTGCATGTTGATTACATCATGCTGTGTAACTGAATCCTTGATTCTCTGATATTCCTCATCGTCGTAGTTCATACCAAGGAGAATAAGTTCATTGGTATTGTACATTCCCCGATGCTTTTCCTGGCCGACATGGAAAATGAACTTTAAGCGAGGGAATCTTTCGGCAACAAGATGGCCCCTTGCACAGCTTTTAAGTTCGGGAACAAGCTCATTTATGATGTCAAAATAGCTGGTGTCCCTGAACCCGTCAGTCATTGCCAATGCCTTCATGTCTGATTGCTTAAGCACATATTCAAGCTCATGGGACTGGTATGCAGTGTTGACTGTCACTATTGTCGCACCGATTTTTGCGGTTGCAAACATATATGTCAGCCATTCTGGAACATTCTTTGCCCAAATACCGACATGGTCACCCTTTTCAATTCCGATTGCCAGCATTCCTTTAGCCAGGTTATCAATTCTTTCATCAAATTCCTTGTATGTAAATCTTAAGTTTCTGTCCGGATAAACGATAAATTCATGGTCAGGCTGTTTTTCAACCATTGATTCGAAAAACTTTCCTAATGGAAGTTCTGTAAATAATTCACTCATAATAATAAACTCCTTAATTTTTTAATTCAACAAATTTTGGCTCAAATAATAGTTTTGCAAACGCAACAATCCCAAATCACGAGTGAAAAATTTAATTACAGCATTGTCCTTTGTCATTTGTGATATTTCAAACATATTATCAAGCCTCAATCATATTAGTATGGAGTGTACAGCACGGCAAGTATCTTTGCCTTGTCATTTCCGCTTGCGTGGAGGTGGTGAGGCACCACTGAGTCATAAAATATTGTGTCACCCTCTCCGATGGTGAATGTGTCCTTTCCATAAATCACTTCGATTTCGCCTTCAAGAACATATATGAACTCTTCCCCTTCGTGGGATGAAAGTTCCTTTTCGCCTTCCTCAAATTCTATGTCGATTAAAAACGGATCTATGTTCCTGTCAATCTTTCCTGCACCCAGGGAGTGGAACTCAAGGTTGGTTGCATTGGTAACGTCTTCCCTTCCTGAGAAATAAAGTGAGTTTTCGGTTACGCCGCCTCTTGTGACTACAGGTCCCAGTTCAGGAGTGTCGTCGAGAAATGTTCCGAGCCTTACGCCTAATGCCCTTGCCATTTTGGTCAGTGGGGTGAGGGACGGAATTACTTCCCCGGCTTCCATAGCCTCTAAAACTTCAAGCTTTACTCCGCTTCTCTCGGAAAGTTCTTCAATTGACATGTCCTGTCTTTCTCTAATGTCCTTTATCTTTTTTGCAAAGTTTTCGTTTGTCATATTTTTCACTCATTTTTGAATTGTCACTTAAAAGATTTAAGTATTAATAATTATATTTTATAATATATTTAAAAGTATCCTAAAAATGAAAGTTTATTTAATTTTAGGGAAGTTAAATCAAAAAAAGTAGCCGTTCATTCAAAAAAATTCATCGGATTTTTGGGGCCGGATGATTGCATTTGCCTTGTGAAATTGGAGCGAAAAAAGCATGATATTTAAATTCAACAAGTCTGATTATGTAAAATTGCTTTAAAACAATTGAATTGACCTCAAAACAAAGGAAAACAATATATATTTTGAAAACTAACAGTATAACGTAAAGAATTTTCCCCGTTCTTTACAATGAATTATGAGAAACATATTAGTTATGAGACAACTAAAATTGGCGGATAGGGTTGGAGCAATCCGGCCTTATTCTTTTTTATTTTGAACTTCACCAAAAAATTATAAATTGAATAAACGAAAAATTAAATTAAGGTGAAACTTTGAAAAGAAGAACAAAAGTGCTTCTCATTTTTGTAATCCTGATTGCCCTTGGAGCCGCTATGGCCCTTGAAAACTATCAGGACAAGCATGTATCCTATAAGGTACTTGCAAAAAACGATTTGGGGAGTGTTGAAAGAATTATTTACGGATGCGAGACATCAGAAGATACAATTGCACTGATTACAGGAATGCATCCACGGGAAAATGCTTCAATAGGTCCTGAAATTCAGGCGGCCAAGGAATATGCAAACGGGCATTCCGAAGTCAACGTCATACACTACCAGGTAAACGTGACAAAAGACGCAAAAAACTATGACAAGGGAAGGGCAAACGGAGAGAAGCTCGTTCATGACTATGTAAATCCTGATGTTACAAAATCCGGTGCGAATTGTATAATAATCAGTCATTCAAAAGACAAGGGTGATGATGAAGGATTCTATCTGGCAACTCCCGAAATGGATGATGCATCAGTGGAAATAGCCAGAAAGATTTATGCAACAAGCGATTTTGAAAACTATCCTACAACAGACAATGAGGCGTACAATTCAACTTCATCACAGCTTGTATCATGCCCGATTGCAAAGGCAGGCTATCCGACATTCGTATATGAAATACCCAAAAACATAACCGCAGTCAATTCCACCGACAGGGCAAAGGAGCTATTCAGTCTGATGGTAAGATATACCAGCTGACATTTTACCCGCACTTTTTTAGCGTGACAATATGTTATATACCCTTAGGGCATCCTCATGAGTGAGTGTCACATTTCTCGCTGAATTTTCCAAAGTGATGTCCAGCTTATGCTTAATTAGAATATTAAGGAAGTTCTGATAGCTGGATATGAACTTGCCTCCCAACCTGTCATTTAATTTTGGAATGTCATCCTCACCACATTCAAAAACGTCAAATAACGTGTTGAATATGTCATGGTTCAATTGAACTTCCCTCAAGTCGGTCTTTTCATCCCCCATGGAAAATGTCAGATGAAGGGAACCGCTTGAAACCTTCCTGACTGAAGGGATATGATCTGATTTCAAGTCTTTTGCACTTTTCAATATGTCCGCAAGAGAAAAAGTCAAATCATTGACTCCGCCAAATATCTCAGACATTGACTGAAGGGAAAAATCATGTTTCGCCTCATTATTGAAATGAACCTTTGTATTTTCCCCAAGCATTTTAACATAATCTTCACGATCTTTTAGGATAATGTCACAGATATTTTGCAATGAATCGTGATTTCCTTTAATCCATATTCTTTCAGGATATTTTTTCATACGATTTTCCATATCTTCTAAACGATATTTGATTTCACATAATTCATTATCATACTCTTCAAGAGTATTAAAAATCATTTTAATTCACCTTTTTAATTTAATAAAACCTTTAAGATTATCAGAACCCCTAATTTTTGGAAATAACAAATACAAATATTTAAATTTTGAATTAATATAGTGTTCATAATCATTTCCAAATGATTCGGGAACCTTGTAAACAAAAAATGAATGACAGCACCCATTTGTTCTTAAAGGAGCATTATACATTATGTCCTCAATTTTATCATGTATTCCCAATTTAGCAACCTTCACACCATCAAACTCCGTTAATGTATCAATATCACCAGGATTTTCCTTTAAAGTAACGAAACTTCCATCAATCCAATGATTTAAACAGCAACCTGTTTCTTCAATATCTTTCAGATGAATTTTATAATGTTCAAATATTTCCTGGCGTCGTTGAGAGTTTTCCTGAACAAATCCATTTTCAACCTCATCCAATGTTAATTCATATATCCTCTGAGGCAAACAGCCTTCATCATTAAATTTCAAATCCATAGAAAAAACCTTTAAATTTATATTAAACTATATTTACAAGCTAAATATAAATAATTTTTTTCAAAAAGTCTTCCCAATCTATTCCAAATATATTCAAATTGATATATTCAATTTAACGAGATTACGGCAATTTTTAAATTGGTTTGAAATGAATAATGCAGCATATTAAGAAACGTTGAAAAACAGCTTATAACAGTTAAACACATTATTTTTGGCATTTATCCTTAAATTTAACATAGTATCCCACTTGAATTGATAGAAGTTTAAATTGCCATCGGCAAAATCATAATATGAATAATAGTTAACTTTTATTGTTTAAATAGGTTATGGTGTATTTTGATATCATGGATTCTCTCTTATCCCATCGGAATGAGACTTAAAACAACTCCGTTCATGATTTAAATAATGATTATAGCAATGATTATTAATCAATTGATATAAAATATTAAATATGAATCTAGAAGAATTTTTGGAACATGTAAACAGTGGAAAAACAGTTCATTACCCATCACCGGCTCAGGAATTATGTGATGATTTGCTCCTGGAAGCCACAAGAATCAAGATGAAGCTGAACTGCGAGTACCATACCGAAGACGAGATCAGACAGATAATGGCCGAACTGACCGGACAGGACATTAATGAAACATTGAGGCTCGTTCCGCCATTCCATACAGACTGCGGAAAAAACATACATATCGGAGAAAACGTGTTCATCAACTCCAACTGCACAATGCAGGATCAGGGCGGAGTATTTATCGGCGATGACGTTCTGATTGGACATAACGTTTGCCTATTAACTTTGAATCATGATTTTGAAATAGAAAAAAGAGCTGAACTGCATCCAAGCCCAGTGCATATCAAAGACAAGGCATGGATAGGCTCCAATGCCACAATTTTGCCGGGAGTCACAATAGGCGAGGGAGCAATCGTTGCGGCAGGTGCCGTCGTAACCAGGGACGTCATGGCAAAAACCGTTGTCGGAGGGGTTCCGGCAAAACTCATCAAAAAAATCGAATGAAAAATTCCACTACCATCACCTGCAATATACTTAAAAATAGAATCAATTAAAACTATAGTTGCTTATTTTTGATAAAAATAATAACACCAATCTGTTGAATTTTTAAAAGAAGGTTGAAATTCAAATAGTCTGGACGGGTCCATCCATATCAAAAAATAAAAAAAGTAGAAGATTTATTTTTTAAATCTTCTAATAGGTATCAATATCAGAGCCAACATCAAAGCCAACAAAGGATTTCCCGTAGCTTTTTCATCTACCGGATGCTTTGAAACAGCTTTTCGCCTATCCTCAGGAGGAGGAGTTTCAGAGATTTCATCATCGACCTCCCCATCAGCTGTATCTTTGTCTGTTGGTTCAACAGGAGTTATATCAACCGTTTCCTTGGTTTCATTAGTTCCATTAGTTTCGTTGGAAGGAACCACTGGAGTGTCATTTCCTATAACCTCTGTCGTGTTAGTGGAATTTGAAAGAGTTGTGTCGTTGAAACCGGCTGTAACTGTATTTGAAAAGTTTCCGGCTTTAGTGGTATTGAAAATTACCCTGAAACTTGCACTGTCTTCCAGTTCAAGAACCTCGGCCAAGGTAAACACATGCTTACCTTCCTTATTTACGCTATGCCTCCAGGTTCCCACCTTTGAAGTAAAGTCCACATAAACAAGCTCGGAGTCAAACTCACTTTCACAAACGAAAACATTATTCAAATCGACATCACCGGTGTTGGTGACGACAATTTCAAATATTGCCAAATCGCTAATATTGACTTGAGGAGTAATTGTCTTCTTTTTAACTGTCATGTTTGGATTTTCAGCTTTCAAACCTGCAGCGCTGTTGTTGACATTTTTATCCCCTAAACCTGAGGTTGCATTGTTAATTAACAAACCTTCCAGGGTCACACCGAATGTCAGGATAATGGACGCTGACCTTCCAGGTTCCAGAACGTCCAGATACCAGCGATGCAGCTGCTCGTTGTAAGTCCAATTTCCAACTTCTGCCCTCCATGACTGATAGACCAGACCGTCGGAATGTTCCTTGTCCTCAACCCAGTTGTCATATACCGGAAGATTACCCTTGTTGTTGATAACAAGCCTGTAGTCAACCGTATCTCCAATGTAAATGGTTTTGTTGATTATTGCATCCTTAGTGAAAACCTGATTGATCTCTTCACCGTATGCAAACTTGAAAAGGAACAGGTTCTGCTGGGAAGACGGTGTAACCATTGAGGAATAGTTGATGTACATCAATGTTCCGTTTGGAAGAACCTTACAGGCATTGGCGCTAGGAACCCTGAATCCTGAATCATAAAGCTCAATTACGCTTTGAACTATAGGGTCATCTGAATTCCAGTATTCCCTGTCAGTGAATGCCCAAACGTAATTGTGGAATCCTGTCTGCTTCAAGTCTTCAAAGTTATCGAGGAATCTGTAGATCAAAATTTTCAGATACTCCTTGACAGGCTCGCCGTTGATGGAATTCTTTATGAAATCCATGGTATCATCATACACCCCGGTATAAGGATTGAAATTATATAATTCAGAACAGAATCCATAATATCCCGCTTCCGTTTCAAGCATATGTTCAACATCGTGTGAACCTGTAATTTGACCACCATCGATAGCTGGTTTGCTGAAAGCGTCGTCATCACCACTATTATTATTCAGATATGATTTTGTGACAACATAAACGGAATTTCCGAAATTGGCATTATTGTCAGTGAAATTGGAATCTGTCACCCCTGATGCATATGAAAATACCGCTCCGCCATATGGGGCTGTATTATTTATAAATCTTGAATTTGTTATGTTGGAAAACCCGATGCTTAATGCACCACCATAATTATTCGCTGAATTATCTATAAATTCACAGTTGTCAACATTGACATGGGAAATTGTGTTGAGTGCCCCTCCACCATATATCGCATGATTATTAATGAATCTTGAATCAGATAAGGTAGTATAAGCATAATTCATGTCAGTTACGCGATAATAATCATAGGAAAGATGTGCTCCACCACCCATATGGGCGGAGTTGTTAACGAATGTCATGTTGGATAACTTTCCACTTTGCGCATTGTGATACAATCCTCCTCCGGCAGTGGAAGCAGTGTTATTTTCAAAACAATTATTGAAAAGAGTCCATCTTGGACCTAAAATGGAGACAGCTCCTCCGTGAGTGTTTGCAGAATTGTTGATGAAATTACAGTTTTTTAAGGTACCATAACCTCCGCCACAGTAGAGGGCCCCTCCACCGCTTTCACTTTGGATATTGCCAGTAAAATTACAGCCATCGATTGTGGCATAATTACAAAAAATATAGACCGCTCCACCATCATTATACATTTGATTTGAAGTGGTGTGGGCAACATTGTGGGTAAATGTAGTATTTATAATTTTTCCATTATATCCATATAAAAATATTGCTGCTGCATACTGCTTAAATGCCACATTATCAATGAAGTTACAATCCCATACTTCAGAATTACTACCTCGTATATCAAGCGCTGAAGCGCCAGATGCTACCAGATTCTTGAATGTTGAATTGATTACCTTAAAGTTTCCTGAACCTTCAGATACAAAAATTCCGGCTCCAGTACCTAATGAATTAGAGTTATAGGCATTGGTGAAAGTAATATTCTTCAAGACCACATTAGACCCATAAACACTAAAAATTCTTGCGCCATTAGAAGCATCAATAGTATGGCCATTACCATTGATGGTTAATTGATTACCAATAGTAATTCCATAACTATAGCCTTCATTTGGAAGGCGCTTATAATCCTTAGTCAAGTTAATAGTGCTTCCACTAGTACTTTGAGAAATTAAACCTGACAATTCAGTGAAATTTCCAACAGAATCATCAGATAAAACCTCTCCTGTCTGTTCTTGGCCTAACTTGGGAGTTTCAACATCAACAGCATCATCGACATTATCAGTACCGGCAATATCATCTGCAGTAACATTTTCCTGAGCGCAGACCGCTCCAATCGAAACGAACAGTAGCAATAAAGCAATTATCAATAGCTTCGTCTTTTTAATCACTTGTTTTTCACCCCCTT
This sequence comes from uncultured Methanobrevibacter sp., assembly GCA_900320515.1. Classification (GTDB taxonomy): domain Archaea; phylum Methanobacteriota; class Methanobacteria; order Methanobacteriales; family Methanobacteriaceae; genus Methanocatella. Next base: position 42,561 of record ONSJ01000006.1, on the reverse strand, counting down.
TTAATTTTTTAACTATATTAAAGACAAAAATATATAGCATTAATATTTTTATAGGAAATGATATATAAAGTTTAAGTTAACATAATAATTAAAAAAAATAAAAATAATATAAATTATTCAAATTTAAATGTAAATAGTGAATAAACTATCCACCATCATGAAAATTAGAAAAAAAATAAAAAAAGTGGAAGATTTATTTTTTAAATCTTCTTAACGGTAAAAACATTAAAGCCAAAATCAGAATCAGCAATGGATTCCCTGTGGCCTTTTCATCAGTTCCTGATTTGAAAACCACCTTCTTCTTATCATCAGCGGCCTTTTTTTCAGAACTGTTGCTTGTATTGTCTGTTTTGCTGCCTTCGGAAGTTGTCTTGTTGATTTTATCATCAGTTGTATTGTCAGTTTGGTTTTCAGAGGTATTCTGATCTTTTTTCTCTAAAACTTCTGTTTTATTGGTGGAATTTGAAAGAGTGGTATTGTTGAAACCAGCTGTAACAGTGTTTGTAAAGTTTCCGGTTTTAACCGTCCTGAACATTACCCTGAAACTTGCTGATTCATCCATCTCAAGCACTCCATCCAATGTGAAGACATGCTTTCCGTCACCATTTACACTGTGCTTCCAGGTCCCGACCCTGGAAGTGAAGTCCTGATAAACAAGACCTGAACCATATTCGCTTTCACACACGAAAACGTTATCCAAATCCACATCACCTGTATTTCTGACAACGATTTCAAATATTGCCAAATCGCTTAGATTGACTTGAGGAGTTATTGTTCTCTTTTCAACTGTCAGATTGCGGGTATGTGCCTTGAAACCGTCACCGCTTTTACTGACATTTACCACACCAAGACCTGATGTTGCGTTATTGTAAAGCAGGCCTTCCATGGTCACGCCGAATGTCAGGATAATTGACGCTGACTTGCCCGGCTCCAAAACGTCCAAAGTCCAGCGGCCGGTTTCCTCGCTATAGGTCCAGTTTCCCACTTCAGCCCTCCAGGTTTTATATATTAAACCTGCAGAATAATCCTTATCCTCAATCCAATTGCCATAAACAGGGGATGCACCTTTATTGTTGATTACAATCCTGTATTCAACTGTGTCTCCGAGATAAACTGTTTTGTTTATCAATGCCTCCTTGGTCAAGGTTTCATTGAGGACGTTCTCCTGTGAGAACTTGAACAGGAACAGGTTCTGCTCGCCTGACGGTGTCACCATTGATGAGAAATTGAAATACATCAGGGTACCGTTCGCCAGGACTTTGCATCCGTTTTCGGTGGATACTCTGAGTCCGGAATCATATAATCTTATTACTTCACGTACAACAGCATCATTTGAGTTCCAATATTGTCCGTCAGTGAATTCCCATACATGTTTGGCGAAGTCATACCTGTCCAAATCCTCGAAAACATCAACATAATAATATATCAGGATTTTAAGATAATCTTTAATAGGCTTGTGGTTGATTGAATTTTTCAGTTTCTCCATGGAAGTGTCATAGACACCGGAATATGGAGTTAAGGCATATTTTTCTGAGCAGTATGCCCAATATCCGTTGTCAGTTTGCATTAAATCATCACTATCATGTACATCTCCCACCACTTTGCCCGGGAAGTCATCGTCATATAAGAATATGTCATCGTCGGACACATCATTGTTTTCGAGATTTGATGAATTCAGAATATAGATTGCATTTCCGACTTCTGCTGAATTATCCCTGAATGTTGAGTTTATGACATCTGAATCATGGATATAGGTGGCTCCACCATATATGGCCCTATTGTTCTCAAGTGTGGAATTGATCAGACTCGCATGGTCCAAATCCACTGCACCACCGTAATTTCCGGCACTATTGTCCCTGAATTCAGAATTGCTGATTTTTGCATGGGAAGTTGCAGTGACTCCGGCACCTCCATAAAGGGCATTGTTTGCAATGAACTTTGAATCCCTGATATATTCATGAGAATCCCTGTCCGGATTCAATTCGTCGAAACACATATATACCCCTGCACCTGATGCGGCATAACCGTTGACAAATGTGGAATTGCTTATCCCACATCCCTCGGAGTTTGAATAGATTCCTCCACCGAGGTGATCTGCACTATTGGAATCAAAGTGACAGTCGTTGACTTTAGGATTATGAACACCATTCAATGCAAGAGCGCCACCTAAATAGTAAGCTTCATTATCTTCAAAGGTAACGTTTTCATATACATCAAAATCACTGTCGGAGTATATTGCTCCACCTGAATTTGATGCCTTATTTGAAGTGAATGTAGTGTCTTTAACTGTTGGATAATAACACTCTTTTAAGTTTACCGCACCTCCGTATATCCCCGCCTGATTGTTGTCAAAGTTACAGTCAGTGATTTTGGTATTGTCAGCATTGCTTATGATTGCTCCGCCGGACTCATCGGCATGGTTATTTGAGAAACTACACTTGTTTACAGTGAAATTTTCAAATTCATTGGCACGGATTGCTCCACCATCTGATGCAGTTCCATTTATGAAATTGATGTTGTTCAAAATGACGTTGGATGAATTGACGATAAATATTCTGACAGAATTTGAAGCGTCAATAGTGCGGCCATTACCATTAATAGTTATAGGCTTGTTAATAGCAATTCCATCCTTAGCAACAGTATCCGTAGGAGAATACTTATAGTCCTTATTTAATTCAATAACGTCATCATTACCATTAATCAAATCGGACAGGTCATTAAAGGTTCCAATTTCAGAATCATCAGCAACCGTATCGTTTATGGAATCGTCAACCTTTAATGCGTCATCAAAAGTAGCGTTTTCATTGGCACAAACTGCTGCCATCGACATCAAAACAAAAAACATGGAAAATATTATCAAAGTCGTCGCTTTTTTCACTCGTTTTCACCTCCCTTTTTTAATTTGTAAACTATAATCACGACATAATATAGCCTTAACTATATCTATACAACACATTATATAAACTTTACATTATCAATGCACATGAAAAAATAATTGAATATACTCAAGTCAATAAATAAAAAAAATAGTTTACATTCATCAAACATAAAAGGGAAACTGAATATTCATGTAGAATCATGATTAATTAAAAATATATATCATGCAAAACATAGTATGATATAATTTAAAGGACTGTTTTATTATGTTAACAATTAATCAATGCTACCTGGATTTTGTCGATAAAATCCTAAAGACCGGAAAGGAAACATATAAGGATTCCAATCATCACTTGTTGGAAAGCTTGGGAAATTTCTATATAATTGACGACCCTCTGGATTTGAAGTTCAGGGCAAAATATCAAAACTACACCACAGACATGATGCTGGCAGACATCAAGGCAGGCAAATTCGATATTGAAGGATGCCCAATCAAAAGCGACGCATTATACAACTATGTGCAATCTGTAGAGGATCCTGCAATCATCAACAACACTCAAGGGTTTGTATATACATATCCAAATCGTATCTTCGCTCATTTTGATGTTGACCAATTCGAAAGCATGAAAAAAAGAATCCTGACTGCAACAGGTTCAAACCGTGCTGTGGCAGTTACAATCAACCCTATTGAGGATGCCGAAGAGGAGGACATTCCATGTCTTCAGTTCCTGCAATGCCTTGTCCGTGACAATGAGCTTACAATCCACTGCATATTCAGAAGCAACGACATTTTCGGAGCATTCTACTCAAACATGTTTTTCATTGCCTATCTTGGCCTTAAGATGAAAGAGGAAGTAAACAAGGAAATAATAGGTGAAAAGCTGAACTTCGGAGGAGTGCACTACCACTCAACTTCCGGACACATCTACAACACCGACATTAAAGCGGCACGTAAACTGATTAAAGCGAACAAATAAGGATTACACTATCCTTATCTTATTTTTTATTGTCAATTTTCCGTATTTTGAAGTGATTGTGTATTTTCCCTTCTTGTATTTTTTGGTGATTTTCAACACCGCAATGCCTTTCTTGTTTGTTTTGACCTTATAGGTCTTTCCCTTGAATTTGAAAGTGATTTTTTTATTTTTCAGTATTTTTCCATTGGAATTGAGAAGCTTGGCCTTGAATTTGATGGCTTTTGATTTCTTGACCTTAATGTCTTTGGTGACTATTGTGGATTTGACCTTTATTTTGTTTGATACCTTATATCCCTTATATTCAGCAGTTATAGTGTAGGTACCAGGCTTTTGGGTGATTTTCAAGGAAGCATAACCGTTTTTATTGGTGTATGCATAGTACTTTTTGCCATTTATCTTGAAGGTGACCTTCAATCCCTTAACTGTCTTGCCGTAATCGTCCACAACCTTGACCTTATAGTACTTGCCTGCTCCGTAATAAGCTGTCAAGTCCTTGTTTTGTGTTATTCTTTTGACCACACTGATTGATTGGGTTTTGACCTCGCCGGTAACCGGATTTGTTATTTTTACAGAGTATGTTCCAGGATTCAGATTGACGTTTATAGAAATTTGTCCTTTTCCGTCAGTGATTAAACTATAAGAAACCCCATTGAAAAGCATATTTACCTGCTTGTTTATCAACAGGTTGCCGTTTGAATCCCTTAAGGTGGCCAGATACCTTGAATTAAGTGCATAAGTATATGAATCAAATTCAATTGTAGATTTGACAACAATATTTATAGTTTTTGAGGATTTTATGTACTCGTCATCTCCGATGAAACTGATTTTTGCCTGGTTAGATCCGACAGGAGCAGCAACATTAAAAACAGCAACACCCTGACCATCAGTTCTCTTTTTGATTGTCTGACCGTTGACCGTTAAGTAAACATCCCTATACGCAATGGCATTTCCATTTTCATCCTTCAATACAACAGAGTAAGCGCCGTTATAGTAAATTGATGCATCCGAAGCGTCAATCCGAGTGTTTTGATGATTGATGTGGAACGAACCTGCCAGGTCATCCGCCTCATAAATAGGGCTTATCAGTTCAATGACATAATCATAGTCACCCATTTTGAGGCCTTTGAGGTCGCATAACACATATGATTCGGTTGTTGAATAGAAGTGGTCTTCACCGTTGACTCTAAGATTGACAGTGAAACCTCTGGAGGAGTCCTTAACTCCAACGGACAGATAAGCATCACATTCATCGATGGCAATGTCTAAAGTCATGTTAACCTTAAGTTTTGAAACAAGTAGCCTTTCTGCATAAACGGATGAATTGTAAATTCCATTGTCATAAAACGTTACGGAAATTGTATTGTTGCCAGTCTGTTTGAAGGTATGGTTGATATATGCTCTTCCATCAGTGAAATCCAAAACGAAAAGCTCACCTGAGATGAAAAATGCAATCCTTCCACTTTCAACGGGAGTGCCGTTCAAATCTGTGACATATGCAACCATATTTACAGGATTATTGGCCCCATTGGTTGTTATGTTAAGTGATATTTTTGTTTTAATCAATGACAACTCCACAGGCATGTCGGCATGGGAAGGCTTATAGAAGAACAAATCGTCATATTGAGCATGGATTGTGCATTTCAAAGGTGATACCATAATATTTTCCAGCTTTGCAGTACCGTTAACTACATCCACATCATATTTCACGCCTCCAATGTCAAAGATGACATTTCCATATTTTACAGGATTTCCGTATTCATCCACAACCTTTGCGGTGACATTAACAGGATTGTGCTCGCCTGTAACGTTCAGCTCAATGCTAGTGTTGATGAGCGGATTATGCAGTTCGGCATGTGCCATGGAATGGCTGTAGCCGACATCTTCAAATTCAACAGTGACATTTGCTGATTTAAGATCTATTTGCTTTTTGGCAACTCCGTTGACTATGTCGAGAGTGTAGGTTTCATCATCCACCTTAAAATCAAGCTTTCCATGATCAATAGGGTATCCCCACTGATTCAATATGTTTGCAACTATAGTTATCCTGTCTGAGGTTCTCTCTTCAAATGTCAGTGAGATTGTTGAATTTATAGGGTTTAGAATTGTAAACGCCTTGATGCATGCCACCTGTGACTCGTAGGTATGGTCAGGATAATCCCAGGTTATATTGAAGAGGTCCCTCCATGTCCTGCCGTCATAGCTGATGTATGAAATGTTTTCACGATAGAAGAGATTGTTCAGGCTGATTTTTTCTGAAATCGGCACACCCGCATCCCCTTCAACTGTGATTTTAAACATTACCTCAAAAACATCCCCGACACTGACCGGCAGCAACTGGCCCAAATCAATTGTGCGGTAACCTGCAGGAGACTCCCCCAACCTTGTCAATTTCAGATTGCCGTTGACGCTGACTGTGAGCTCCCAACGGGTGCTCTTTTCAAAGTATGTTGAAACGGCCGCCAGATATTCATTGTCTGTTGCGTTGAAAATGTTCTTGTACCATACGGTCTTTGTAGTGTTGAGGAAATAATCGGTTTTGGCTATATCATACTGGTAGTTCTTGTCATATTTCATGGTGTCATTGAACATGAATGCAATTGCAGTGCCCTCATTGCCCGGTTTGAGGCATGTGTTGTCGAAATATGAAACATAGAAGTAACCATTATCGCCCCATTCACTGCCCCAGCTGTTCTTCGCTATCCATGCACCCCTTCCAGGAGCTCCTGAAATTTGGAAATTGTCATCCCATCCGACCAGCACGACCGCATGGTCGCAGATATGGTCTCCGGTATAGCACTGCACGTATTTCTTAGAAGTATAATCATAATATGCAACCATATAGATTGGAGCATATACCCCACCATAATCCCTGATGGCGTTTTTGACTGAATTCAAATCGGAATGGCTTGACCTTTTTAAATACAGAATGTTTTGAACATGAAGAATATCATCCAGAATAGGGGAAAGCACTCCAAAATCTGTATATCCGTCATCTTTTTCAAGAGCAGGGCCAATCCAGCTTGTCAGATAGCTGAATCCCATATCGTCATATCCTCCCTCATTGGTGTCCATTGACCAACCATAATGGGAGTAGAGGGCCGCCAGATTCTTCATGTTTTCCTCTGACAGATCAAGATTTCCTGATGCCTTCAACACTGCTGATTCAAGAGTTGACAATATGGCAAATGCCCAGCAGTTGCCTGCATTCTGCTGATTTTTAACAGGAGAGACGTATCCTTCATCAACAGAGCTGTAATAGCTTGGAAGCGGAGATTCATCATGCACATGATTGTATAATGTGTAGTCGCCTCCGGTGAATATTAAAGATTCGTTGTCCTGTTTAAAAAGGTCATCATATGCCCCGGCAGTATTGTTAATGTAAGTGAGATTGTTGAAATCTGAATAATCGTTTGAAAGTGAATAGAATGCCCCTGCAAGCAAATCGGCCGAATTGTTTATGAATAAACTATTGCATGCATCAAGAAGATATGACGCATCAACAAACAATCCCCCACCGTTTTTTGCATAGTTATTGGAAAATATTGAATTGTTTAATGTCAGATTTCCGTAAATCTGATAGATGACGCCGCCGTCATATTTGGCCACATTGGCAAAGGCATTAATGTTGTTCAAATTGGCATATGACTTTAAAAGAGCAAATGCCCCACCAAAAGTAGCATTGCATGAAGAGATTTCCAAATCCTCACCTGTAAATGTTCCTGATTTGATATAAACAGCACCGCCGGCATCCTTGATGCATCTGTCATTGATGAATTTGGAGCGTTTGACTGTCAGTCTTATATCCCTGGAATATTTGGACTCACAGGCAATTGCCCCGCCGTAATTCATGGCAGTGTTGTTGATGAATGTGGAATCAGTGATTTCCAGGACTCCTCCGTTAAAATAAATGGCTCCTCCACAGCCGGCACGGTTATTGATGAATGTGCAGTTGGTCAAATGGACATTGGCTTTGTCATTTGCGCAATAGATTGCCCCGCCCAAACCGTTTCCGTATTTGCTTGTCTTGACTGATGAAGTGTTGGCAAAAATAACATTTGAAGCGGTGAAATCCCCCTGAACAAATATGTTCAGATTACAAATGGTAATGTTTGTCAAAACAAGCGGAGAATTGACAGTTAAAGCTCCTCCATCGCCTCTGACGATTGTCTTTGATGCATCCTGACCGATGAATGAAACGTTGGTATGGGCGTCAATCTGTGAAAATTCATATTCCCCATTTTTAAGGTGAATCACTGAGTTGTCAAGGATTCTGCCATCACGCAGCTCCCTGTAAGGATCGTCAACAGTTCCCTCGCCGTGGTCGTTTGTGGCATTGCTGTCGAAGTAAAAGTCACTGGAAAGTGCTTGAGCATCCGCACTGGATTCAAGACTATCGGTAGCATTTTCCTGTGCAAATACTGATGGAACAACCAGCAAAATTAGGAACATTGCCGATAATATCAGCAATTTACGTTTAAGCATAAAGACCAATCCTATTTTTTAATTCTAATAGTGTTTTTAACTTTCAATTTGCCATAACTAGTGAGGATGGAATATTTTCCAGCCTTATATTTTTTGGTAATCTTTAAAGTAACAATACCTTTTTTATTAGTTTTAAGTTTATAAGTTTTGCCTTTAAACCTGAATGTGACTTTCTTATTTTTAAGGATTTTTCCGTTCTTGTTTAGAAGTTTTGCAGTAAATCTGATTGTCTTTCCCTTTTTGACCTTGATGTTTTTAGTGATTAATGTTGTTTTGACTGCAATCTTATTTGATGCCTTGAAGCCTTTATATTCAGCATAAATCCTATAGGTTCCGGGTTTCAGATTAATCTTTAAGGATGCAAAACCGTTCTTATCGGTTTTTGAGTAAAATGTTTTTCCGGCAACGGTAAACTTGACATTAAGTCCGGCAATGAAATTTCCGTTGTCATCGCAAACCCTAACCTTATAGAGCTTGCCTGCACCGTAATACATTTTCAAATCGCCGTTTTGGGATATTCTCTTTACGACATTGATTGAGTGTGTTTTGACCTCACCGGAAACAGGATTAGTTATCCTGACCTCATAACTTCCCGGATTTAAATTGATGATTAATGAGATTTGGCCGTTGTTGTCGCTGTAGACTTCATGCATCGCTCCGTTTAAAAGCACCTGAACCTTCCTGTTTGCAATTGCGCTGCCATTGGAGTCGAGCAAAACAGCAGAATATCTTGAATTGAATGAATAAACATTATTGATGAAATCTATTGTTGATTTTGACCGGATAGTGGCTGTCAGCCTGGACTTGCTGTAATCGTCATCCCCTCCGAATGATATTACTGCATAATAATCTCCGCTCATCAAAGCAAGGCGGAAAACTGCAATTCCATTATCGTCAGTTGTCTGATTGTATGTTTTTCCACCTACAGTCAAATTGAGCGGCCTGCCAGCAACCGCACGGCCAAGCATGTCCTTCAGCTCGACGACGTAACCTCCATTATAATATATATAATCATCTGAAGCGTTTAACCGGGTTTTGTGAACGGTAATGTTAAACTCGCCGTTAAAGTCTTTGGCCTCATAGATGTCGCTTATGAATCTTATGCTATAGTCATAGGTTCCATAATCAAGGTCTATAATCTCGAATATGGCAAGACCCCTTTTGGATGTGGCATTATAGTCAGTGCCGTTTACATGGAGAATGGCTTCAAATTCCTTTACTGCATCTCCAAGCTCTACACCAAAAGCCACACGAGTTTTATCGATGACAAAATTTAGTGACGGAGTGACCCTGATTTTTGAAACGTTAAATGTTTCAGATGCATTTGATGAATTGTAAAGATAGACATCATCAAAGCTTACCTTGATTGTCTTGATTCCGGTGCTTAAGAATATATGATTGATTTCCACCACACCGTCATCAGCTTCAATTGCATAGAGGTCCCCATCCATATCAAGATACACCCAGCCGCCATTGACAGGATTGTCATCCAAATCAAGCACAGCCACCCTGACATTTACTGGATTGTTGGCTTCGCTTGGTGAAGTGATATTGAGTTTGATTTTTGTATTGATCCTCAACATTTCGATTGATTGAGTGACATTGCATGAGTCATAGTAAAACGAATCCCTGTAGAATGCAGAAACATTCAATTTTAGCGGAAAGACATTGATGTTTTCAAGTTTTGCAGTGCCGTTTGACACCTTTACAACGTATTCCTCACCATCAATGATGAAAGTCACATATCCGAATCTTACATATTCATTGTTTGAATCGCGTATGACTGCAGTGACGTTCAACGGATTGTAGAAATCATCAATAATGAGGGAAATGTTTGTCTCAACCAATGGATTGTGCAGTTCAAGGTCAACCCTTGATGAAACATATCCTACAGCATCAAATTCTGCAGACAGGCTTGCATTTACCAAATCAATGTGCTTTTTAGCTATGCCGTTTACCGATTTGACGACATATGTCTGATTTCCGACAGTGAATGTTACATTGCCTGAGCACGGATATCCCCACTGGTTCAATACATGGGCGATTATATCTGCGCAGTCGTCTGTTCTGTTTTCAATGGACAATTTCAATGTAGTGTTTATCGGATTTGAAACAGTGAAGGCCTTAATGCATGCAACCTGTGAGTTGTAAGTGTGGTTTGGATATTTCCAAGTCAAATTAAAGAGATCAGTCCATGAATTGCCATCATAACTTATGAATGAAATATTTTCACTGTAATAAATGTTGTTAAGGCTTATAATCTCTGAAATAGGAACTCCTGCATCTCCGTTGACTGTAATTTTAAATATTATCTCAAATACATCCCCCACAGCAAGAGGAATCATCTCATCGAGATTGAATGTGTAGTATCCAGGATGTGAAAATCCAGACTTCATTGCCCTTGAAACATTATTTATGTTGATTGTCATATTCCAATCGGCGCTTTTTTCAAAGTATGTTGAAACGGCAGCCAGATATTCATCATCCGTTGCTGTGAATAGGTTTTTATACCAAACTGTGGTGGTGTTGTTAAAAAGGTAATCGGTTTTTGCCAAATCATACTGATAGTTCTTGTCATACCTTATGGTGTCATTGAATACGAATGCGATTGCCCCTTCACTTTCTCCAAGGGCAGGGCATGACCTGTCGTAATATGAAACGTAAAAGTATCCGTCATTTCCCCAGTTTGCGCCCCAGCTGTTCTTTGCTATCCATGCACCCTTGCCAGGAGCTCCGGGAATTAAAAAATCATCGTCCCAGCCGACCAGTGAAACCGCATGATTGCCTGACAGAAATCCATTATAGTACTGGACATACTTCTTAACGGCAGAATCATAATGGGAATACATGTAAATTTTAGAAAACACCGCTCCGTAATCCATAATTGCCCTTTTGATTGAATCCAAATTGTCATTTGAAGTCTTATTTAAAAACAACATGTTTTGAACATGCAAAACGCTGTCCAATACGGGTGACAATACGCTCAGGTCGTTATATACATCATCCGTTTCAAGTACAGGTCCAAGCCAGCTTGTAAGATAACCGAATGCCATATTATCATAACCTCCTCTGTTGGTGTCCATTGACCAGCCGTAATAGGAATAGATGGATGCCAAATTCTTCATGTTCTCTTCAGACAAATCAAGCTCCCTGCCTGAAGCCTTCAATATGGCAGATTCAAGGGTTGCCAATGCAGCAAAAGCCCAGCAGTTGCCCCCATTCATTTGATTTCTGACTGGAGTTACATACCCTTCATCCAAGGAACTGTAATAGCTTGGAAGAGTTGAATTGGAACCGGCATGATAATACATAGAATAATTGCCGCTTGAAAATATCAGTGATATATTGCCCTGATTGAACAAATCATTATGCTGCAAAGCGGAATTGTTCAGGTATGTGATATTGTTAAATTCATATAACTCATTTACAAGAGAATAAAAGGCTCCTGCAAGCAAATCGGCAGTGTTATTTACAAAGGAAACATTATTGACAGAAAGCATATCCAAATTGCAGACGAATAATCCTGCCCCATTTTTGGCATGACTGCCTGATAAAAAAGAATTGTTCAATGTCAGATTACCGTAAAACTGATATATGGCTCCCCCATCATATTTTGCGGAATTGTTGAATGCTGAAATGTTTGTCAATGAAGCGTTACAGCTTAAAAGAGTGAATCCTCCTCCAAAACATCCCTGGCAATTGGAAATGTTTAAATCCTCAGCGGCCAGCTGTCCGTACTTGAGATAAATTGCGCCGCCCGCATCCTTTATAGAAACATCTTCTGTGAACTTTGAACGCTTAATCACAATCCTGTTGCCGTTGAAATAATTGGATTCCCATGCAATTGCCCCGCCATAAACTGAAGCAGTGTTTTTAATGAAACTGCAATCAGATGCCTCCAGAATGCCTCCGTTCAAATAGATTGCACCTCCACAGGCTGCACGGTTATTTACAAAGGAACAATTTGTCAGATATACATTGTAGCTAGAGCGTGCACAGTAAATGGCTCCCCCGCAGCTTGTGCTCTTTTGGCTGTTGGATAAGGCAGAAGAGTTGGCAAAAATGGAATTTGAGGCAATCAGATCTCCCTGATTCAATATATTCAGGTTGCAGATAGTGACATTCGCCAAAGACAAACGTGAATTGGCAACCAAAACACCTCCGCTGCCCCTGATAACGGTATCTGGTGCATCCTCACCAATGATTGAAATGTTTCTATAGGAGCTGAATTGCAAAATGTCATAGTTTCCGTTCTTTAGATGAACAACGGAGTTGTCGGTGATTCTTCCATTGCCCATATTTTTATAGGGATTATCAATCGTTCCATTTCCATTATCATCTGAAGCATTGGAGTCAAAATAAATGTCATCGCAAATAGGTTGAGCGTCCAGACTGGAATCCAGACTGTCTGTTTTGTTATCCGCACCAAAAGCTGAAGGAATAACCAGTAAAGAAATTAAAACTATTAAAAATAATAGCAATAATTTATTCCCACGCAATTAAATCACCTATTTGACAATTTTAATAGTATTCTTGATTTTCAATTTACCATAACAGGAGGTAATGGTGTATTTTCCCTTCCTGTATTTCTTATGAATCTTCAGGGTGGCCTTGCCTTTCTTATTGGTTTTTACCTTATAGGTTTTGCCCTTGAATTTGAATGTGATCTTTTTATTCTTAAGGATTTTGCCATTTTTGTTTACAAGCTTTGCAGTGAACTTGATGGTCTTTCCCTTCTTGACCTTGATGTTTTTGGTTATTATAGTGGATTTGACTGTAATCTTATTTGATACCTTGAATCCCTTATATTCTGCAGTTATTGTGTATTTGGCAGGGCTTAATGAAATCTTAATTGATGCGTAACCGTTTGCATCGGTTGTTTTTATGTATTGCTTTTTATTTAATGTGAAAGTGACTTGGACGTTTTTGGCTATGTTTCCTTCATCATCAAATACTCGAACCTTATAGTATTTTCCTGCACCATAATACATTGTCAAATCCTTGTTTTCATTAATTCTTGGCAGTACCTTGATTGTTTGAATCTTAACCTCATTATTTATCGGATTTATGATTTTAGCCGAATAAGTAGCAGGGCTTAAAGTAATGTCGATAATTCCTATACCATTTTCATCGGTGATTACATTATAATTCTTAAATCCTACAGTGACTAAAACTGCTGTCTGATTCAATGGATTTCCATAATTGTCCAATAGGGCAAATGAATATTTAGAGTCGTAGGTCCTTGTCGCATCATTTGATAAAATCGTAGTATTTACGCAAACATTAGTTGATGCGTTTGACAAGTCATAATAGTAATCCAATCCGTTATATGTCACATAAATATCATTAAAGCCCAAATTTCTAAAGCAGTATTCCAATTGCGCAGTTCCATTGCTGAGATTAACAACATGCTGTGTTCCATCAACTGTGAAAGTGACATTGCCAACATCAATGGCGTTTCCGTATTGGTCGGTAACGTTAACAGTGATGATGACAGGATTGAACTCGTTGGCAATTGTCAAGTTAATCTGTGTACCCACCAGTTCAGCATTAAACTCCCTGAATGCATTCGATGAATTATAATAGTATTCAACACCATTGTAGGCAGCGGAAACATTATGCAAAGCAATGGAGAATGCCCTTGTAAAGCTGACTGCCCCTTCGGTCAGGTTGAGTGTGAAAATCTCGCCATCAAGGTTGAATGTGACATTTCCCGCAGTTACTGCATTGCCGAACTCATCGGTGACATTTACATTGATGGAAATAGGATTGTAAACATCACTGACGGATATGGTAACGTTTGTCCTTTGCAAACTGACGTCAAACTCCCGATAGGCGCTTGATGATTTATAATAATAGACTGGATTGAAAACTGCTGAAACATTATGATTTCCTAATCCAAGCACTTTTATGAGAGTTGCAGTGCCATTGATGACATCTATAGTGTATGGAACATTATCGACAGTTAATGTGACATTTCCATAATTTATAAGATATCCATATTCATTATATACATATGCAGTGATGTTGATTGGATTGTTCTTATTGATTGCAAGAGAAATGCTGGTGTTCAACAAGGAAGTGCTGAAACTGATTGAATCATTTGATGGAATGTATCCTTCATTGTCAAATACCGCTGAAACTTCATACTCACTGATGTTTAAAGGCATTTTAAGTATAGCCAAACCGTTAACAACATTAACGAAATATTTGCTGTTGTTAAAAGTGAAAGTGACGACACCTCCTGTTACCGGAAGATTGTACTGATTTAAAACATGAGCCCTTACTTCAAATACGTCAGTGACATCCACTGACAATTTGGTGGTCGTATTGATTACATCGAATACTGTGAATGCCTTAATGCATGCAACCTGTGTTGCATATGAATGTGATGAATATGCCCATTCAAGGCCATACAGATCAGCCCAGTTTTCACCGTCATAGCTTATGAATGAAATGTTTTCATAAAACATCTTCTTATTTATTGGAATTCCGTTGGAGATTAAGCCTTCGGAAATTGGAACGCCTGCCTCCTTATCTGTAGTAATCTTGAATTCGACTTCAAAGACATCCCCAATGGCAAGTGGAATGAAACTGCTCAACTCGATTGTTGAATAGCTAGGAGTTGCAGTTCCTGACTGGACATGCCTTAAAACATCATTTACGTATATTGACAGGTCCCATGCAGTGTTCTTTTCAAAATAGGTTGAAACTGCAGTTAACCATTCATTGTCAGTTGCTGTGAATCTGTTCTTGTACCAGACAGTGTTTGATTCGTTTAAAAAGAAGTCAGTCCTTCCGCTTACGTCATACTGGTAATTCTTATCGTATTTTATTGACTCATTGAAAAGGAAAACATATGTGGTATATGGACTGTTTAACTGTGCCAATTTGGTATCATAATATGAAACATGATAATAACCCTTGTCGCCTGAGCCGGTACCCCAACTGTTTTTGATTATCCAGGCGCCGTCACCAGGAGGGGTTGTTTTGAAGTTATCTTTTGAATAGTTGTCATCCCATCCGACAATTGCAACCGCATGGTTTGCGCTCTTATCTGTTCTATACCAATAAAGATTTGATCCTTTTCTGTATAAATCGGTTCCATCCGAAGACTGATACATATGAATTGATGTTGAAACGGCACCGTAGCTCATTATTGCCCTTTTGATTTCATCATTATCTGTATAATTTGTTCTAGTTAAAAACAGAATGTTTTGAACATGGAAAATGCTGTTCATGACCGGAGACAATACCTCACCGACTATATAAGGGTCCTGAGTTTCATTGACCGGACCCAGCCAACTTGCAAGGTAAGAATGACCCATACGGTCATACCCTCCAGTATTTGTTTCCATCTGACAGCCATAGCTTGAAAATTTGGCCATCAAATCCTTCATGTTCTCTTCGGATAAATCATATGTGGCTCCTGTAGCCTTCAGGATACATGACTCAAGTGAAGCCAGTGAAGAGAATGCCCAACAGTTTCCATTGGACCCCTGACTTTTAACAGGAGTTACCATATGATAATCCCTTAAATCATAACTGGAAGGCAAATCGGAATCATAATATGAACCTGATCGTATAAGCAGGTAATTTTGAGAAGAGTTATAGTTAAGATTGATTGCTTCACATTCATAAACATCATTTTCAAGGCTAGCGGCGTTGTTGAAAAATGAATTCATTAATGACTCGTTCAAAATTGATGTGCGATTCAGATTTCTGCTGACTGCTGAGTAGACTGCACCGGCAATGCTTACAGCAGTGTTACGTGCAAAGGTATTGTTAAACGGTATGAAATTGTTCACCTCATCAATAAAGAGTGCTCCACCGTCTTTTGCAGTATTGTTA
Source organism: uncultured Methanobrevibacter sp. (assembly GCA_900320515.1). Taxonomy (GTDB): domain Archaea; phylum Methanobacteriota; class Methanobacteria; order Methanobacteriales; family Methanobacteriaceae; genus Methanocatella. Next base: position 26,374 of record ONSJ01000006.1, on the reverse strand, counting down.
TAGAAAGCAGAGTTTTTAAGTGAAAGGGAACCGAAAAGCGCATATACTGCACCTCCACCATACCTTGCAGTGTTGTTTCGGGCAGTCACATTAGTCATATTAAGAGTTGAATACAGTGCAGTTATCGCTCCGCCCATTTTGGATGTGGAATTGATTATTTCCATGTTTCTGCAAACAAATTCGGCTTCACGAAGATAAATTGCTCCGCCATACCTCTCTGCATAGTTATTCATGAATAATGAGTCAACTATTTCCAGACTGCCTCCGGTAATGCTGACTGCGCCGCCTGATGTTGCACTACAATTCAAAAAGGTACAGTTTTTAAGGTATACTACTGTATTGTAATAGGTAACACTTATTGAACCGACAGTGGAATCTTTGAAAATGACATTTGTAGCATTAATAATTGAATTTGAACGGTCTGAAATGGACAGGCCAACCAAGGTCAAATTCTTAAGAGTGATTGAGCTATCAGCAAAAAACCCTATATGATTATTATATTTGATTACTGTGCTTTGGGGATTTTGACCTATCAGAGTTATGTTTTTGCTGCCAACCTGGGCGTTCAAAGGATATTCCCCATCCTTCAGATGAATAATGGAGTTGTCCTTAACCCTGTTTGATGTAAGGTTCCTGTAGGGATTGTCCTGAGAACCGTCACCATTATCATTTTGAGCATTAGCATCAAAATAGTAATCTGCATCAAGGACATCCTCATCCACAATAGATAATGCATCCTCATCGCTTACCGCAAAAGCGGTCTCATTATCCATAGCAAAACATGTCGGAATCACAATCAACAACAGAATCAATATTGTTGTTAATGCGATAAATTTTATATTCTTCAAACAATTTACCCCCATCGCACCAATTTGAACACAAAAAATTGGCTAAATGTATAGAATATAGTTATATCAGTTTTTTATAATATAAATAGGTATCATTTGAAGAATTGAAAAATGCAAAATTGGACACGAAAACCTATCTTTTAACGGTTATCCTGTTCTTGTTTTGAAGCTTGCCGTATTTGGTGGTGACAGTGTATTTGCCCACTTTCAGGTTCCTGATTTTGATTGTAGCAATGCCTTTTTTGTTGGTTTTGGCCTTGTAGACTTTGCCTTTGATTTTGAAGATGATTTTTTTATTTTTAAGAACATTTCCATTCTTACTGAGAAGCTTGGCTGTGAATTTGACTGCCTTGCCCTTTTTGGCCTTGACGTTTTTGGTAATCAAAGTAGGCTTCACAGTGATCTTATTGGATACCTTAAATCCCTTATATTCTGAAGTGATTACATAGTTTCCGGAATTTAATTTTATCCTGAGTATCGCATAGCCGTCCTTATCTGTTTTAATGAGGTAGGATTTCTTGTTGAGAGTGATTCTTGCTTCAAGGTTGCCTGCAAATTCACCGTCATCATTGCAGAGGAGGATTTTATAAGTAAGGTAATTGCCGTAATAAATGGAAGCGTCCCTGTTTTCAGCAATCCTTTTTATGACATTGATTTTTTGGGAGAGTTTCTCACCGGAAACGGGATTTGAAACATAAACATCATAGCTGCCCGAATCGGCAGGAATGATGAATGTCGCCTTTCCGCTACTGTCGCTGACCACATCATAATCCCTATTATTGAAAGTGAATGTGACAACGGCATTAACCAATGCACTGCCATCCCTATCCAATAGGCAAACATCATAATTTGAATTAAGTGCATAATTTTTAATTTCAGGAAAAACAATGGTTGATTTGACTGTTACTGTTGATGTATTTTGGGATTTGATGTGTGAATCGTCACCTTCAAAACTGACGGTAACATGATAAACTCCGTCCCTAAGGCGGACAGGTATCAGTGCAGTTCCGTTTTCATCAGTATAATATATATTATCATCAATTGAACAATTGACCTCACGGCCGACAACCGGTTGGAATAACTGGTCAATCAATCTGATTTCTAAAAATTCGCCGCTGTCATATGTTGTTGTCAGGTCATTTGCCTGAATGGATGTTCTTTTAACATTTACAAAAAAGGAAGTCGAATTAGCTGATTTGTAAAAGTCGCTGACCATTTGAGCTTCAACGACATATTTTCCATAATCAAGACCAGTGAAATTCAACTGAAATTGGCCATCAGTTAGCTTAACCATTGAACTGTGATTGTTTATAGTGATTATAAGGGTTTCGTTTACCTGTTGGCAAGATTTGAAATGAATATTGGCATTGTTGAAGTCCTGAACAACGGAGATGTTCAACATCAAATCAACCGGCAGAACCTCATAGGAGATATGATCTGCTGAAAGACAATAATTTGAAGCATTGAAAACAACTGAAATGTTATTTTTACCTACTGCAAGCGGTATCAGCCTGCCATTATCATACTCCACATTGTTGACTGTGAAGGTTATTGTCCCCTCGCTGACGCTTTGGTTGAGCTGGTCAAAAACATCAGCCTCAATATCAAAGAGATTGAATGAATTGTAGCTGATGCGTGTAATGTTGATTCGGGTTTGGGATTTGGTCACATTGACCCATGAAGAGTTTTTAGATGCAGCATATGACTGGTCACCTTCAAAGACAGCTTCAAAGGTATGGTTTCCCACATTGAAGAGAACCGGAATAGCGAACCTTCCGTCATGAACGGTGCCATTTTGGAAATCCGCGCCATCAAGAATTATTTTGATTTGAGTGTCATTCAACGGCTGGCCCAGCTCATCATATAACTTAATTTCAATAGCATCACCGCTTCTGTAGAATGTTTCCACATCACTGACGCTAAGATATGTCCTTTTGACGTCCACAAAGAAGCTGGTTGAATTATCGGCTGTGAAATAATCGCTTATGAGAGTGACATTGACATCGTAACTGCCATAGTCCAAATCTGTCAGGTTCAAGCGATAGACTCCATCAACGGTTTTAACGGTCTGATTTTGGCCGTTAATGACAATCAGGATTGTCTCATTAATCATTTGTGAAAAGGTGAATGTGAGATATGCATCCTTTAAATCCTGAACGACAACAATATCCGCATCCAATGCAATCGGTGAAACCTCATAGGTTGTGCTTGAATTTGATGAATAGTAGTTAGGAGATTCAAAGACCGCAAATATGCTGTTCAGACCTAAGGACAAAGGAACCTTAACGGATGCAATGCCCCTATATATTTCAGCAGTGTAGTTTGCTCCATTCACATAAAATGTCACGTTTCCATTGCCTGCAGCATTGCCGTTCTCATCCAAAACCATTGCAGTAACATTATACAAATCCAGCATGTCATAGGTAACGTTCAATGACTGGACTGTTGAATTTAGGGTAATGAATTGAGTGAACCCCTTGATGCATGCAACCTGGGAGTTATAATGATGATTAAAATAATAAGGAGAAGGATAGTAATGTATCAAATCATACAGGTCATACCAGGTCTTGCCGTCGTCATAACTGACAAATGACATATTCGGAGAATATGTAAGCTTATTGAGAGACATATATTCTGAAATCGGAAATCCTACATCGCCGTCGACGGTAATCCTAAATATTATTTCAAACAGATCCCCTTTAGCCAAAGGAATCGGATAGTCCAGATTTACAGTGAAATATCCCGGAGTGGCGGAACCGTTTTGGACGATTTGAAGAAGGCTGTTTACATAAACGAGAACTTCCCATTGGGTGTCTGTATTGAAATATGTTGAAACGGCGGCCAAAAACTCATTATCCATTGCATAATATGCGTTTTCATACATGACGGTGTTGACAGTATTATAAAAATAATCAGTAGGTCCTGAAACTTCATGCTGATAATTCCTGTCGAAATGGATGGTGTCATTCAATATGAATGTGAGTGATGAGTAGGTTCCAGGCCTTGCAAATGCCTTATCATAATAGGATATATAGAAATATCCTCCTGTGTGATATTGGCTTAGCCATGATTCGCCCCAACTGTTTTTTGCAATCCATGCACCTCTTCCAGGTGCTTCAGGAATATAAAAATTGTCATCCCATCCGACAATTGCCACATCATGATTGACATTCTCATCGCCTGTGTAGTAATGGTATATCTTTCCGTTATAAACTCTAGCAATATCATAATACATTGATGTTGAAACGGCCCCATAATCCAAAATGGCCTGTTTGATTGCATCATTGTCTGTTGCATTATTCCTTTTAAGATACAATACGTTTTGGACATGCATGATGCTTTCCAAAACAGGAGATATGTGACTCAAATCATCATATATGTCATCACTTTCGTTTAAGGGACCAAGCCAGCTTACGAGATAAGCCACTGCCATCCCTTTATTTCCCCCGCCGTTAGGCATCCAATCTTTAAATCCATAATTGGAATAGTGTGCCATCAGGTTCTTCAGGTTCTCTTCAGACAGATCCAAAACCTCACCTGATGCCTTCAGTATGCATGATTCCAGGGAGGCCAGTGCAGCAAAAGCCCAGCAGTTTCCCCCATCCCCCTGGTCCTTGACCGGAGTGACATAACCGTAATCTCGCAGATCATAATGGGAAGGCAATGCTGATACGGATGTCTGATTGAAGACATACATTGAATAATTTCCATTGCCAAGTGTCAGATTGATGCCTGAAGTGAAGTATGTCTCATTAAAAAGAAATGCGGAGTTATTCAAAAAGGCGTTTGTTGTCATATTGCAGTGTGAAAGGAGAGAATAGACAGCACCGCCATAATTTGAAGCGGAATTTCTTGTGAATTCATTGAATGTTATGTTATGCACATTTACATCATCAATGAAGAGTCCCCCTCCGTTTCTAGCAGAGTTATTGATTAGTCTGGATGAATTCAAAGAGAGTGAACCGTAAATCTGATAGATTGCTCCACCCTCATACCTTGCGGTGTTGTCCATTAAAGTCACATTATTCAAATCCAGATCAGAATTAATCGAAGTGACTGCAGCACCGAATGTTGCTGAAGAGTTGGAAACATTCATATTGAAAGCGGTCAGGCTTGAAGACAACAGATAGATGGCTCCTCCAGCATCATTTGCTGATGAAACGTTTGAAAAGCAGGTATTGTTTATGATGATTTTAACCCTTGATTCGGCAGTTATTGCCCCACCATAGTTGTATGCAAGGTTATTGTAAAACAGTGAATTCATGATGGTCAGGCTGCCTCCCCGGACATAAACTGCACCTCCGTATTCCGCCTGATTGCCAACGAAGATACAGTTATCCAAATGGATATCCCCGTTTGACGGAGCATAGATTGCACCCCCATATGAATCGTCCTTAACATAAGTCGGAAGCATATTTTTGAAAATCACGTTTGAAGCGTTAAGTGAACCCCAATTGATAATCATGAAATTGGTTAATGTAATGTTTCTGAAATTGACTGTACCATTGACGGTTAAATTAGAACCGTTACCGTCAAGTACTGTATCCTGTGCATCCGCACCATAAAATGAGATGTTTGAAAAGATTCTGGAATTATTGAAAACATACTCTCCGCTGGCCAAATGGATAACCGAATCGTCATTTATCCTCTCATCTGTGAAGTTGTTGTAGGGACTGTCAGCCGATCCGTTGCCGTCAATGTCAAGACCCACATCAAAGTAATAGTCGGTCTGATTTACACTATCAGTTCCATTTTCCAACCCGTCACTGAGTATTGCATCATTATCGGCCGCAAAGCAACAGGAAATCATCATCAGAACTGACAATGCCATGAATACAATAATTGATAACTTTTTCAAAATGTTCACCAAAGATTAACGGATTACACTTAAAACAATGTAAAATGTATCTATAGCATATGTTTGTTTTAATATTATATATCAATTGCTAAAAAAAAGAAATTTTAATTAATGAAGTTGAATTGCTCTTCATTAATTAACTTATAATTTATCAAGTCGGATGAATCAAGATTTTCACGATTCAAATCGACTGCTGTGATTTGTGAGTTATGATATGTCCTGTAATAGAGAATTGCCCTGTTGGTGTTGTAGCATGAGGTGTATATGGTATACTCATACAAATCAGGGTCATCTATGAAAGTGCAGCCGTTCTGCTGTTCAACAGACCCCAGAATATGGAAAAACTGGCCCACACTGCTTGCCTCATCATTATCAGAATAGGAGTTTGCACGAGTAAATGCGACCTTTGCAAACCTTGAAGCAGATGACAGATCCCCCGGAAGACCTATTGCACCCATTCCTCTTGAGTACTCCTCCAAATCAACGCCAAATCTGTTTTCAGGATTTTTGTTGGACAAACCCCTGTAATTATTCAGGTAAAACAGCTGCTTGTCAAAGGGAGGATTGTTGGTCAGGACCCCTACAGGATTGTTATAGACCTTAAGGCCTTCAGTCAACGGTTCAACGACAATCGCTTCGACCTCATCGGAAATCATCCAGTGAAGCGGAGACAATGGAAGCTCGTCGGCAAAGTTAATGTTTACAAGATTGATCTTGCCCAATGCCTCACGGGCTTCAGACACGCTGGAGCAGGTACCAAGCAGATATGGAATCAGCTCAAAAGGAGTTATATTAACCATATCCTCTTCAAATTCCCTGTAGACTGCATTTCCGGCAAAGTTCAGACCTGCAATGGCCAATCCCTTTTCATTGCATGCATCATAATATAATGGATACTCGTCAATGCCTGCAGCCATTCCAATCATGGCATAATGGGTTTTAATATCATCTGTTTTTCTGAATTTAAGCTCATAGTTTCTTGGAGTAACGGTTACCCTTTCGTTATAGGATATTTCATAGTCAAAGTTACGGCCAAAATAATGATTATCAGTTATATAATTGCTTGCTGTGCACATTTTATCACCTTATAAGAAATTTGAATAGTTCAAGGCCCTTTGCTTGATATCAGCAAATGTATCATCAACCAACAGTTCCCCATCTTTAAATACAGTCTGAAGGTAATTTTCACCTTCACTGTCAATTGAAACTGTTTTAAAAGATTTGTTCTCCTTTATCAGCTTGAATCTTCCTGTCTTTGACTTTTTACTTGAATCAAGAGGATTCTTGAATATGTCATGCCAGACACCGTCACGCAATTGGGCTGAACATTTGAATGCGTTTCTTTGTGTGTCACGGTTGACGGCAGTGTGAAGTCCTCCGCCCATACCGAATATGATGTTCTGGGCTGCCCATCCTGCGGATTTCATTGCAAAGAGGATGTCACGGATTTTCTGATAATTGAGACCGTCACCCCATAAGAGTCCTATGTTCAAGTCAAAGACCTTATAGCCCTTGTCGGTGAGATGGCTTCCAAAGCCTTCTGAAAGCAGATTCAAACAGTCTATGGTTGTGGATACGGGCTCGCCGCTGTCCGGCCTGAATACTATCTTGTTATCCTCACCATCCAGGAAATTCAGAATGGCCTCATTAAGTTCTGTTCCGGATTTTCCCGCTTCTTCGAGGAAGTTCCTGTAGTTGTATGAATCTATAACCATTGACAGCACTCCGTCCTTTGCATTATCGATTACATTTAGAATCTGTGAAATTTCACCATCAGGACCGAGGGAAGTCATTACGCTGTGTTCTGTTGCCTGGACTGAAAATCCGTATAGGTTGGAGTCGTTGTAATAGTTTTCAGGCATTGTCAATGCCGCAATGGTGTCTGTTCCTGAAAAGCTGAGCAGATGGGCTGATCCAGAAAGCATGGCTGATTCGGTTGAAGTTGCTCCCCTGTATCCGAAATCATGGAGCATGAAGTCAAGATTATCCTTTACGGAGCCTGTCACTTCAAGATAGAAATTGCATAGCTTTCTGACCTCTGCAGAGAGAGTTGCAACGGTTGAAGGATACCATACCTGCAAAAGCAATGGCTCCAAGTAATTCGGCAGCCAATAAGACTTGTCATCAGTATTTTCGACTGTCATCAGGGCATTTCCCACATCAACGGGAGTTCCTTCAGCGACCGCCTTTATTTCAATCGGCAAATAGCCGTCATGCTCATCCAAAATGTATTGCCAGCCTTCCCTGTTGAAGATGTCATGACCTATATGATTGGCAATCAGGTTGTCTGCCTCGTCAATCTTTTCCTGAGTGACAATACGGCCTTCAAGATATTTCTTGATGAGGTATTGAAGTCCGTAAAAAATTGTTTTGTTAAACTCAGCACCTACTCTACTTTCAAGGTATGAATAAATCTTTTCAGTGCCTTTAGGATAGAAATAGTGATGAGTTACCTTATAACTGTCTGTTAAAAGACAAATGTTGTTTTCTATCATAATATCACTTTTTAATAGATATTAGATAGTTGAATAATATAAATGTTACGAAAAAAGAAAAAAGAAAAAAAGAATCTAGATGTAACTAGTATCTTGTTTTCTGAAGTGTGCTTGTGGGTGATCGCATAATGGACAAACTTCCGGAGCTTCTTTTCCATAATGGATGTATCCGCAGTTGTTACATTTCCATGCGATTTCTTCATCTTTCTTGAATACTTTGTCAGCTTTGATTTTGTCGGACAATGCGTTGTACCTTTCTTCGTGTACCTTTTCGGTTGCACCTGCTGCATCGAATAATGCGGCAATGTCGTCAAAGCCTTCTTCACGTGCTGTTTCTGCAAATTCTTTGTACATTACGGTCCATTCATGGTTTTCACCTGCAGCTGCATCTGCAAGGTTGGTTAAAGTGTCAGGCACTCCTCCACCATTCAATAATTTGAACCAGATTTTTGCATGTTCCTTTTCGTTGTCAGATGATTCTTGGAAAATTTCTTTAATTTCAACGTAACCATCTTTTTTAGCTTGGGATGCGTAAAATTCATATTTTACACGAGCTTGAGATTCACCAGCGAGTGCTGCTTTTAAATTTTCTTCGGTTTTAGATCCTTTTAAATCTGCCATTTTATCATCTCCTTTTGTATAATATTAATCATATGATATTTATAGTTTTAGTTACCAATCAGTTACAAATCACCATGTTAGAACTTCCCTATCAATTTTGAAATCAGCATATGAGATATAGCCGACATTCCTGTCGCCTTCGAAAATTTTCAGTGCCAAATCCTCTTCAACGCCTGAAATATAATCCTTCAGCTCCTCATAGGCATTCCATTTAATCGAATGCTTCATGAACTGGTTTGCGGGAAATTCCCATCTCAGATTATCCCCCTGATAATACTGGATAATTCCATCGGCATACTCCTTTGCCTGCTCATCAAACAGATAATCCCCATCAACCAGCCCTTTGATGGATACGTCGTTATGGCGAGGGTGTCTGATTAAAAATACTACCATTTTGTTCATTAAATCACAAAATTAAAAAAAAGAAAAAAAGTTAAAGAGCTTATTTGAAGTTGGTAGCTCTTTCTTCGAAGTGTGCTTTTGGAAGTCCACATACAGGACATTTTTCAGGTGCGTTAGGTCCTGAAAATACGAATCCACAGTTTTCACATTTCCATTCGATTTCTGCTTCTTTGTTGAATACAGCATCGTTTTCAACATTAGCGAGTAAGGTTCTGTATCTTTCTTCGTGTTCTTTTTCGATTGCTCCCACTTTTTCAAATAAGAATGCAATCATTGGGAAACCTTCTTCTTTTGCGGTTTCTGCGAATTCTTTGTACATTTGGGTCCATTCTTCGTTTTCACCGTCTGCTGCTGCGTTGAGGTTTGCTATTGTGTCTGGAATTTCTTCATCGTGTAACAATTTGTACCAGATTTTAGCGTGTTCTCTTTCATTTTTGGAAGTTTCCATGAAAATATCGTGGATTTGAACGTAACCTTCTTCTTTTGCTTTTGCAGCAAAGTATTGATATTTAGTATGTGCTTGGGACTCACCAGCAAAAGCTGCTTGTAAGTTTGCTTCAGTTTTTGTACCTTTTAATTCAGCCATTTTATACATCTCCATTATAAATAATTGAAGTATCTATTCTATATAGAATAATATAATATATGGAAATTATCATTTAAAAGTTTATTGAAAATTTTTAAAAAAAAAAGATAGCTTAAAAAAAATTTAAGCTATATCTGAATACAGGAGTCCGGATGCCCTTGCAGCGAAGAATGACAAGTATGGAGTTACTATAATGGACAAAATACTGAATCCTGCTATATAAGCATTTAATCCTGATATAATGCAATTGATAACAAGAATAATTACAAATATGAGGACTGTAAGTCCAATTACCTTTCCAAAGCCTATTCTTCCAATGTCCCTGAATGCTTCGGGAATGTTGACGGCATATCCGAGGCTGTCTGTTTTTGCAAGCCTGCATTGACCCATAATTTCAAGGAATCCGAAGATTACAAACAATATGAATGCGACAATACCGACAATGATTAATGAATTTCCGAAACTAATAATCATTGACTGTGGAACGACATCTGCAATTGTCACTGTTGCATTTGCAGGAGCGGCCATTGATGCATACATCATTCTAGTAAACATTATTGAAGCCATTCCAAATAAGTTTGTAACCCATCCAAGGATTAAAACGACTATTCCCGGAATTATGAAGTAGACAATATTTAAAACCACAAATTTAATACCTGTTACAAGGTTTTCTTTCCACATAAATTGAGGAGCACTTTCCTCATGTTCAATTCCGGACCTTATAATGCTTACAATATATCCTGTAGTTATAAAACCCAAGATTAAAGCGGCGATAAATGCAATGACTCCGATAATAATCCAAAATGATTGAGATGCCACACCTATTGCCAAATATATAATTCCAAATGCTCCCAATAGGACAGAAACTACTGAAAGAGCAATGTATACTGCAAGTTTCACAATATCCTTTGAGGGAAATACCATGGCTTCCTTAATTATTTCCATTATTTCCATTTTTTCACCTTTAAAAATCAATCACTCAAGTGAGTCGACAAAAATAATATATTCATTACTGTATATTAAGGTTGTTAAAAAATGAAACAAATGTTAAATAAATATTGCAAAAAAGAAAAAAAATGATGAATAAAATTATTCATCTACACCGAAGGATTTTTTGAGCAATTCAGCGTTTACAAATCCTTCCTTATACATTTTACCAGTAGTTAAATCATTGATTACTACTTCTGCAGGAGCAAACATTCCCTTATCGATTTGATAGAAGTCGAATCCTGCATCTTTGAATACATCGAAGAATGGTTTACCATATCCGTCAGCAGCGGAAGATGGCAATTGAGCAGCTACAGCAGCAATGTCATCTCCTTCTTCGGATTCAACATAGTAGTAGGTTCTTCCACCGAACAGTACTGCATCGTTGGTTTTACCCATTGCCTTCAAGCCGTCAGGGTCAACAGGTGCAATCGGTGCAATACCTGCAGCATGCTTAACTTTGGTAACATCGAATTTAATGAATTCCAACATTTTGTAAGTTCCGTTTTCAACAACTCTTCCTGCAATTTGGATGGATCCAACGAGAGAAGAAGTAGGAGCTACAAGCAAGTAAACATCTTTAACGTCAACGTCACATTCATCAGCAATGTATTGAGCGACTTCATCACCAGGCAAGACATCAGCTTCCAGGGTCAGGATAGCCAAATCAGCGCCTTTGTCATCGTAGCCGATTTCTTCATAGGTTTCTGCAGGCTTTAATGAGATTGCTCTTGCAGGTCCTGAACCTAATGCAAAGAAATCACCGACAGATACTGACCAACCTGCCTTTTGAGAACCTAAGGTTGAAATAGAAGGTGAGTCGGTTTTGATTTTTACAGAAGGAAGTGCGAATTTTTCAGACAAATCTCCAGGAATAGAAATTCCAACATCTGCAAGTCCTCCAAGACAAACTTTAGTATAAAGTTCTCCTGCTTTAAAGCTTCCATCGACATTTACACCACAGTCGATAACAGTAGCACCATTATCTAAAGTTGCAACAGCGATGTTTAATTCATCTGCTTTTTCAATCATTACATCTACGGTTTTTTTAGCTTCTACATTTACACTTACCATAGTTTTAACCTCTAAATAATTTAACTTAAAACATTAAGTTATTGTGTAAAAATTTATTGTTATTCTTATTTAAACTTGACTAAAAGATTTTAAGAATTATTCGCTGTCAATTCTTTTACGGGATATGATTAAAAGCTTTTCATCTGATGATTCATCAATAATCTTTTGAAGGGCTGATCCAGATTGAAGTTTTGTAAAAGCGAAGAATCTGACACCCTTTGATTTTGCATTTAAAGTAATGTCAACCCATATATCCTCATTGTCAACATATTCACAAAGATATTCGATACTATTTAAAGTATGAGGGCTTTCTTTGGCAATGTTTACAAGCATTGCCTGATTTTCGATTTTCAGGAAAGCCTTTTCACGATTATAAAAAAAGAAATTTAAATCCAAAGGATTTGAACTGTCCTTTGAAGGCAGGACATCATAGTTATGGTCATGAAGCGCAATTTCTGCCAGAACGCTTTCATCTGTAATCTTACTGAAAGCGATACCTGAAATCTCCTTGAACTGACTTCTGTCAACAATAAATGCCAAAAGAGACTGGTTTGAAGTTGCTTGGACAATATATAATTGCTGTTCCTTGCTGAAGTCATTCAGATTGTTTGTCTTGAAAAACGATTCATCCAGATTTTCAATAACCCTCTTACGGGACTGCTTGTCAAAGCCGGAATTTTTTATAACTTCCACTTTAAACCATTCGGGATAGATTTCCAGCAGTTCACAGTCATCGAAAATATGGTCCAAATTAACATTGTCCGACAGATTCCATTGGGACAAACTTGAAACATCAACCAAAGAATCGCATTGCTTGAACATGCCTTCCATTGATCTTATATCGCTTACGTCCCAATCCTTCAGGTCAGAAACATCCTCCAAATCCTCACAATGCTTAAACATGCTTTTCAGAGACTTTACATTTGAAATGTCCCATGATTTCAAAGCGGATATGTCAGTCAGGGAAGAGCAGTTTTTAAACAGATATTCAAAGGAAGTGACATTCGAAACATCCCATTTCTTCAGGTCGGAAACACTTTTTATGGAAACGCAACCTTCAAAAAGAGCTGAAATTCTGGTTATGTTGGACAAATCCCATTTTTTCAGTGCAGAAATGCTTTTAAGAGAATAACAATATGCAAATAATGACAAAAGACTTTTATTATTGGTCATTTTACCCAAATCCCAGTTGGACAATGCAGAGATATTCTTAAGGCTTGCACAACTTCTAAAAAGTGCGGTCACATTGAATGCATTAACCAGATTCCATTTTTTCAAGGCGGAAATGTCTTCAAGAGATGTGCAAAACTCAAACAAACATGCCGCATCCCTTACATTGCTGACATCCCAATCCTTCAAGGCTGAAATGTCCTTAAGGCGAACACAGTCGGCGAACAGGTAGTGCATATCATCAACATGACTTACATCCCAATCCTTCAAGGCTGAAACCTCTTCCAGTGAGGAACATCCCCTGAACATGCATGACATGTCGATAACGTTTGACATGTTCCAATTTTCCAATGCTGAAATGTCCTCCAGGCTGGAACATCCGTCAAACATGTTGCTGGTATCTGTTACAAGCGAAACATCCCACTTGTCAAGAGCAGCGATTTCTACCAGGGATTCGCATCCGGAAAACATTTCCTTGGTACTGGCAATATTTCCAACACCGAATGTGACGACAGCTTTTAGATTAACCAAATCCTTGTATCTGCCTTCGATGGATGTTTCACCGAACAAATCTTCACTGATGAATAAAATATCTTCACGATTTTCAACATCTTTCCAGTTGGTCAGGTTAGTGCCGTTTGTTAGGATAATCAAAACGTTAAATTCCCTTAACTCATAAATACTTTCAGTTGTTGTGTTTAGATGTTCAAAATCATATAAGTCTGTCTTAGCCATGTTAATCCTCGTTGATATTTATAACTTTGTTAAATATGGTATATAACCATATCACAAAATTTACCTACAATCAAGAATTATTTTAAAAATTAAAATTTTAAAGTTTAAATTAAAACCGGTTCAATACCTGTCAAAATGCACTTTCGATTCATCATATCGCAGTTTAACCTCTCCATTTTGGGCAGGCCAGCCTACACAGATGACGGAAAAAGGAATGCAATGGTCAGGAATATTCAGATACTCCTTCAATTTCAATGTCCGATCTTCGATTGGATGAAAACCAAGCCAAACTGCACCCAATCCCTCATGGGTTGCCTGCAGCAGTATGTTTTCATTGCATGCCCCCAGGTCCTGCTCGATCATGCCGATTACCTTGGCCTCATTGAGATTTCCGAGAGTAACTATCAGGTGCGATGCATTCTCTGCAGGCTTTGCAAACCTGTGCATTTCAGATATTGCCTTTTTGTCTTCGGGCTTTGATACGACAATGAACTCCCAGGGCTGTGCATTGCAGGAAGAAGGTGCCTGCATACCGGCTTTGAGAAGATTCTCAATTACATCATCTGGAACTTTTTCGTTTTTGTATTTGCGTACGCTTTTTCTTTCAAAAATCAAACTCATCTAATCACCGAACAACTCTTCAATCTCCTCTCTTACAAACGGATAGTCATTGGAATCCGTCAGAACCTGAATCTGGTCTGAATATTTTATTTTAAAATCCTCTGTCGGAATTATATATTTTCCGTTCCTTATTACGGATACCACAATGGCATTTTTTGGGAAAGGAATATCCTTAATTTTGAAATTGACATAATTGCAGTCAAGAGGTACCAGATACTCAGACATCACATGCTTTGAAGGCTTTTTAACATATTCCTGATTTTTCTTCAGCAATAACCGGTCATACAATGATTCATAAATCGGTTCGTTTCCGAGAAGCGTTGGAACGACATATGCAATGAGAGAAACTATAATCATGGCCACCAGAGATTCAGTTGAGCCTGACATCTCCGCCAGCAGGACTATGCCTGTTATCGGAGACCTGACTGTGGCTGCGAAAAATCCTGCCATTGAAATTACGACAAACCTATAAATCACATCATGCTGCCAGCCGAATGCAGGAACGACTATGCTTCCAAATACCGCACCGATATATGCACCCAATACCAGTATAGGCAGGAATATTCCTCCGGGAGCTCCTGATGAGAATGAAAACATTGAAAACAGGTATTTTAAAACCAGAAGCAATACAAGAACACCAAGTGAAGGCACAGCAATGTCCAGAATGTCCATCATGAAGTGTCCTCCATCGCTTATTTCAGGAATTAAAAGCGCCACAACACCTGACACCATGAACACCAAAACGAACTTAAGCCATGACGGAATCCTTAAATTTGCAACAATGTCGCTGGATTTAATCATTCCGACATTATAGAGATATCCCAAAAATCCTATAACCAGTCCCAAAACAACTAAAATCCAATAGGACGGCAAAGGAATGGTTAAGACGGGGAAATTAAGGATTGTAGACTGGCCAAAAATCATTTTTGAAATGAAATCTGATACTATAGCCGATACAAGTGCAATGAAAACCAAAGTCTTGTCAAAGCCGTGGTTTATCTCTTCAAAAACAAAAATCACCCCTGCCAATGGCGCATTGAATGCAGCTGTAATACCGACGGCCGAACCCACAAGAATCAGCCTCAACTCATCGGTTTTTGATCCCTTGAATATTTTTGCAATTCCCTTTCCTGCCATACCGCCGATTTGGACTGACGGACCTTCAGGACCAAGTGACAGTCCGCCAAGAGCTGTCAGAACCCCTGCAACTATCTTTGAGAAAAGCACCTTTGCCCAATTGGCTTCCATATGCCCCTTAACTTCAGCATAAACCTGAGGTATTCCGCTTCCTGCAGAGTCAACTTCCCACTTGGTCAGCCTGTCGATTAAAAGGCCCATCACTGCCAATGCAATAAAGAATAAAATAATATACAATACATTACCATGTATTATACCCAAATAATCTCTCAAAACACTTTCCGAACCTGCAAGCAGGAACCTATACAAACAAACCATTATTCCAGCAAATATGCCGACCAAAACTCCCTGAATGGTCAATCTAAAGATATATCTAGGGTTTTCACTCACAGATTTTAAGGTTTTTTCAAGAGATTTCATCATTTAACCATCTGTTTAAAATCATATAAGTTATTTTCACATGTCCCCAACCGGAAAACAATTCATTAAAAAAAAATGAATGTAGATGAAAAAACATCCACAATGCCTTTAAAACAGGTTATTGAAATCCAGTGTATCTTCAACTTCAATACCTTTTTTCATTTTCTCACAGGAGTTGTACGCGTCATAAATTGCATAGCCCCATACAAGCAGCCATGTAATCCATCCGATTAGGACCATCATCAGAACTCCTGAAATGATGGCAAGAAGAAACAATATGATTCCCTTTTTGGTCAAACCCAAATAGACCTGACCTAATCCTATTATCAGAAATGACAATAGCGCCGCCAAACCGGAACTCTTATTTGAGGGAACCACGATAGTGGTAGTGTTCATCACCGGTGGCACCCTTTCAGCAGTGGTTCCGCACTCAGGACAAAATTTGGATGCCTTCGGCATTTCAAATCCACAGTTGGAACAGAATTTGGTATCTTTTTCATTGGCTTGTTCCACAACTATTTCAGAGCCGCAGTTTTTGCAAAACTTTGCTCCTTCAACAACTTCCTCTCCGCAATTTTGACAATTGACCATATTTCTTCACCTCAAAAAATCGAAAGCATATAATTCTATATTGCTAATGATATTTAATTATGCTCAAAAATCATCACCCAACAATGTGAAAGCCTGCTTGGAAATACTGATATCGGCATCATTATTGTATACGAACCTTAAAAATTCCTTATCAGTTATATTATTTACGATTGCTCTTCTTACATGACTTTCAGGCGTATTATAGTAGAGATCCTTTAGAAATTCCTGATTGGTTATCTTTTCAATGGCCTTTACCCTCAAATCATATAATGACCTGTCCTTGGCAAGCAGCCTCAATATCTTTTCATCCCTTATCTCATCAAGATATTCTTCACGCTCAAATTCGCTTAGATTGTAATCTGTGACCTTTGTGTAATATTCGTTTTTGCTGGCTTCCTCAATATCCCTTGTGTCCAGTTCCGATTCTATCCTTTCACGGACACCAGCATCTTCAATTTTTTTGGAAGCTTCACGGCGAACCCAAGGATGGGAATCGTTTTCGGCAATGTCAACCAGCAGCTCCTGATTATCCACCCGCTTTATGGCCTCAAGACGCACATAATAGTTCCTGTCGTTTTTGGAAACATACTCTATGATCTCCTCATCATCAACCTTTTTGATGGCATCAAGGCGAACCCATGCATCCTTATCATTTTTTGCAATGTCAATGAGAATATTTTCATCATGAACTCCATCAACGGCATCTTGGCGTATCCATGAATCATCAGCATCGGTTGCCAAATCGGTTAAGAGGTCCTCATCAGAAATCTTTTTCTCGGCTTCAAGGCGCACATTGAAATTGTCGTCATTCTTTGCAATATCCTCAAGGATGATTTCATCGTCAATCTTTTTGACTGCTTCTAGGCGGACAAAATAACTTTTGTCATTATTTGCAATGTCTTCAAGGATTACTTCATCGGTTATGCCCTTAACAGCTTCACAGCGAACCCAAATGTCCTTATCGGTTTTTACAGCATCAATCAAAACGCTTTCATCATCCAGCTTCTTAATGGCTTCAAGGCGAACCCATGAATCGAGTGCATACAATGCTATATCCTCAAGTAGTTCTTCGCTTAAAACACCCTTAACTGCTTCAAGGCGAACCCAAGAATCCTCGGCATCCTTTGCAATGTCCGCCAACAGCTCCTCATCACTAACGCCATTCAGTGCCTGTTCTCGAACCAATGTGTCATCATCATGCTTTGCCACATCAGCCAGAAAGTCTTCACGAGAAACCTTTTTTATGGCTTCCAGACGAACCCATGAATCCTCATCGTTTTTAACAATGTCAATCAGTATTTTCTCATCGCCAATGCATTCAACTGCCTTCACTCGAATAAGATAATCCTCGGCATTTCTTGCAATGCCTTCCATCAAGTCATTTTGACTTACTTTTTTGAACGCCTTCAGACGGACTGTCTCATTATTATCGGTTTTTGAAATTTCCGAAAGGACGGCCTCATTTCTTATGGCAGAGATTGCCTCCAGACGGACACTGGCACTCTTATCATTTAAAGCGATTTCCTCAAGCAGATTTTCATCATTTATTCCCTTTACAGCCTCCAGACGCACAGATGCATTTTCATCACTTTTTACAATGTCTTCCAGCAGGTTTTCATCGGTCATTCTCTCCACTGATTTAACACGGTTACGGGAAGACTCATCACTTACAGCAATTTCAGCAAGAACCTGTCCATCCGTAATGCTGTCCAGTGCCCTGTTGGAAATGTCATCATAAGAATCATTTAGGGCGATTTCCTTTAATATGGAATCATCGCTGATGCGGTCAACAGCGACCCGGCGAACATCAACATCATCGCTATTGCTGACAATGTCCTTTAAAATAGAATCCTTCCTAATGCGTTCAACAGCAGCGAGGCGAATTGTTTCATCAGAGTCATTTATAGCGACTTCACCTAATTTTTCCTGATCGTCAAGCTTTTTTATCGCTTCAAGCCTTACTTTCGGGTCATCATGCTGCCATTTTGGTTTAAAAATTCTATCAAGTAATCCCATAAAATCACGCCCAGACATATTACATTATCAACTATATTAAAACTATAAAAAATATGTTTTCATCTGAGTTACCAAAACTCATCATACCAGAAATTATAGGAATCGCTTCGACGCAAATCTTTTAAAATTATTGAGGAATCTACATATATGCATCTTATTTTATGAATTTTTTTGCATTATTTGATATAATTCAAGAAACAATCCATTATCTGATATCTTCCTGCATTCAAATGAAAATACTTGAAGGGAATTTTGCTTAAAATGCATTCGAATTATGATTAAAAATCGGATTTGGCGAGGTGATGAATTCAAAAAAATAGAGGGAGTAGATGATGAGCATCTACCTAAAAACACTAATTTAAAAAGAATATTTTCATAAATAAATTAAAATTAACTTATATATCAACATTTTAGAAATGATAGCGTCAAAATAACGATTAATTTGACAAAGATGTGAAAATAGCCGGTGATTTTTGAAAAATATATTTGACAGTAATATAATATTTTAAAGGAAATCCCATGCTAGTTGGAACTTCTCCATGTATTGCCGCATTTGGCGCAGCGTATAAAATTGGTAGGTGCCTCATCTGCAGATCTTGTCTGGACTGTCCACCAGTAGCCCTTGGTGTGGCCGCACTTATAGCAGGTGATTGTTGTAGTAGGTAATGCCACATCATTACCCTCTTTTACAATGACCTTCATTTCAGGATTCTTTTCGCCTTCCATATGATACTGCTCTTCAATATCCTCTTTTGAGAGGTCCTTTTCATAACCGCACCTGCATTTAATCTTGCCCTTGTTAGGCATCAACATCTTACCACAATCTGGACAGAATTCCATAAAAAAACACCTTAAAAATTCGTAAAAATATTAATTTAATCAAAATGTTATATAAAATTATCCATACTATGCCTTTTGCCTATCCTTTAGATACAGCAATATGTTGAATATTATCATAAGTATTGCATAAATCGCCAGATATGTATAGACATTGAATGAAAAATCGAATCTTGCGCCATTGAAAACAAAAATCATCGAATCGGTTACGCCAAGAACATTACCGAAGAGCAATGGTACAATAAGCAAAAAGACCAAATCAAATATCAAGATCAGCGCAATGGCTAGAATAAACCTCTGGCGGTCATTTCTTATGTCTCTTGATTCTATCATAATGTCAATTCCAAAGATAACCAGGAAATATAAACCAAATAAATCAGCAATATGAGTTACATCTGTGAGATTTATTGTCATTAAAAAATAACATCCCACCAATGAAATGATTAGTGCCGAAATAAAATTTATTATTATGACCCTTGATAAGTGACTGTCCAACATTAATTAATATATTAGTTGTCAACATATAAAAAAGTTTTAAAAAAAAAGTTTTTCGTGGAAGGGTCAACCTTCCACCATTATCAGCTTGCCCGTAGAAGGATCCTTGTAAACCTTACCCATCTCGGTATATCCCTGACCTGATGAATTAGAAGTGTCAGGAGTGTCGTTCAACTGTTGGCCTTGATCCACTTCCGTCATTTTCTGCTGCATCTGTTCATGAACATTCTCACTAGGGTCAATCATCGCCTGCATGTTCCAGCTTATGATAACAAAAACCAGAAAGCCGACTGCAATGACCAGCATAGCATCCACAAGGTTGGATGTACCGGCCATCGGGTCTTCTTCGACACGTTTTGATCTGCGTCTTCCGCCTTTTCTTACCATAAGAATCACTGATTATTCATTTTATCAAGTGTTGCATCAATCAATGCATCCAAATCGGACAGGTATCTGTCATACCATCCGGAACGAATTTTACCCATCACATAACACAATGCACCGGAACCGATACCGACAATGGTTGTGTTGAATGCAACGGTAAGGGATGATGCTAATGTATTGATGTCTCCGGCACCCAATGCAGCCAAACCAGGACCCATTGGAATCAATGTACCCATTAGCCCCAAGGTAGGTCCGATACGGGTAATTATGTCTGTTCTCTGTAAATTACTCATTGTCTTTTCTTCCTCAAACTCGAATAGCTTACGTGCGAGGGCTTCCCTTGAAGAATTGCCCAGTTCACTTGAGGAGGCGATTTCCGCCAAAACCTTCTTTTGTGATTTGGGAATCTTAGCATTTTCAATTACGCTTTTTAATGCATCAATTGACGGTGCACGATTAATTTCATAAATCAAATCCCTGATTGTTCCAACAGGAACCTTACGCCTTGAAGTATACTCCGCTATAACTCCACCCAATGTAATTATTGTAATGATTACAATGACAAGCAGAATAATCAATACAGGTATTGTCAAGCTTTGTGAAATTACATCAAGAGAACCTGTTAAAAACTCTCCACCCGGAATGTTTAAAACCATATTTTTTCACCTTTATCTTAAAATATTTCTGCCTCTTTTATTTAAAACGATACCTCCAACAATCAAAATGGCAAAGGCCAATATGACCATCAGGATATCCTGAGGAGAACCCAATGTAATAGGACTTTGAGTTTTAGACAATACTCCTGCAATGTTTGGTATGACGATTGCTGAAAGCAAGAAATATGCACCAAGCAAAAGCATGAAATTACCCAATACTATTGGATAAGGTCTGTTGATCACTCTCACTATTGTATTTGATGCAAAATATGTTACAATCATAACGCCAACAAGTGCTGCAGCCGCATACCAACTGAGGTCAAGTGAAGTGACTCCAATTGTTGGTGCAACGATGAGAACACTTGCAATAATTGAACCGAAACAGCATGGACAAGGAGCAATAATAGCTAGAGAAGTTGCAGTAGACGTATTCTTATCATGTATTTTCCACTCCCTTATTGTAAACAGACCTGCAATAATCATGATTGAAGCCATAAGGATGTAGAATATTGTATTGTAGCTGTAAATTGCCTGAACCAACTGTTCTGAATACAGTGAAGCAATAGCAGAAATAAGCACAACACCTCCACCATAGGCAATACAAATCACCGCAAATAACTTTTTGGACAAATTGGCCAATCCTGAAGCCAGCCCTATTTTGATACCGAATACCAAAACGGAAGCGAAGATACCAACCTGCCATAATACACTCATCATATCCATAGTAATTCTCCATATAAAATTAATTTTAATTAATTACATTTTATTATTACTCTAATAAAATATATAAAAGTTATCAAGATTCGATATGTAGTTCCTACAATATCAATAATATATTTAATTAATAGGGTTAAAAAACTTTGGCAAAAAAAAATAAAAAAATATTTCACAAATGTGAAATATTATAAACTAACGTTTTCGGTATCCAGCACCAAAAATTCCACACACTATTAAAATTGATGACAAAGTGTACAATATATTAAATGGACTTCCATTATAATTTTTCGGCACTTCGCCAATGTCAGAGTTGTTCGCATCTTTTGAAGCGTTGCTGACATTATTGGTTGAATTCTTGCTACCAGTAACATTTGCATGTTTTGTTTGATTCAAAACCTTTGAAGAGCCATTGGAACAGATTTCATGACAAACTTCACGATTGAAGTTATGTGAGCCACCATCATCATGTGATGAATGGCTTGAAAATAATCCCATCTTTTCTGCCATATTATCCCCCTGTTCTTTGACCTTATTGGATTTGATCAACTTGCCAGTAGCTGAATCATATTTTAAAGCATATGAAATGGTTTTAGTATTTTTTACCAATATGAAATAAAATACTAAATCCTTCCAGGATGGATCATCTACAGATATCAAATGGTCCGGATCAAATTTTGGTCCCAAACCTTCCAGAAGTCCGTCAAGAACCTCATCGGTCTTTAAACCGTTGACCCTGACATGGCCTGCAGATGTTAAAACGTATAAATATGGATAATCTTTGGGAATATCAACACCTTTTGATTTTAAGTAATCTAAAGCTTTTTTACTTGCATCAATACCTATATCATAAAGGTCTAAGCTTGAAGATTCCTCCATAGATCTACCTACCATACCAACATCGACGGACGCCCTTTCACCTGAAGAATTTGACTTCTCCAAAATGAACGCATCATCATCGAAATCCCTTGAGACACCTAAAGCATCAGCAAGGGGCAAATCAAATTCATGTGGATAATATTTAACAGTTTGAAGCTTATCACTAACCCCTAAAAGTCCATAAGGAACATTCCTTTTAAATGCTAAAAGATTTAAATCACTTAAATGCCCGTTAGTCCAAGATTGAATTATCGTCAGATACGAAGCCAAATCTTCATCACCCAACTCCAATTTTTCCAAATGACTAGCGGATATCTCTGGACCGATTTCGTTGTAATATATATGATCTTTACTATCCTTATATAATGCAATTGTTAGTGATTCTTGATTTTTGTAAACAAAGGCTACATTTACTGAATCAGCAGTTGAAGATATTGTAATAAGATTACCATCTTCATAAGTTATACATCCGTTAGAAGCATCTAGTATTCCATTTAAAACATTCTCTGTGGTTTGATTATTAATCAGGACACCTGCATTTGTAACTATCAGGATATCGTCCAAATTTTCAATTTCGACAATATCTGTGAAGTCTGCAGTTATCTCATATCCAAGTTCATAATTGGAGTCATATTCCCGAGGAGAGACTTCTTCACTCTCAAAGGCAGAAAGACTGCCATGAGATGAATCGTCACTTTCACAAATCATCTGCGAATCATCGCAATCGATTGAAATTTCGCCAACCGATTCACATTCACAGGTCGACTCAACCTCGCCGTCATATTGACTGTCCAATAATGGCGTATCATCGCAAAGCGTTATGTTATCGCTTGCAGATACAGCACCGATTAAACTTAGAGCTATAATTAACAAAAAAACCATACTTAAAGCATGTTTTTTCATAAACTCCTAACCTAAAATATATAATCAATTGCTTAATTATACCCACTTTTAGATTTACGGTAATGCAAAATAGCATTACATTTGTATATATGAAAACTTCATTAATAAAAAATTTTCGATAAAGTGAAAACTTTAATGTTACTAATGACATAATATATAATATACTGAAAATTTAATGAGGCAAAATATGTTTTGGAACGAGGAAATAGAAACCATGCCGAGGCAAGACCTTGAAGAGTTACAGTTGAAAAAGCTTCAGGCGACCGTCAAGAGGGCATTTGAAAAAATACCGTATTACAATAAAAAATACAGTGAAATTGGAGTTTATCCAGAGGACATCGAAACCTTGAAGGATATTGAAAAGCTTCCTTTCATTACAAAGGATGATTTAAGGGAAAGCTATCCTTTCGGACTGTTTGCAGTTGACATCAAGGAAATCAAGGAGCTGCATTCCTCATCAGGAACAACCGGAAAACCTGTGGTGTCAGGATATACCGAAAAGGACCTGGACACATGGGCCGAAACCATAGCCCGTGGGCTTACAATGATGGGCATCGGCGAAGACGACATCCTGCAGAACACACACGGTTACGGAATGTTTACCGGAGGTTTTGGAGTCCACTACGGATCCCACAAGGTTGGAGCTGCAATCATTCCAATTTCAACCGGCCAAACAAGAAGGCAAATCGAAATAATGAAGGACTTCGGAGCAACAGGACTTATTTTTACCCCATCATATGGAATACATCTTGCGGAAGTCGCTCTTGAAGATGGAATTGATCCAAAGGAACTGGGAATCAGGGCAATCGGATTTGGAGCAGAAGGATGGACCGAAGAGATAAGGCAAAGAGTGGAAGAACTCTTTGGATGCAAAGCATATAACATATATGGATTGACAGAACTGATGGGACCTGGAGTCGGAGTCGAATGCTGTGCCCAGAAGGGCCTTCACATTGCAGAAGACATATACTATCCCGAAATCATCAATCCGGATACCCAGAAAGTCATAGGCGGAGACACTCCGGGAGAGCTGGTATTGACAAACCTTGAAAGGGAAGGAATGCCTGTCATCAGATTCAGAACAAAGGATCTGACAAAGCTTACCTATGAAAAATGCGAATGCGGAAGGACACATGCAAGGATGAGCAGAATAACCGGAAGATCCGATGACATGATCAAGGTGAAAGGAGTAGCTGTTTTCCCATCACAAATAGAAAAAGCATTGCTTAAGGTTGGTGATGCAGAGCCTCATTATATGATTATAGTTACAAGACCTGGAACCCTGGACGAAATCGAGATAAAGGTAGAGGTGTCACAGGAAATCTTCTTTGACGGCGTAAAGGACATGATGCATGTTCAGACAAAAATCGCAAAATCAATTGAAAATGAAACAGGAATCAGGGTAAAGGTAACACTTGTGGAACCGAAAACCCTGCCAAGATTTGAAGGAAAAGCAAAAAGAGTGATTGATAAAAGAAACTTACATTAGGTGTTAACATGAAAATCAAACAACTATCAATATTTTTACAGAATAAGATGGGAAGTCTTGCAAAACCCCTTGAAGTGCTTACCGTTGCCGATGTCAACATCAGGGCAATGTGCATGGCAGACACTTCCGAATTCGGAATCCTGAGACTTGTCGTTGATGACCCAATGAAAGGAAAGGAAGCACTTGAAGAAAACAATTTCCTTGTCAAAATCACAGACATCATAGGAATTGAAATGAACGACACTCCGGGGGGTCTGACAAGCGTATTGGATGTAATCAGAGACAATCTGATTGATTTAGAATACCTTTATGCATTCTCCCATAAAAAAGAAGACAAGGCAATACTATTGCTTCATGCCGACGACATCGACAAGCTGATTGATGTTTTAAGCAAAAACAACATTCCCCTCGTTTCCGCTGAAGAAGTCTATAACTTATAGATTTCTTACCTTTTTTTATTTTTAAATTTTAAACACATTTTTTAACTTTTTTTAGATAATATTAAATATATTTTACATTATATCTTTAATCATGAACATCATGATTTTTCATGGTGTTGCATGAAAGGTGATTGAAATGGGTAAACTAGAAGGCAAAGTAGCAATCGTAACCGGAGCAACCTCAGGTATGGGCAGAGACTCAGCCAAATTATTTGCGGCTGAAGGAGCAAAAGTTGTAGTGACCGGAAGAAATGAAGAAAGGGCAAAAGCCGTAGTGGATGACATCAAGGCTGCCGGCGGAGAAGCAATTTTTGTAATTGCAGACATGGCAAACCTGGATGACGTTCAAAAAATATTCGATGCAACCATGGACGAATACGGAACCATTGATGTCCTGTTCAACAATGCAGGAGTATTGTCCATGTCCCCATTGATGGAAGTGACCCTTGAAGAATGGACAAAAGTGTTCAACGTTAACGTGACTTCCGCATTGCTTCTGACACAACTTGTTGCACCTGTAATGAAAGAAAAAGGAAAAGGAACAATTGTAAACACCTGTTCCGTAGCATCCTTTGGAGCACACCACGGATTCGCAGCATACGTAGACAGCAAACACGCAATGATGGGACTTACCAGATCCATGGCATGGGAATTAGGTCCTGAAATCAGATGCAACGGTATTGCACCTGGACTAATCCACACCGCAATGGTGGACAGTATCGGAGGCCCTGCTGCATTGCAGCAAATGATTGACCAATGTCCGGTAAAAAGATGCGGCCAACCTGAAGACATCGCAAACATTGCACTGTTCCTTGCAAGCGACGACTCATCATTCATTGACGGCCAAATTATTAAAGTGGACGGCGGATTCGAAATTTAAATATCAAAAAAAATGGAAGTTAGATTCTCTAACTTCCTTTTTTTAAGGACTTTGTCAATAATTTAGATTATTGATAGTTTTTCTTATTTTTCTTATTATCGTGGCAAAATTGTCTTTATTTTTGATTTTAAGCTAG
>ONSJ01000057.1 GCA_900320515.1 uncultured Methanobrevibacter sp. | reverse complement strand
GCCTGAGGTTTTGAGTTGTAAATGTGGTATTAATCCTAATTGGGATTTGAAGATTGCTTTTTGGGATGCTTTTGGAGCTTCACGTTTTGTTAGCAATAATGTTAGACAAAAAGTAAGGCAAGCAAGAATTCACAATAAGATAATCGATAAGAATTGCCCTGAATCTAAGGATGAAAAGATTAGGATAAATAGGAGTTTTTATAATGATTGTTTGCGTGAATTAAAGCATGAGAATCCATTTCTATATGAAATTGACTCTACTGCTTTACAAGAGTCTACAGAACGATTGCAAAGAGCATATAAACGATATGATAAAAGATTGTCCGGTGAACCTAAGATTAAAACATTAAAAAATCCAGTACAATCATTTACCATTAAAAACATCAAAAACAGCATTAGACTCAAAGGCAATTACATAAGATTAAATAAATATGGTTTCATCAAATTGCGTGGTCTGCGACCAGTACTTGGCAGAATACAAACCGTTACCATCTTATATGATAAAGGAAGATGGTTTGCAATATTGACTTATAGAATTGAAATCCGTATAGATCCGCTTCCATTAACCGGTAAAGCAGTGGGAATTGACGTTGGGTTAAAAAATTATATCACATTATCAACGGGAGAGGTGATAGCCAAACCAGACACCCGTGATTTAGATGATAAGATAAAAAAACAACGCAAAATAGTATCCCGCAGATTCCAATCATCACCATATGGAAGCAACTACCTAAAAGCCGTAGAAAAACTACAACAACTCGAACACAAAAGAAACAATATAATAAACGATTTCCACCACAAAATAAGCAAAAAAATAGTCACAGAATACGACATAATTGTAATGGAGACATTAAACATCAAAGGAATGCTAAAAAATCATCATGTCAGCAGTGGAATTCATGATGCCGCATGGTATAAACTAAAACAAAAAATAAAATACAAAGCAGAACTATACGGTAAAACATTCATCGAAATAGACCAATGGTTCGCTTCCACAAAAACATGCCACAAATGCGGCCACAAAAACAACAACATAACCCTAAAAGACAGACAATGGAATTGTCCAAAATGCGGCACACAACATCAAAGAGACCACAACGCAGCAATCAACATCTTAAACGAAGGGTTAAAAACACTAAAAACATAACCTAGGGGACCTAGGGGATAGCTTAGAATATTTTCCATTCATATAGAATGGATTACCTAAGAATCTCCGACATCTACAGGTCGGAGAGGTTCAAATTGTGGAATAAAACATATATTAATGCGGGTTTTTAATAACCTCCTTAAAAGGAGATTAATTATATTAATTATTAAAAAGAAATATCTATCTTGAAGTTTTTCTTAAAGATGGATAAATCATCCGATTTTTTAAAAAAGGGAAATCATGATATTGTTAAGTTTTGATATTGAGGAGTTTGATGTGCCCCGTGAGCATGGAGTCGCCTATTCGCTTGAGGAAGGCATGGATGTGTCGGTTGAAGGCACAAACATCATTCTGGATATCCTTAAAAGGAATGATGTCAGGGCCACATTATTCTGCACAGCAAATTTTGCCGAAAACGCTCCAAAAACAATGAATCGAATGCTAAAAGAGGGTCATGAAATCGCATCCCATGGTGTCGATCACTTCGAGCCGAAGGAATCTGATTTTGCAAAGTCCAAGGAGATTTTAGAAAAAATAACGAAGACTAAAATAAGGGGCTACCGTCAGCCCAGGATGTTCCCGGTCAAGGACAGTGAAATAAGGAGGGTAGGATATGTATATAACTCGTCCCTCAATCCTGCGTTTATTCCGGGAAGATACATGAACCTGAACACTCCAAGAACATATTTCGAAAAGGAGGGTGTGGTTCAAATACCGGCTTCGGTAACTCCAACACTAAGATTTCCTCTCTTCTGGCTGTCACTGCACAATCTTCCTGAAAAGGTCTATCACTGGATGGTTCGCCGCACCCTAAAACATGACAGTTACTTCACGACATACTTCCATCCGTGGGAGTTCTATGAGCTAAAGGATCATCCGGAATTCAAGATGCCATTCATCATAAAAAGAAACAGCGGCCAAAAGATGGCGGAAAGACTGGACAATTTAATCGGGATGCTTAAAGACCAAAATCATAAATTCATCACATACAGTGAGTTCGCCGAATACACTCGTTAAAATAGGAAAAGACCAGTTTATAATTAATTTTTTTCAAAATAAACTTAACAAAATATTTAATATTCAATAACTAAAAATATTAATGTAGGTTTTATTATGGAATTCAACAGCAAGAATAAGGATATAATTGGAAAGGCTTTTTTCGCATTGAGTTTTATAATATTAATTTATATGTTTATAACACCACTCAACCAACTTATTTTGCATGTTGATGAGTATTTTACACTGACTATTGTCAATTTCAATGTGGGTGACCTCATAAACACCACTGCGGCGGATGTGCATCCTCCATTATATTATCTGATACTTAAGTTTGCCATGTATCTTTTCGGATTATTTGGAATCTCTTCCCATAATCTCTATGTGGTAAGGCTGGTTTCGATAATTCCATATCCAATCATCATGGCTATTTCATATTTAAAAATCAGAAAGGATTACGGATGGCTGACTGCAGGACTCTTTACGTTCTCACTAGGAATCATGAGTGAGTTTTTCTTGTATTTCCTAATAGCAAGAATGTACAGCTGGGCAATACTGTTCATTCTGATAGCTTTCATCTATACAAAGGAAATTTTCACTACTGGAAAGATAAAATACTGGGCGATTGTTACTGTTGCATCGGTATTATGTGCGTATACTCATTATTTTGCAGCTATTTCTGCAGTGTGCCTTTATTTGATTATAATATATTATGTGATTGCTAAAAACAGGAGTCAGATTAAGCATCTGTTCATTTCGATTGTGGCGGCAGTTCTTTTATATTTGCCTTGGGTTTTCACTCTTTTAAATCAGTTGACTGCTATCCACAAGGGATTTTGGGTTCCTAGAGTTAGATTTGATACACTTATCCAGTCCGTGGGGTACTATGCTCATTGCAGCGATTCCATATTTGCAATCATTGCAATTATAATTCTGATTGCTATCGCATACATGTATAAAAAGCAGCTCAAGGAAAAATACACTCTGGACAACTTTTATATTCTAACAGGCTTTGGAGTTTATATCGGAACAATCGCATTGGCCCTTATTGTGTCTTTAACATTCAAATCTATCCTGCTTGCAAGGTATTTGATGCCTGCTGCAGCGGTTCTATGGCTTGCAATTTCAATCCTAATCAGCAAGATTGAAGACAAAAAGACAATGATATGTTCATTTGCCCTTATCTGTCTGCTTCTGATTGCGGGAACCGCACACATGGTAAACACCAACATGACGGTATATAATGAGGGCTTGACTAAAGAAAATGTCTTTAATCAAATCACTCAGGATGAAAATGCATCACTTGTCCTGGCCAGGCTGAATGGAGTGATATACTTCCTGGACTATTCCGACAGGGTCGACACCTATTGCGTAAGATATACCTATGTCTTTGGACACAAGATGGATGAGCTGCATGATACATTCAACTTCACAGACACGTCGGAAAATGATATCTCGGCCCTTGTCAAAAACAATACTGACAGACATTTCTACCTGGTTAACATAATGACATGGGGAGACCTCAATCTGGATTCTGAAATCAACAAGACCACCTTGCTCTCCGATCAGGGAATTGAGATATCCAAACTGACAGTCAACGAAACAAGGAAGTGACCTGTTGGGGATTTGCTCCCTTTTTTGTAAATTAAAAAGAACTGCATATCCATTACAACGAGCTAATCCTTAAAGACAATCAGTTTTGAGAATATGTAGTTTAAGATTATCACGATGATTTGAACTATGATTTTTGATATGGAACTGTCAAGGACAAGAAGGTCGATGAATGTATACATCAAAAGCATATCCACAACCCCGGAAAATATTCTCCCTCCGAAAAAGAGAGACATCTCCTTGAGGATATTGGGGCTCTTGCTTTCAAACACCCAAATCCGATTGGTTATATAGGCAAATAGCACTGAAAGAAACCATGCTATAGCGTTTGAAATCAGATAATTGATGCCAAGCATATTTGCAAAGAAGAAATAGCTTATGAGATTGACGAAAAAAGTGAATGCTCCAAAGACCACATACAGTATCAGTTCCCGGTCAATCTTTATCCAATCACTCATCATTGATATTTGTCTCCTTAACAATAAAAATTGGACGGTTTTTTGTTTCCTTGTATGTCTTTTCCAAGTATTTTCCAAGTATTCCAATTGAAAGCAATTGTATACCTCCCAAAAGCAATATTGTACACATTGTTGTTGCAAAACCCTGGACAGGATCTGAATAGATGAGATATTTCACCACAATAAATGCAAGGTAAATAAATGCAAGCACTGAAATTATCGCTCCCAGAAATATGGATATCGAGAGGGGGACTGTCGTAAATGCAACAATGGCCTCAATGGAATATTTAAACAGCTGCCAAATTGACCATGTGCTGTCTCCCGCAACCCTTTTCACGTTTTCATATTCAATCCACTTGGTTTCAAAGCCAACCCATTGGAAAATCCCCTTTGAAAACCTGTTGTATTCGCTCAACTCAAGCACCGCATCGCTGACCTGGCGTGTCATCACACGGAAGTCGGTTGCTCCCTCCACAAGATTCAGGCTGGAAACGGCATTGAACAGCTTATAGAAAAAACGGGATCCCAGTTTATTGACTGCGGGTTCACCTTTTTTTGAAACCCTTTTTGCAGCTGCAACATCATAGCCCTCAGAGATGGCCTCAATCATTTCAGGCAGAAGGTTTGGGGGGTGCTGGAGGTCAGCGTCCATGACACATACCAGATTGCCTGTGGCGTTAATAAGGCCGGCATAGATTGCAGATTCCTTTCCGAAATTTCTTGAAAATGAGATATACTTAACATTCGGGTTTGAATCTGCCAAATTCCTTATTATTTCCAGTGTACTGTCGCTGGAGCCGTCGTTGATAAATATGACTTCATAATCAAAGTCAACTAATGTCTTTTGAATGTCATCCAAAAACATTGTAACAGATTCCTCTTCATTATAACACGGCACAACAATACTCAAAAGATCCATATTAAAATGTTTATCGATGTTGCTATAAATTAATTTCTAAAAAAATATGATTTTGATGGTGTTGAAACATTTCATCATAGACTTGAACGGTTGTGCTTGTGAGATTAAAAAGGTGTTTAGCCATGTATTGTATGGACCATTTTTAGAGGGAATGTTAATTTATATTCGGTTCCGTTTCTGTATTCCACCAATTCAATTTTGCCGTCCAATTGTTTGGTGAGGCTTTTAATGATTGTGCAGCCGAGATTTTTAGAAAGGTTTTTAGGATCTTCAATGCCCACACCATTGTCTTTGAATGTCATTTGGGCGGTATCTTCATCGATTTTAGTTATAATCTTAGTAATCTTCTTATTTTTAATAGTTTCATCTGGGAACGCATGTTGTAGGGAATTCATAATCAGTTCATCGATGATTAATAATAATGGGGTGATAACTTCGATTGTTAGATTGATGTCTTCATCAACTTTGGATTCAAATTCGACGCTATCGTTAATGCTGACTAAAGTTCTAATTTGATTGTCCTGGTCTTGCATGAAATCGTTTAGATTAATGTTTTTAAAGTCCTGGGTATTATAGGTCTTTTCATGCAATAGCGCAAGTGAGGTTAGGCGTGCCTGCATATGGTCGATGATTACCTCCGGTTCGTTGCGGTATACTTTTCTTTCTAAATTCAGAAAACTGTTGAGGATCTGCAGATTGTTTTTGACTCTATGATGGACCTCTTTTATTAACACGATTTGATGTTCATTGGATTCACGCAATTCTTTTTGCTTATTCATTTCATCGGTGATGTCTGCTAAAAATCCGAGGCTATGATTCTTTTTACTGAATTCAAAGCGTTCAATGTACAGTTCACAGATTTTCTGATTATTTTCATCCCCATCGACATTATATGTGAATGTTTCATCAATTCTGTCCAATTCTCCTTCAACTAATCTGATAATCTGTTTTTTTGTTTTCTCTTCAACGATATTGTTGATAACATCAAGGGAGTGAACATAATCTTTTGGATTTTTATTTATGAAATAATAAAATCCTTCTGAAAATTCAAAATGTTTGGGATTTAACGGTTCGATTAACAATGCCAGTTTTTTGCTGTTTTTAAAGCCCTGCAATAGGAAATCAACAGGTTTTGTCATGGATTTTTTGGAATATTGGGTTACATCGTTAAATAAACCGTAACGGCTGATCAGGTTTCCGTTTTCATCGAAGTTAGAATATAGGTTAATTTCAAGATACTTCAGGGTTCCGTCTTCGGTTCTGATTCTGATTAGGTCTTCATGATGGCTTGTGTCAGTATCCATAATTTTTAAGATTCTTTCAATCAGCTCCTTGTCTTCTGGAATGGCAAGGTCAAAAACAATGTTGTGATAATCGTCATAGTCCTCCCTAGGACGATTTATGATGTTATATATTCCCTGTGTCCAGGTATATTTTCCATCAATTCTACGGTAACTTCCGGTTTGTGTGAAGTATTCCATCATGTTGACTTTGTCCTCGGCATACTGAATCTTTTCAAATTCGTCGGAAGTGCCCTTGTCGGTGTTGATGTGGTCTGCTAAAACGAATATCCTGTTCATTTCATAAATAATCTTGACGATGGTGATTTTGGATAACTTTTCCACACCGTAATAGAATACATGTATCACTTTGGTTTCTTGAGATTTATAGACTTCATGGAGAGATTCGTGAAAGATTTCATAAAAAACCGGTGAGACCTTGCTTAATAATCTTCCTCGCACATCATCCAATTGCAGATTTCCTCGATTAAGTATGAAGTTTCCCGCTGATTTGATTATGTAATCATTTCCATCGTTATGGGGTATTAGAATGTTTACATCCATGGGGATATTGCCCATGAGCTGTGGAAATGGAACTTCATCGACATGGAATTCAAGGGGTGTCGGATTATATAACTCTTTTTCATTGATATCATAAATACGAAGTTCTTCAATATTTTCTAATCTTCTATAATCCTTATACATTTTCATTTAAATTACCCTACCGCTTTTCTTTACTGACTAAAAGTAACTCCATACGGACGAAACATCCTGTCGATTGAAAATTATTATATATTATTAATTTAGTTAATTGTAGTATTTAAATTGATGATAAATCAAGCCATGGTGAATTGTAAAATATGAGGATAAGTATTTTTTAAGAAAGACAAAAAGATAATATGAGAATAGAATAATCAATGAGGGATATACCATGAAAAATTACTCCTGCAGCAATTGTGGAATTATAAACTGCAAACACCAAGATTCAGAATATCCTAAATTCTGTCCAACAAAAGAATTAACAAGTGATGAAATAATAGAAATTGAAAAACTCTACAATGAAGACAACAACAAAGAGATATCACGGATATCTGCAGAAATTGAAGAGGAATTCTACTGCAAATACACAAGAGTAGAAGAAATCATAGAATTTGCCAAAAGACTAAAACTGAATAAAATAGGAATAGCTGCCTGTGTGGGACTAATGGAAGAAAGCAGAACATTTGCTATAATCCTTTCCAAACACGACTTTGAAGTATATTCCGTAACATGTAAAGTCGGAGCAATGAAAAAAACAGAAATAGCAGGAGTAGATGATAAAAAAACAAATATAACTGGAAATATAATGTGCAACCCGATACTGCAGGCAAAAATACTCAATAATGAAAAAACAGACCTTAACGTAATAATAGGGTTATGCGTAGGTCATGACAGTCTTTTCTATAAGTATTCTGATGCTTTATGCACAACCCTTGTAACAAAAGACAAAGTGCTCGCACACAATCCTGTGGGAGCGTTATACCAAACAAACACATATTAT
>ONSJ01000065.1 GCA_900320515.1 uncultured Methanobrevibacter sp. | reverse complement strand
ATTCATACAACGAGCCATAATTGCAGAACCTAACGCAAGACCATCCTCAACAAACACTACACTTTCAAACTTATCCTGAACGGCCTCTAAAATGAGTTCCGGTTTGCGTCCGGTGATACCTGCCCTACCGGTTATTCCCAATGCAGAACCCGGAACAATGACATTTTCCTTAAATGCCACATCAAGCACCCTTTTAACAATGTTGGCACTTACATAATCGAGAGTTGAAAGCAGAGTTGGAAGGCCATCGGCATCATAGAACTGTGCACCCAATTCCATCAATTCACCTAATTTATCACCATTGAATCCAACGTCACATCCTATTAAAGTGGTTCCGGCATTTTCCGCAGCTACAGGATCGACCGGCACGGTACCGAATCTGTTAACATCCATAGGCACTTTAGTGATGTTGACCAACTTATGAGCTTCCAGCGCATTGGCTTCAGCCTTTTTGTGGTCAGCCTTTTTCATTGCCTTATCAGAGTATAAATCCAGGGCAGCACCGTTTTTCTTATCGATTTTACCTGAACCTCTGGCCAAAGAGTCGCTGACAACACCTGCAAGACCAAGGAAGTTACCGACAGTATTTGCATAAGGTTCATTATCATTGACAATACGGCCAGCCAGTGTGGAACCGAAATCCAGGGAAACACAAGGGTTTCTGTAATCCACAAGTCTTTCCGGAAGCTGTGAAATGGTCATTGCAGGAGACATTTTCCTTGGAGGAATATCCGCTTCAAGACAACCGTCAGCCAAAGCGATAATCAGTTGCCCTGCCTCTTCAGCAGTTGCAAAACCTGCAGTTACACCAGTGGACCTGACAACAAAGTCCAAGTCTTCATCCTTATCGACCTGACATTTTTTCAAGGATTCCAGAACAGTATCCCTAATAAGCTCTGTTACGGATTCCTTTGAAAGCTCAATGCCCCAAACGGTTTTACCGAACACCTCTTCATTAGGTTTAGGCGGACGAATGTCACGAGTCATTTTGACCGTCTTGTTCAATAGATAGGACTCACTAGTGTTTAAGTTAGTGGCCATTACAATTGATTTTGTAGTAGTGTTACCTAATTCAACAGAAGCAGTTACATAAAAAGTGTCCGGCTTTTGAACGGCACCAGGACTTGCAGGACCTGCCCTTTGAGCTCTTAAAGTTGCTAAATTACCTTCTTTAGAATGAGCAATGATAGGTTTAGGACCTTTATTAAAAAGTTTACTTAAAAAAGACATTATTTAACCTCTCCAAAAATATTAAAGTTAAATAATAATATCTTTTTATGATAATATAAATTTTATTAAAAGTTTTTGAAAAAAAGTTGAAAAAAAGAAATAATAGATTAGATGAAATAAATCATCTAATCGGGACCCTTATTATCTATAATAAGTTGTTAATTGGGTGTTCTTCGATAGGTTCGGTACCGATATCTTTTGCTGCTTCAGCAATCATGATATCAGCCATACCACATGCAGGGAATGCGAGTCTTGCGTTTTCGATAGGACCGAAAAGAACGAAGTCTCCTCCAGCCATTTGTTGTACGATGTTAGAACCGATATCACAAACAGGCCATGCTTCTTTGTGTTCTTTTTTGTATCCTCTTAACCAGTCCCATGCGGAAGGTACGTTGTGAATACCAGATCCTACTGGGTATCCCCATTTAGCTTTTACTGCGTAAGAAGTTCTTACAGCAGGTCCTGCACCTTGACCTAATGGAGTTACAGCTACGTCCATCCATGGTTTGGTAATTCCACATTCATCAGCCATTTCAAGAATACCTTGGTCGATTACTGCACCACCAGTTTCCCAGATTTCAATTTTACCTTCAACACCAGGAGTCATTGGGTTGAAACCTAAGAGAATGGATGCATCGATGTCTGAGTTTTTAACAGCTTCGATTTCACCAGGTTCTGCAGCCATACTGATAGAGTTGTAAACAGCCCTTTCAGCTAAACCTACATCTTGAACATATTCTACACCTGCAATTTTTGCAGCAGCTGCAGTTGAGTCGATAAGGAAAGGTTTGTCACAGACGTCTCCTACAAATTCTAGGTATTTTACCATAGCTTCTGCAGTAGCACCGAAAGTTTGTACAACACAAGGGTTTCCGGTTACGTCAGACATTTCTTCCATTGTTTTAATTCTTTCTTCAGCAGCATCTTTATCAAAGATACCTTCTTTTTCATCACTAATAATATTGTGTCCGCCGTAAAAGATAGTTCCTGCTAAAACGGTTGGGTATTCTCCAGGTTGTCCTCCCATTTTAACTCCAGCAATATCGATTACGAGTTGTTCTTTATCAAATCTAAACATAAGTATAAACCTCCTATAATAAGGCAGCTAACATTGAAGCTATACCGAATTTTATAGCTACAACTAATATAATTAATCCAATTATAATACCATACAAAATACCAACATCTCTACCATTTTGCTGGCCTAAACGTTGATAATATTCCCCGACAGTGAAATCAACTTTTTCTTCTGCATCATCTAATTTTGCAGAGAGTTGGTTGAAATCATCTGCGGAAACCATTACTTGAGGTATTGAATCTTCGCTCATAAATAACACCCCTTAAAATCCTAATAATTTTGCAATTAAAGGAATAATTACAATTAAAAGCAATGCTATGCAAGCACCGATAGCAAATCCTTTAAATCTGGTTGCAAGTAAACCTGCAAATAGTTTACCCTCTCTTGCAAGGAGTTTTGAACTGTATTCAGCATCTTCTGCTGCAGTTTTCATCCCGTTTATGTTTGGTTTATTTGAAATTTCTACCATATTCATCTCCTCCTACAATAAGAATAAAACTCCAACTATTAAAGTAAAAGCTAATCCGATCATTATACCTTGGACTTTACCAGCATAGTTTCCTGCCATATTCCTTTGAACAGCACCAACCATGTCAATTTTAGTGTTTATATTCCTAATCCTTGCTTCAATGAGAGCGGTTTCAGCAGAAACAACTTTAACTGCTTCTCCTTCTTCTTCGTCACCACCATCATCATCAACGGAAATAACCATAGCTTCTTCTTCAAAAGCACCCGGATCTTTTTCTACACATTCATTGATTTTTGATTGAATTGCCCCGATATCTTCAGTATCGATTAAATCAACGATTTCTAATTGTTGTTGGAATCTTTCAATACCGTCGAGAGGAACATTTTCTACGAAAGGAATAGCTCCAGTAGCACCGATAATTTTCTTTTTATCAGGGTCTGCACCATTATCATATAACGCTTGAATACTTTGACCTGTAATGTGGCCTTGTACTTCAGCACCAGCTAATATTAAGAAACGAATATTAGGGTTTGAGATAATGTTAGCAACTACTTTTTCAATTCCTAAGTTTTCTGTTTTACATGGGCCTGCAATAGCAGCACCGGAAAGTTCAGCTTCAATGTGAGAAGCTAAAGTAGTAACCGCAACTGGGCTTTCTGGATCACCGACAATGTAGTCTCCACTGATAACCGGCCAGCCGTCTGCAGGAGCTTTTTTATCAGCCATCTATAAAACCCCCAACATTTGTAATAGTGGTAATGCAGCAAATATAATAAATGTGGCTAATAAGAATCCATATACCACGTTAGTTAATAATCCTGCAGTAATGTAGGAACCTTCCCTTCCAGGGTAAGATCCAACAGGACTTGAGTATGGGTCTAATGAAGCCATTAATTCATCAGCAGCTAATTCCACTTTTGCTACTTGTTCTTCTACTTCATCCATAGAAAGGAGAATA
>ONSJ01000033.1 GCA_900320515.1 uncultured Methanobrevibacter sp. | reverse complement strand
CCACCTATTTATTAAATTTAACTATTTTTAGATAAAATTAAAAATTCACAACTAATTTTCATCAAAAAATTTTAAATCAACAAAGTTTTTGAAAGAGTCGGAGTTTAATATAATTGTATCAACTGCACAATATCCAAGAAAATTAGTTTAAAAAAAAGAATGTTTGGGAGTTTTATTACTCCCTAATTAACTAAATGCTTATTTAACGGTAATTTTTTTACTTGCATTGGATGCGCTGTAATAGCCGTTTCCTGCAAATTTGATTTTTGCAGTGTATTTACCTTTTTTGGTTAATTTTTTAATTTTAAAGGTAGCTTTACCATTGGCATTGGTTTTAGCAGTGAAAGTTTTATCGTTTACTTTTAAGGTAACTTTAGCACTTTTAATAGCTTTACCGTTATTGTCTTTTAAGGTAATAGCATACTTTTTAGTTTTGGCTTTTGCTTTGAAGGTTTTCTTTTTAGCAGTTAATTTGGAGGCTGCTTTTGTGATTTCAATTTTATTTTTTCCAATCACATTATTATATTCAGTATAGACATAATGTGTGCCTGCAGCCAGATCTATTGAGAGAGTTGCATAACCGTCCTTATCAGTCCTTCCAACATAATCCTTGTTATTCACAGTAAATACGACAGTTTGCTGTGATACCGGCTTATCACTTTCAAGGACTCTTATTTTAAAGTTGACTGGTCCGGAATAAGTCTGCTTTATATCTTCGGCTTCAAAGGTAACTTTTTTTCCTCCGATCATATCCATAATAGCAGATATATCAAATGTACCGTTACCGGTCATGTTCATTATGCTGCTTATATTGAAACTTGTTCCGTTACCAAAAGTCATGTTACTGTTCATTAAATTATCTACTTGTGATTTGTTTGAAAAGTTATATAGTTACCAAAAGTCATGTTACTGTTCATTAGGGATGATATATTGAAGGTTGTACCATTAAAACTTATAGTACCATTCATTAAGCTTCCCAAATCAAATTTTGCACCGTTACCGAAATCGAAAGTAATGTTTGAGAAATCAAATTTGCTACTGCTATTGCCTCCGAATCCACCAAATGTAAAGCCACTGTCACTTAAAGCGGTATCTTTATCGCTATTATCAACGGCTAGAATTTGTGCGTCATTAGCGTTGGCATTTTCTTCTAAAACGGCATCATTTTCAACAGCTAATTTTTCATCAACATTATCTATGGATTGAACTTCAGTTACGTCATCAGTGACTTCAACAACATCACTTGCATTGTCTGCAGCACTTGCCGCACTGATGATGCACAATGAAATTAAAACCATAAAGACTAAAAATAAACTTTGTTTAATTTTCATTTTTTTATCTCCTATATTGAATACATATTTTTTGATTGCACCATATATATAAATATTTTTAAAATTTTCTAATTTTCTCTTAAAAATAATGTGATGAATCGCTCAAAATAATTCTTTAAAAAATATTTATTATTTTGTATAATTAAAATAAGAAATTTAAACAAATTTCAAATTAAAAAGAAATAATTCGAGATTTTGTATAGCAATTTCAAAAATAAAAACATTAAGAATGGAGAGAACTTTTTCCAATCATCCATATCTTTCATGGAATAAAATCTCATCCAACTGATAGTTTTCCCATTCACGCTTGTTCAGTACGATTTCCAATTCCTGTGGTGTTAATAATGGTTTTTTATACATTTGGGAATCGTCAATAGCTATTCTTGGACATGCGCTTACAACAAACGCATCCAATTCAAGATATGGAAGCAGTGCATCAGGGGAAACGTTATCCATTAGAATTATATAGCTTTCCATATTTGCATCTTCGAGGGTTTTTTTGATTTCCTTTGCAAGCATCATTCTGTATTGTCCCTCTTTTGAGGATACCAGAATGCCCCATTTTTTAGCGGAGCGTGCTTTTGTAATTCTTGCAAAGCGTATCCTTAAAATCCTGTCTGCAAACTCATCCATGCTTCTGATTTCAGAGTTGTACGGATCCAAAGCTATTACAGGTGCATTAGAAAACAGCTTGATTCCCAATGGGTGGAAATTTCCGCTGCCGATAAAGAGTATCGCATCCACTTCAAGGTCCTTGATTGATGAGAAGTTGCAGCCCAGAACCTGTCCCTTTCTTGTTGATGGGGATGACCCAAGAATGACCTCCTTGCCGTTGTCCTCCAGAAAATCCCTTGTCTCATTTAGAAGATGCAAGTGCTGTGTTGTTGTTACAAGCCCTATCCTTGAGTGGCTCTTCAATGTTTCCAGGCATTTTTCAAGGTCCTTTTTGATGTCGATTTTGGAGTATGCCTCTATGAACAGTGTAGGCACTTCATATTTCAATGGAAGGGGGGTGTGGCCGTAGTGAACAATCAAGTCCACCGAACCCTTCATTTTCCAGTCGCTGACATCGCATGCTCCAAAGCAGGGATCTCCTGAGATGACGACAATCGCATCGGTTTGCGCTTCAATCTCTCTGGCTATCTTTGTCGCCTGTATCTTGAGGCCTTCCGGAAACTGCAGCCCTACAGTTTTTGCATCCATCGAGTTGATTTTTCGGATTACCCTGTCCAAATCCATATCATACATTGACATTTTAATCTTCAATTGTGCTTTCAATGACTACCTTGCCGTCAATTACATCCAGTTTGACGATAGATAACACGTCCACTCCGGTTTCCCTTTTGACGATATTCCTGCCTTCGCCCTTGTCGATGATGGCCACTACGGATTTCAGGTCAAGGCCCATATCGGTCAATGTCCTAATCAATGCCACCAGTGTCCCGCCGGTGCTTACAACATCGTCAATGAGCAGGATTCTTTCGCCTTCATGAAGATCATTGACATAAAGGTTTGATGAGCCATAGCCGGTTTTCTGATAAACTTCGGTTTCGCCAGGAAGGCCATACTGCCTTTTACGGATTACCACAAAAGGAATGTCTGTTGCAAGGGAAAGCGCTGTTGCCAGATGTATTCCCATAGCTTCAACTGCAACAATTTTGTCAATATTTAAATCTGCATACTTGTAAACTACACGGGCCAATTCTCTAAGCATTGACGGGTTCATTGCAGGTACGCCATCACTTATAGGATTTACAAAGTAATTGTAATCTCCTTTTTTAACAATCGGTGATGTTTCCAATGATTTTATTACTTCTTTTAACATAGTACTCACACGAAAATTATTAAAACTTGTTAAATATAAATATATCTTAATATAATAATTAACTTTTCTAAAGAAGTGATTAATATGCTTGGAAATTTAGGTGAAAATCTTACTAATACCATGAAGAAATTAGTAGGAATGTCAGTAATCGATAAAAAGACAATAAAAGAAGTTGTAAAAGATATACAACGTGCATTAATTCAATCTGACGTTAATATTAAATTAGTTTTAGATTTATCAAAGAAAATAGAGGAAAGGGCTCTTGAAGAGGAACCTCCAAAGGGCATCACTCCAAGGGAGCATGTCATAACAATCATCTATGAGGAAATGGTCAACCTTCTGGGCAGCGAAGCGGCAGACCTTGACATTAACGACAGGCCGTATAAGATACTCTTTTTAGGTTTGCAGGGTTCCGGTAAGACCACTACAATCGGAAAATTATGCAGATATCTGCAGAAAAAGGGTTTCAACCCGGCAGTGGTATGTACAGACACATGGAGACCGGCTGCTTATGAGCAATTGAAGCAGCTCACCGAAGAGATGGACGTGCCTTTATATGGTGATCCGAACAACAAGGACGCTTTGGATCTTGCCCAAAAAGGTTTGCAGGAGTTCAAAAACCGTAAGGTCATCATTTTCGATACAGCAGGAAGGCACAAGGAAGAGGCTGATCTCATTGCTGAGATGGATGAGCTGGACAACATCATCAAACCGAATGAGGCCATTCTTGTAATCGACGGAACTATCGGTCAGCAGGCCGGAGAGCAGGCAAAGGCATTTTCCCAGGCAACCGACATCGGTTCAATCATAATTACAAAATTGGACGGTTCAGCAAAAGGTGGGGGTGCGATGTCAGCAGTGGCTGAAACCGGCGCTCCAATCAAGTTCATCGGTACAGGTGAAAGGGTGGATGACTTTGAGCCTTTCGACCCTGAAAGATTCATCTCAAGACTGCTTGGTATGGGGGACATCAAATCCCTTATAGAAAAGGCAGAGGAAAATATTGATGAGGACGTTGCCGAAAAGACCATGAACAACATGCTTACCGGTAAATTCACACTTATGGACATGAAAAACCAGTTTGAAATGATGAACAGCAT
This sequence comes from uncultured Methanobrevibacter sp., assembly GCA_900320515.1. GTDB lineage: Archaea > Methanobacteriota > Methanobacteria > Methanobacteriales > Methanobacteriaceae > Methanocatella. The sequence continues at coordinate 34,074 of ONSJ01000033.1, read as the reverse complement.
GGGTCCGATGCAGCAGGTTCTCAACATGATTCCGGGTATGGGAAACAAGATTACAAAAGAGGCATCAAAGATGACCGAGGACAAGCTCGAATCCTATAAAATCATGATGTCTTCAATGACCGAGGAGGAAATGCTCAATCCGAAAATCATAAAGCAGTCAAGAATTCAAAGGATTGCCCGTGGATCAGGTCATCAGGAAAGCGATGTCAAGGAATTGCTTAAGTATTACAACAACACCAAAAAGACAATGAAGGGAATTGGAAAACGTGGCGGACGCCTGAGGGGCGGAGCCATGAACCGTATGATGGGCCAGTTCATGCAGAGATAACATGAGATTAGCTGAAGATATTCTAAACAGGACCGATGGTAAAATCTGCAAGCATTGTCTTGGACGCAAGCTGTCCAAAACGATAGAGGGCACCAACAATATCGAACGTGCCGACAAGGTATGCGAGGAATTGGGCATTGATTTGGATGATGCAGACTGTGTGATTTGTGATAACATTTTTGATAAGCTGGATGATGGCTTATATGATAAAATCGATGCTAAAATCAGCCAGCTGGGCATAGAATTCAACACCTTCCTGGTGGGCTCACAGATTCCCAAAGACATACAGGAACGTGACGAGGAATTGTCTGAGGAATTTGACTTGGGTGTTGAAACCATCAAAAAGGAAGTTAACCGATTGATAGGCCTTGGAATCTGGGAAAAGTATGACAAGGAAGCCGAATTTGAAAGGCAGGACATTGTTTTTAACATAGATTTAAGAAAAGAGCCTAAAGTCAGAATTCAAATCAATCCTTTGTATGTCGAGGGAAAATACAATAAGTATAAGCGCGGAATCCCTCAAACCAAATGGCCATGCACCAAATGTAAGGGCAGAGGATGTGAGGAGTGCAACGGAACAGGCAAGCAATATCCCGAATCCGTTGAGGAGCTAATTTCCGAGCATTTCCTGAAGCTGACCAAAGGAAAGGAAGCCAAGTTCCATGGAGCCGGCCGTGAGGATATCGATGTACTGATGCTCGGTTCTGGAAGGCCATTCGTTTTGGAGATAAAGGAGCCAAGAATCAGAAATCTGGACCTGGCCAAATTGGAAAATGAAATAAATAAGATCAATGAAGGCAAGACCGCTTATCATGGATTGAAACTCTGTGAGAGGGGCCGCAAGGCTGAAATAAAACAATCCTCTCCTGACACCTATAAGGTTTATGAGGCGATTGTCGAGTGCGATGAGCCGTTTGACCCGGATAAGCTGGAAGAGCTGACAAAATTAAATGAGATTCACCAGCAAACCCCCTTAAGGGTTTTGAGAAGGCGGACTGACATGGTTCGCATAAAACATGTTTTGGATTTGAAATATGAGATAATTGACGATAAGACATTTAAAATGCGCATTAAAACGGAAGGAGGCCTTTACATCAAGGAGTTGATTTCCGGTGATGAAGGAAGAAGCCAGCCTAATGTAAGTGAAATATTGGGTGTTGGAGCAATTTGCGAACAATTGGATGTAGTTGAAGTAAGCGAGAAATGATAATATGGCAGAGGAATTTACACATTTGACAGACAGCGGAGTGCATATGGTTGAAGTCGGGGCTAAACCTGATCAAAAAAGAAGGGCAATAGCCAGTGGAAGCATATTTTTGGATAGGAATACAATCAGTCTGATTCAAAATGAGGAAATCAAAAAGGGAAATGTGCTTACAACCGCTCAGATTGCAGGAATTCAGGCAGTAAAAAACACATCTTCAATAATACCGCTTTGCCATCCGTTGGCTTTGACAGGTATAGAACTTGATTTTGAAGTGAAAGATGATGAAATCATTGCAACATGTGCCGTTAACACTTTAGGCAAGACAGGTGTTGAAATGGAAGCAATCACCGGTGTCAGTGTTGCACTTTTAACCGTATGGGATATGGTTAAGGCTGTTGAAAAGGATGAGGATGGCCAATATCCGGATACCAGAATAAGTGATATCAAGGTCATCAAGAAGGAAAAAATTTAAACTTTATATATGATGAAAAAAATAGATATATTAAGTTATTTTTATCAATTAATTTAATGGAGAATTATTATGGCAAAAAAAGATAATAAGATTTCAATGCCTCAAACCGGTGCAGGTTTGGTAAGGTACTTTGATGAAGAAAGTTTAGGTCCAAAACTTTCACCTGAACACGTTATTGTTGCTACAGTTATTTTAGCAATTTTATGTTTCGTTTTAAGATATTCTGCTTAAGAATATTCTTAAACAAATTTTCTACTTTTTTTATGGATTTTTATGTTGACCAAAAGAATTATTCCTTGTTTGGATTGTGACCTGCAGGTTCCTGAAGGCCGTGTCGTTAAGGGAGTCGAGTTTAAGCAAATCAAATATGCAGGAAATCCGGTTGATCTTGCAACACGCTACTATGAGGAAGGTGCGGATGAAGTTGTCGTTTTGGACATTACCGCTTCACATGAAAGGCGTGCCACAATGGCCGATGTGATTGACAGATTGACCGAAAACGTATTCATGCCAATCTGTGTAGGCGGAGGAATAAGAAAGGTCGACGACTACATCAACATGCTTAAGGCGGGAGCGGACAAATGCTCAACCAACACTGCAGCCATCAAGAATCCTGAACTGTTGACCGAGGCCTCAAAGGTTGTCGGTTCCCAGGCAGTCGTGATAGGAATCGATGCAAAGAGAAGATACGTTGACCATCCGGATGATGTCCCTGACAAAACAGTTATAGAAACAGATAACGGGTACTGCTGGTTTGATACAAGCATTTACGGCGGACGGGAGTTCACAGGCATTGATGCAATTCAGTGGGCAATCGAATGCCAGGACCGTGGTGCCGGTGAAGTGCTCTTGACCAGTATGGACGGAGACGGAACCCAGAACGGCTATGACATCGAGCTTAACAAGGCCATCAATGATGCGGTTGACATTCCGGTCATTGCCAGTGGAGGAGTTGGCGAGCCTAAGCATATTCTTGAAGTGTTTGAAAAGACTGATGTTTCAGCTGCGCTTGCAGCAAGCATATTCCACTTCAACCAATATTCAATCGGCACAGTCAAGGAATACTTAAAAGAAAATAATGTGGCTGTTAGGTTATGATCATCAAAGCTCCAATCGATTTAGAACTTACCCAATTTTCCGGCCAGACTTCACAGCCCCCTTGGAAGCAGGTTGACGAATCATTCAGGCAGGTTGTCATGGTCGATGATAAGCCGGTCATTTTTGATGTTCGCCAGTCAGGCGATTTTCTGGATTTCAATTTCGATGGTGAAATTTCTCAAAGTGATGCCGTTTCCAAATTGAGCTACATCTATGATTTGGATTTTGATTTGAACAGATTCTATAAATATTTGCACAACCATGCGGAACTTGCCGAAATGAGCGAATTCTGCAACGGCTTGAGACTTTTTTTAGCGCCCGACCCCTTTGAATGCATCATATCATCAATATGCTCTGCAAACAATTCCATCAAAAGGTGGACAAAATCGATTTCCGGCATGAAGGAAAAATGGGGAAATGAGCATGACGGATACTATACTTTTCCTAAAAGTTCCGTGTTAGGAAATGTGTATTTGGATGATGAAGATGAATTTAATTCATCAGATATTGAAGATATTTGCAGTTGCAAAAATAATCTGAAGGAATGTGGTGTAGGATATAGGGCACCCTACATGAGAAGGGCAAGCGAGATGTTTACACTTGAAATGGACCTGTCGGAAATTTCAAACATGAGTTATGACGAAGCCTTTGAAACAATCATTGAGGTTCCGGGTGTCGGTCCGAAGGTGGCAGACTGCATACTGCTTTACGGATTCAACTTCAGGGAAGCCTTCCCGTCTGATGTCTGGATAAAAAGGATAGTGTCCCATCTGTATTTTGAAGGCAAGGACATAAGTGTTTCCAAGGTCAGGGAATTCGGAATGGATGAATTTGGTGATAATGCAGGATATGTCCAATTGTACATGTTTCATTATGCCCGCAGGTCCGGGCTGATGGAGAAACTTAAAAAATAATAAGGTTTTGAGCTATTGAACTCAAAACTAAGAGTGATTTTACCATAGATTCTCTGTCTTTTCCTCAAACCAGCCTTTCTTTGTTCCGACATAATACAGTGCCAATGCTGAGATTGTGCTAACAATCATTGTTGAAGCAAAGTCGTAAGGGGTGATTAGAGATGAGCTCACTTCAAATCCTAAAGCTACAAAATATGCACTTATTAGGTTATTCACGCTATGAAGTGCGCAAGAAGCTTCCAGACCGTTGCTGCGCCAGGCTATGAATCCCAATAGGATTCCCTGTATGAATACTCCGATTACTCCCAGGATGCTGTAGGGATGTAATGATGCAAAAACTATGGATTGAAGGACAATCGCCAGAACAGGTATCTTAAACCATGATCCGAAGGTTTGCATAATCAAACCTCTTATGACGTATTCTTCTCCAATGCATTGCAAAGGTATGATAATCAGGCATATCAAAAAGAAGGTAGGTGTCAGTGTATTCGCGCTTTTTTGTCCAAAAATCAGGACATGTATAATTTCATAGACTATATATACTGCCAATGGAATTAAAAGTGACTTAAAGAAGAGTTTCCAGTTCCATCCTCCACGTGATGATGAATAGGAAGAAAACGGCCTGTCCCGAACAATTTTAGTTGCAATATAAAGTGAAGGAATGAAAATGGCCACAGACAGATAACCGATGTAGCTTCCAACTTCAGAATTTAGGGCTTCGTATCCTCCTGTCATTAATTGAGTAATAGTGTTCGTATCGTAGGCAACGTTAAAAATCATAAGTAATAAAACCTGTAATACTGCATATACAATTGCTCCGACTATGAATACGAGGATGGGTTTGTACCATCTATACTTTTCGAAGGTTCTTGGGAATGTGATATATTCCGGAAATTTGTTTTCGCTCATAATTATAGTTTATTTTAAAAAATATTTAAACTTCATCATGAATATATAATAGTGATGGAAAATAAAAATTTACTCTTATTGATTTGTACGGTATTGTCATTTTTCACGGTTTTTGCGGTCAATGCAGTAACCATTGTCATTCCATCAATTGCAACAGAATTTCACATGAGCAATATCGTTCAAAACTGGGTAACAATTATTTTTTTGTTGGTTGTGGCTGTTCTCTCGGTTCCTGCCGGCCAAATTTCAGGAAAATTCGGTCTTAAGAAGGTCACAAACATAAGCATTATTCTATTTATCATAATTTCCATAGTCAATGTTTGCGTAACATCTCAGGAACAGTTCCTTGCCTGCAGGTTTATCTTGGGAATAGCACTGGCTTTCATCAATGTCACCTCCATGGCAATGATAGTGTCCGCATTTCCTCCTGAAGAGCGCGGAAAGGCATTGGGGATAAACATTACCGGGGTCTATGTGGGACTCTCTTTGTCTCCGGTATTGGGAGGAATCCTGAATTACAATCTGGGCTGGAGATCTGTAGTGCTGTTCGGAGTTCCGTTTCTCTTTGTGATTCTGGCATTGCTTTTAACAAGAATCGATGAGGAATGGATTTCATTTAAGGGCATTCCATTGGACATCAAGGGATCATTGACATATGGAATCGGAATGGTGCTCTTCATGTACGGCTTTACCATTTTAAACACACAATTGGGAATGGTCCTGACAGTATTGGGAGTCATAATTTTTGTGATATTCGGATTTATCGAGCTGAGACAATCCCATCCGGTGTTTGATATCAGGTTCTTTAAAAATCACAAGTTTCTCTCAGCCAATTTCGCATCACTGTGCGCATATCTGGCAACCTATGCCGTTACAACAATCCTTAATTATCATCTGCAATACATCAAGGGATTCGATTCACAGACTGCAGGAATGATACTGCTTGTGGCTCCATTGTGCCAGGTGGTTTTGGCTCCGATTGCAGGAAGGCTGTCCGACAGGTTCGTGCCTCAAATCCTTGCGGCAATCGGAATGGGTCTTGGGACTGTTTCACTGTTTCTGTTCTCATCTCTGGATGCGGCAACCCCAATGGAGTTTTTGATGGTATCCATGGTAATCTATGGTGTAGGATTCGGACTCTTTTCACCGCCGAATACGAATGTAATCATGGGGTCCGTTCCTCCAAAGGACACTTCAGCTGCATCGGCTGCGGTTGCGACAATGCGTACGGTCGGTCAGGCAATGAGTATGGGAATATTGACTTTGGTGTTTGCGTTCATAATGGGTGATGTTCCGATAATCGAGCAGTACTATCCGCTGCTGATTCAAAGCTGTCAGATAACCTGCATCATCTGTGTGGTGTTGTGCATTGCATCAGTATTTGCTTCATTTGTAGGAATCAAATCTAATACAAGTTAGTTATTTCATTACTCTTACAGGATTTTTGTAAAGTTCATCTAACATTTGAAAAATTTCTTCAGCATCCAATTTAGAATCAATAACCAATTTTTTACTCAATTTTCCGGTTTTATAATCGGCAAAATTTCTATTTTTTCTTAATTCAGCTAATTTTTCACCTAATTTTTGCTCTTCAAAAAATGGAGATTTTTTTAATGCATTAATTAATTTGATATGCGCATTTTTTGATGATAGCGTTTTCCTAAATGATTTTTCGTAATAGTTTTTAACTGGGCCAAAGCATGAATAATAGTATCTGCAGATTGCTGAACGTTGGTATGCTTCCTTTTTCGAATAACTTTTAAGGTGATTTCCCACATTGTAGAACTCTTTCCAATCAAAAACAGTCATAACCACCACAGCCTTACAGAAATTAAACTTTTTACATCAGTTGAAAAATCAGTTAAATATAGTAATTTATCATTAAGTTGATTCATTAGTTCTCTTTCTTTTTCAAATAATGAATTTTTTCCTATCACACAAATTAAGGCATGATTCAACTCTTCAAATTCTGGATCAATATAGTAAGTTAGGCATAATTCATTTTTAGGGAAATAATCTTTAATTAAAGGAGTTATTGAGTGAATATATGGTATTAATCCACCATTTTTTTCCAAATATTCTTTTAATTCATCAATTTTGAGAATATTATAATCTTTTGAAAGATTTGCGAGTTCTTTATCCATATTTTTAGTTTTTGTCAATCCAGTATATGTATTTTCTTGTGGAATTTGCATTTCCAATCTTTGAGAATAATTCTGTTGCATTATTTTATCCTCCTTAATGTTATTTAAATTCAAAATTACTCTTTGTTTTAATCAATATTTAAATTTTATGTATTTATATATCTCAATTTTGCTATAAGATTGTAAAATTTCTGTTAAATCTAAAATTATAGTTTTTACGGTCGAATAAATATTGCAATGAACCTGTAAATTTTTCTAAAAATCTGATTTTTGAGATGATATGGTGCATATTCAATGTTCGGATTTTGGATATTTTGATAATTAAAGAATATGCAATTCTTGATATTTAAAATAAGCAGTTTTAAACGGGAGCAATTTTTCAAACCCATACAACTTTTTCTTTAAAAGCTGTTTAACTAAATTAAAATAGATAAAAATAAAAAAGAAGTAAAAAGAAAGGTTATCTTTCTTCTATGGTGACTCTGTTCATAACGTCACCCGGGCGGATAGCATCAACAACGTCTTGGCCTTTGATTACTTGGCCGAATACGGTGTGAACTCCATCTAAGTGTGGCTGTGGACAGTGTGTAATAAAGAATTGGCTTCCTCCAGTGTCTTTACCAGCGTGTGCCATTGATAGTGCACCGGTTCCGTGTCTGTGAGGGTTTCCTTCGGTTTCACATTTGATGGTGTATCCAGGTCCTCCGGTACCGTTTCCGTTAGGGCATCCTCCTTGGATTACAAAGTTTGGAATTACCCTGTGGAAGGTCAATCCGTCATAAAATCCTTCATTGATTAATTTTTCAAAGTTGGCTACAGTACCTGGAGCCTCTTTTGGGAATAATTCTAATTCGATATTACCTTTGTCAGTTTCAATTATAGCGACTTTCATTTTTTCACCTTATACTATTATTTAATGACTCCTATTAAATAGTTTTTGAATAACTAATCATGTTTTTAAGTTCAATTGTTTATCAAATTGTTTAAATAGTTAAATATTATTGTGAATATATTATATAATAATGAATTTTTCAAATTTTTCAGATGAAAAAGTTAAATTAAAAGCGACCCTCAAAATCAACGGCAAAAAGGTCAAAGGCAAAAAGATAACCTTCAAATTCAAAGGAAAAACCTACAAGGTCAAAACCAACAAAAAAGGAATAGCCAAGGTCACTATTAAAAAGAATGTTATCAAAAAGCTCAAAAAAGGCAAGAAATACACAGTCAAAATGACTTACCTCAAAGACACCATTAAAACAACCGTTAAAGTCAAATAGATGATTAATTTCATCTATTTAAATTTTTTTTAAAACCAATGCCTAATCACTTCATTCTTTTCACTTATCAGATGATTCTGTGGAAAGTATTTTATATTAATTTAATCTAATATGTTTAATGATTAAATATATTAGGAGATTATTATGAATACTCAGGAATTAATTAAGATTGAAGATGATTATTTCATAAACACTTTCACCAGACAGCCAATCGTACTTGATCACGGGGAAGGTGTTAAAGTATGGGATATCGATGGAAATGAATATGTGGACATGTTTGCAGGTATTGCAGTTAACTGTTTAGGTCACAATCATCCTAAACTTGTAAAGGCAATTCAGGACCAGGCAGAAAAGCTCATTCACATTTCAAGCATCTACTACAACGAGCCTGCTTTGATTTATGCCAAAAAATTGGTCGACAAAACCGGTTTCGACAGAATATTTTATGCAAACAGCGGTGCTGAGGCAAATGAGGGAGCCATTAAGTTAGCTGTCAAATACACAGGAAAAAGCGAGGTCATCTCAACCGTCGAGTCATTCCACGGAAGGACCATAATGACACTTGCAGCAACCGGTCACGAACATTACCACGAACCGTTCAAATCCATTTTGCCAAAGGGTTTCATCAATGTGCCATACAATGATTTGGAAGCAATCAAGGAGGCAGTTACAGAAAATACTGCAGCAATTATTGTAGAGCCTATCCAGGGTGAAGGGGGAGTCAACGTTCCTGATATCGAATACCTGAAAGGAATCGAAAAAATCTGTAAGGAAAACGACATCGTATTCATTGTCGATGAGGTCCAGACAGGATTTGGAAGATGCGGAACACTTTTCGCTCATGAACTCTTTGACGTAAAACCTGACATAATGACAATGGCTAAAGGAATCGGCGGAGGAGTCCCAATGGGAGGAATCCTTGCAACCGAAAAGGTAGCCAGTGCATTCGTTCCAGGTGACCACGGAACAACCTTCGGCGGAGGTCCATTGGTTGCGGCTGCAGCTAATGCCGTTCTTGATGCATTTGATGAGGAAAATATCCTTGACAATGTCAATGAAGTCGGCGAATACTTCATATCCGAGCTTAAAAAATTGGATAAGGAAATAATCGCAGATGTGCGTGGTAAAGGTTTAATGGTAGGTGTTGAATTGACCAAGCCTGGCGCAGAATATGTGGACAAATTAAGAGAAGCAGGATTTTTAATCAACTGCACCGCCGACAAGGTGTTAAGGTTTGTTCCACCATTGACAATTACAAAATCCGAAATTGACCAGTTTGTAAAAGCTTTAGATGAAATACTCTAAAGCTCATAATTTCTTTTTTCTAAAAGTTTTTTAAGGGAACTTGATAATTCTAAACTTTCTATTTTTTCAATTGAAGCCCACATGTATTCGGTATGCTCTTCGCTTATCTCAACGCTTCCCTCAACGTCATCCAGATACATCATCAGCTGAACAGTCCTTTTGTGGGAATAGTCGTTTTGCACTGCCTCACAGAAGTCTCCGACATTCACATCCAAATTTGTCTCTTCCTTAATCTCTCGAACAAGAGCATCGGCGAAATGCTCTCCCTTTTCCACCTTTCCACCGGGAAGTTCCCACATTTCAGGGTCAGTCCTGCTTTTAGGATGCCTTTTGACAATCAGGATTTCGCCCGAATCATTCTTGATGATGCCTCTTACTGTAAGTCCATATGATTTCATGATATTATTTTTAGTCTTCTATTAAATAATTTAAACGGAAAATCAATTTCCTTCATTAATTTTAAATAACTCGAACAAGATAAGTAAATACATAATGTAACTTTTTTAAGGAGTTTAGATTATGGACTTAAATATTAAAGTAAACGACAAAAACCACTTAGACATTGGTGGAGCCGATGCAATTGATGTTGCAGCAGAATTCGGAACTCCGACCTATGTGATTGATGAAAATAGGATAAGGGAAAACTACAATAAATTTTATTCAACTTTTTCAAAATATTATCCTGATTTTAAAGTATTTTACGCATGTAAAGCAAATACCAACCTTGCAGTAATGAAAATATTGGAATCTGAAGGTTGCTGTATTGATGCTGTTTCCCCTGGTGAAGTCCACATCTCAAAAATGCTTGGATTTTCAGGTGACAGAATCCTCTTTACAGGTAACAACATAACCAATGATGAATTAAAATTCGTTCATGATGAAGGTGCGGTCCTGAATATCGATTCAGTCTCTGCACTTAACAGACTGGCCAAAATGGTTGATCCGGAAGGATTGAAAATATCATTCAGGGTAAACCCAATGGTTGGTGCAGGACACCACGACCACTGTATTACCGGTGGAGTGATGAGTAAATTCGGTATCATGGACAATGAGGCTGTTGAAGTATATGAAATGGCAAAAGAATTAGGTTTCGACCCAATCGGTATGCATTCCCATATCGGTTCAGGAATTCTTGACCCGGAACCATTCAAACTGGCAATCGAATCCACAATGGACATTGCAGGAAAAGTCCACCAGGAAGCCGGAATAGACTTTGAGTTTGTTGACTTCGGTGGAGGTGTGGGCGTACCATACACTCCTGAAGAAAAGCTCCTTGACCTTGACAAATTCGCAGAAGTCAATGTTGCACTCTTCAAGGAAAAACTCGAGCAATATGATATGGGCAATCCTACAATGTATCTTGAACCTGGAAGATACCTTGTGGCTGATGCATGTGTGCTTTTGGTTACCGTCAACAGCATAAAGCAAAGCTACAGAAAATTCATAGGAGTCGACGCAGGTTTCCACACACTACTAAGGCCTGCAATGTATGATTCATACCACCACATAGTTGATGCAAGCAAAATGGACGCTCCAATGACCCAGGAAGTGGATGTTGCAGGTAACGTTTGCGAATCCGGAGATTTATTCGCACGTGACAGGCCAATGCCTGATGTGGAAGAAGGTGATGTTTTAGGAATCCTCAATGCAGGCGCATACGGATTTACAATGTCATCCAACTACAACTCAAGGCCATTAGCTTCAGAAGTACTTGTAACTGATGGAAAATGCAATTTGGTTCGTGAAAGGGAAACCTTTGAAGACCTATACGACAAACAAAGGGTTCCACCACATTTAAAATAAGTTGATATCATGGTAGATTTAAAAGGATTAAAATTTTCAAAAATGCACGGAATAGGCAATGACTTTCCAATAATCAACGAATTCGATGGGGAAGTCATTCCTGAAACTGACAAGCCGGAAGCATGCAGGATACTATGCCACAGAAACTTCGGTGTCGGAGGCGACGGAGTATTGTTCGTAGAACCTTCAGAAGTTGCCGACATCGGATACAGAATGTTCAATCCTGACGGAAGCGAAGCTGAAATGTGCGGAAACGGTATAAGATGCTTTGGTGACTTTGTCTACAGAAAAGGCATTTTAAAGCAGGACAAAATGACTGTTGAGACAAGGGCAGGAATCAAAACAATCGAAATCACCCTTGACGGCGATGAGCCTGTACTCTTTAAGGTCGATATGGGACTGTCAACATTCAAAACTCCCGAAATTCCAATGACTTCTGATAAGGAAGAGTTTTTAAACGGTGAATTGGATGTAATCGACACCAAGTTCAATCTGACCGCAATCAGCGTCGGAAACCCTCATGCCATAATCTTTGTCGATAATGTGGATGAAGTTGACATCAACAAGTATGGGCCTGCAATTGAAGCTCATGAAGTGTTCCCTGAAAAGATCAATGTGCACTTTGTAGAAGTCATCTCTAAAAATGAGGGTAAGATGATTACCTGGGAAAGAGGAGCTGGCGTCACACTTGCATGCGGTACCGGTGCAACCTCAACTGCAATTTCAGGTTTCAAACTTGGACTGTTTGATGAAAACGTATTGCTCCACCTGCCTGGCGGAGACTTAAAATTCAATGTATACGAAAAGGATGATGCCTTAGGCGCTTTCATGGAAGGCCCGGCAAAACTCGTTTTCGATGGAGAATTCTAAATTCTCTATATTCCTTCTTTTTTCTTTCTCATTATTCCAAATATGATATCAATTACACCAAGCACGATAACTATTGCCATCCATATGCTGATTCCACCTCTGATAAATGAGAATATCAGTGCAAGAATTATCAGCGCTACTCCTGTAAGTATTGATACTTTCCATTGTTCCATTATATCACCTTATATGCATTTATTAAAGTTATATCCTCAAAAAAGAAATGTTCTGATGCCTTTATTTCGGCAATAAAACCCATCTCGTCAAATTTCTGCAGTGTCTCATCATTGCCGGAAAGTGAAGACTGTATCATCTGGACAATTCCTCCATCATTTAAATGATTTCCCACTTCATCTAAGAAAAGATCAATGACTTTCCTACCATTTAGTCCGCCGTCAAACGCATAATTTATGGTGTCGTCTAAAACTTCTCCTTCTTCGGTAGGTAGATATGGAGTATTGAATAGAATTACATCAAACTTTCTGTTTTCGACAGGTTCGAACATGTTGCCGAAGAGAATCTCAATGCCTTCAATGTCATTTGCCTCGAAATTTTTGCGTGCAAGTTCGCATGCATCAAAATTGATGTCGGTTACGGTAATGCTGTCGGATAGCCTTGAAGCATACATTGCAACAATTCCCGAACCCGTTCCAATCTCCAGGACGCTTTGGTCAGGCTTGATTTCCAGATTTTCCGCCAAAAGATAGCTGTCTTCGGCGGGGATATAAACGTTATCGTGAGTATTGATTATAAATTCGCCCATATTATCACTCAACAAAAATCGGATTTAGCTTTTTGGATATCAACAGGATCTCCTCAGGGGAAAGCACCACAACCCTTTTTTTAAGGTATTCCTCCAGTTCTTTATCATCTATATCATTCAGCCTCTTTTTCAGGACTTTCTTGTCAATATTGCTTATGATATGCCTGGAATCAATCAGGGCATTTTTAATCTTTTTGTTTCTGTGCTGGAAGAGTGCCTTTGTAAATTTGGAATAGGTCCTGAAGTCCTCATCGGATATGCTGTTTTCCTTTGGGGTCAATTTGACTACAGTCGAGTCTATTTGCGGCTTTGGAATGAAGCTTTCGTTGCTCACTTCAGTCAGTTTTTCCACATCGCATTTAAAATAAAGCATTGCCGAAAGTCTGGAATAGTTTTTGGTTCCGACTTCGCCGTTCATTCGGCTGGCAAATTCCTTTTGATACATCAGAATACCAAGGTCAAAATCATAGTTAAGGAATTTAAAAGTAATCGGTGATGATATCTGATAAGGCAGATTGGAGATGATTTTATTGAAAGGCGGAAAATCCACCTTTAACGCATCATCATTAATCAGTTCCACATTATCTATTTTTTCGTCTTCAAGCCTTTGGGCGAGAATTTCACAAATCTTCTGGTCCTGCTCGATGGCTATTACCTTTTTGGCTCTTTTGGCAAGTTCAAGTGTAAGAGTTCCAATTCCCGTTCCAATCTCTAAAATAACATCTTCCTTTGAGATATCTCCAAAGTTAATAATCTGGTCCCTTTTGTTTTTATCAATAAGGTAATTCTGGCCCAGATTTTTATTTAACTTTATTCCATGTCGGCTTAAAATATCTTTTGTTGTTTTAGATAAGGATGGGGAATTTTCATTTGTCAATTTATCACTTATCTTCTTCTTGCAGCTCTTGGAGGTTGTGTAAACAGGTAATATTTATTTTTACCTCGTTTTGGTTTGGTAGTGTCAAGTTCCTGTTTTACTCTGTTAACAATCATTGCGGCAGGATCTGCCAATGTAGGGAGCCTTTCTGAAATGTCTTCAAAGCTTTCGAAAGGTTTCTGTTCTCTTGCTTTAATGATGTCCCACATGTATTTTTTACCGATTCCAGGAATCAGTTCAAGTGAATGCATTCTTGTACTTACTGAATCTGCAGTATTGAAAAATTCAACAAATTTATCCTCATTATCTTCAACAATGTCACGAATAGAGTAGTCCAGTTCTATTCTGGCTGTTGCGGTTAAATTTTCATAATCCAATTTACCAAGAACCCTGTATATCTTGTCTCTTTTTCCTTTTCCAATGTATACTTGGTCTTGTATTTCTAAATTAACACCATTTTTAGGAGCTAATTCAAGAAGAGTGAATTGTTCTGTACCAATAGCTTGAGCAATAGGTTTACCACCGAATTTGGACATATCTGACTTAACATAGCCACGGCTTAGATAATCAAGTACAACAGCATATTCCTCTTTCTTAACTGTTGGTTTATTTTCTTTTTTATTTCTATTATCCATATTATCACTCACTATTGTTTTTTTTATTATAACTTTGACAGATATAATATAAACTTATTTATAGGTTTGATTGTTAAGTATAATAAAGATATCTAAAAAATGGCTGGTTTGGTGAAATTTTTAAAAATAAATAAAAAAAGGAATAGTAGGAATACTATTCGATATAATCATATTGTTCCAACATTTCGAGGATTTTTTCCATGTCCTCTTTGGTTGTTTTTGTTGGTTCCTTAGCGAAAATCAATCTCATGTCCGCCAAATCGAGTGGAACCATGTCAACAATATGAGCAGCGACCTTGTCCCTTAAGCCAAATTCTTCCTGAAGCTTTTCATAGATTTCTTCTGCGTCTTCAGCGGAGTACCTTTTGAATCTTGCAAGGTGGTTTAGGGTAAGATTTTGTTGATAATTCAATTCATTGGTGTCAGCAAAATCTTCAATGATCTCTTTTACTTTTGAACTTGGCATCGGTTCGCTTTTTATAACTTCTTTTCCAATCATAGAAATCAGTTTTGTAATTTTAAGTGGTCAGGTCTTACTATTAACTCTTTTGCTTTGTTTCCATCTTTTAAGGATACGATGTATGCTTTTCCTTTTTTGCCGGTAACTTTACCGGTTTTACCATGGAATCTAGGAGCAGGTTGTCCTTTTTGGATGGATGGGTTAATAGTAATGTGAACTAAATCTCCTTCTTCAAATCTTTGGAGTCTGTTGGTAATTGGGTTAGTTCTGCCCGGTCTTTGTACTTTAGTCATTTTTTTTCTTGATCTACTTTTCAATCCTCTTGATCTTTGCATTATATAACCTCTTAATCAGTTCAGTCTGGGTATAAGTCTATGTTATCAGCGACCTAGTATTAAAAAAGCCCATAAATACTAGTAACATAGAGTGTGAAAATAACTATTATCATCAGTGATATGATAATATTATAATTTTAGTTTAATGGTATTAATATACTTTTAGTTTTTTGGCGGGTATTGTCATGTTGGTGATAAAAATAAGAAAAATAGAGGAATAAATTTTCCTCTAACGTTTGACTTTTAATGTTGTTTTTATTGTGTTTTTGAGGTAGGTCACCTTCATTGTGTATTTTTTGCCCTTTTTGAGTTTTTTGATATGCTTTTTCTTGATGGTGAATTTTGCTATTCCATATTTATCCGTTTTTGAGTGTTGCCTTTATGACAAGCTTTTTGGCGGATTTCTTGACTGTGTATTTTTTGGTTTTGAGGTTTTGCTTTACCTTAACGATATTCTTGTTTGTTTCGCCTTTGTATATTGCAGTCAGTATGTAGGTTCCAGGCTTTAGTGTTTTCGTATTTTAAATGTGATGATACCTTTGGCATTGGTTTTCACGTAATAGGTTTTCTTGTTGAGCTTGATTTTCACCACTTGATTTGCACCGACAGGGGTGGCATCGTCTCCAAGTATGATGATTTTAGCTATAGTCATTGTCAAGATCAATTTTTGATTCTGCATCATTAATGCGTTGACTTAAATCAGAAAAGGAATTGTCGTTTGTGCTTTTATCTTTTAAAACATTCGTATTGTCCGTATCATTCAAATCAGCCACAGAAATTGCGGTGATTGAAAACAGTAATATGAGCAATATGAATGAGCCTAAAATCAGTTTGTTTCAAAAATTTCTAAAATTAGTTGTTAAGATATTGGCCCTTAAAATATGATTTTGATGGTTTGGTGTAAAAAAATGGTGTGAAGGAAGATAACTGTTTAGTTATCTTCGAATCTTCTTCTGTCAATTAATTCTTGACGTTTACCTGGGTTCCAACCTCCGGATGCAGATTTTGCACGTCCAACTTGTTGAACGTATCCGGTAATTCTGTCATACCATTCTACATCTTCTTTTTCACCGCAGGTAGGACAAACATTGTTTAGTCCTTTCATTAAAGTTTTACATTTTAAACAGAAGCTTAATGCTGAGCTGTAAGCCCAGAATCCGATATCGGATTTTCTAGCAATCTTGTCAGTTAAGCTCATTAGGGAATCCGGATCGGAGTATGATTCTCCCATGAATGCATGGAAGATGTGACCACCAGGGGTTAAGCTGTGGTATTGTTCTTCAATTTTGATTTTTTCAATTAAGGATAATCCGGTGTCGACAGGCACGTGTGAGGAGTTTGTGTAGTAGTTAGCATTACCGTCTCCTTGCACGATAGCTTGGTCTTTGAATTGTTTTTTGTCGAGAGTTGCGAATCTGTAAGCTGTGGATTCAGCAGGGGTTTGTAAAACGGACCATCTGAGGCCGGTTTCTTCCTGTAATTTTTTAGCTCTGTCGTTTACATATTCAAGACATTTTACACCGAACTTGTTAGCATCAGGGTTTTCGATTCCTTCGCCGAATAAGGACAGTAACATTTCGTTAAGTCCGACAAAACCAAAGGACAAGGTTGAGTTTTGGATTCTGTAGTATGAATCTTCAGCAACTTGCTGTTTTAAGAATGGTAAAATGTGGAAATCGTTTAAACATTTTAATCCTTGTTCTCTTCTAAGCATTAAGGTTTCTACTGCAAGATCCATGTACTCATCCAAGTATTCGAATACTTGGGTTTCGTCTTTGGATTGGTATCCGATTCTTGGGAAGTTTAAGGTTACGTAAGCGAGGTTACCGGTTCTTAAACAGTCTTGGTCCCAGTCACCGGTCCAGGTGTCCTGTAAACAGGTTCTGCATCCCATGTAGTTTGCCATTTTGTTACGGTATTTAGGGAACATGTTCACAAAGTAGGATGAACCGTATTTTGCTGACAGTTCGTGCACCAATCTGATGTCATCTTCGTATTCACTGGTCATTGTTTCCGGTCTTAAGGTATAGATAGTATTTGGGAATAAATGAGGTTTACCTTCATTGTCTCCGGCAAGCAAGGTTTCAGTGAATGCTCTTTGAATCAATCTGGTTTCTTCTTCAAAATCAGCGTAGGTTCCGACTTCAACACCTTTTGGTCCGTAAGCGGTTTCATCTTTCAGGAAGTCAGGAACACCAAATTCCAATGCCATGCTTGTGAATGGAACCTGTGATCCACGGGCTGCATATGCCATGTTCAGGTTGTAGACAAGCATTTGCACGGATTGTTTGATTTCGTCATAAGTTCTTCCTCTTGCGAATGGTGCAACAAACACGTTCCATAAGGACATTCCTTGTCCACCGGACATGTTCTGTTGTGCTGCAAGCATGATTTCACCAGTATGGTTCATTAAAGTTTCCATGTGATTTGGGGCGCCTGCAATGGAGGTGTGGTCACCAGTACCGTCGACTTTAAGTCCATATTTGATGAAAGTTCTTATATCATGCTGCATACAGTTGAGAGGTCTTCCAGCGAAGAATTCCAAATCGTGTATGTGAATGTCTCCTGCCATGTGGGCATCTGCCAGGTGTGCAGGCAACATTTTTAAGAGTGCGTATTGCTTTAATGCTTCGTCTGCTACATGCTTGTGGATACTTTCTGGGTTGTGGATCATGTTTGCGTTGTCCCTGTTACCGTTTTCGATTAAAGAGGTAATGTTGTATACAGGGATACCTAAACGGGTGTAACGGCTTCTTAAATCTTCTAAACCGTATTCAATCAATTTTGTGTTGACCATTTCCCTAATCATTGGAGCGGTCAGGTATTCCACATTCAATTTCTTGAGCTCTTTCCAGGTTTCTGTAGCAATTTCAAAAGCGGTTTCTTGGCTAGCACCGGTTTCTTCAATCAGGGTGTTAGCGATTTTTGATAAGTCAAATGCTTCAATAGTATCTCTGGAGGTACGTACTTTTAATTGAGTGCTTGCTAAGTATTTGTTTGCTATTTCCGGATCGATGTCTTCTAAACATTCGTGTACGATTTTTTTGATTTCTTTGGTTTTGATTCCGTCGTATAGCTGAGATACTACAGTTGCTATGATTTTGTCAGATTCAAAGAATGGGGTTTCCACCATTATTAATGATTTCATTAATTTTTCGTAACTAAATCTTTCTTTTATACCGTTATTTTTCTCTACGTTAATTTTAACGGTTTTATCTAAGTTATTTCCTAATTCTGATATTTTTTCCATTTAATTCACACCATTTTCCTAGTTTTTAAAAATTTCATTATCCCTAAGAGAGAGCATCCTCTCACTTGCTATTAATGTATGTAATCACTTGTATAATTATTGTTCGTATTGATACGAACATCTACTTAATACTTAGATTTTTATGGTATATAAATTGTTCGTCTTGTTACGAACAAAGTTCATATACTCTGATATTTTCTATATTTAACATATTAAAAATCAATTGTCCGAGAGCATTTGAAAAGTAATCAGAAAAATACATCCAGTGAACTCTGCTTGGACTTGTCACTTTCAAACAGTGAGTTGATACCGAACTCCTGAATCTCCAGACGCTGCTCAAGGTAATGTGATACCGGGTAACGATTGACCAAATCTCTTGAAATTTCAAGATACTTGGTAACTGATCCCTTTGAAACAGACAGGATTAGATTTCCTCCACATGTACATTTTCCGGTAAGCGGCATTCTGCGGTATTTGGCACCGCACTTTGTGCACCTTACCTTCTGCTTGGAAAATGCCCTTGAGTTTCCCATGATGTCGGGCAGGAAATGGGATGTCAGTACCTTTTCGACAACTCCACGCTGGTCGACCGCACGTATGGTTTCTGCAAGTGTAATTTGAGCCTCCACCTTTTCCCTCATGGAAGGCAGCCTCTTGTAAAGGCAGACTGTAGGTCCTGCATGGATGTTTGAAGTGTGATGGGAAAACATCAATCCCTCATACTGCTCGGGAGTTCCCAAATGCATTTCAACATTGTCAATATATTCTAAAACATCGGCAGGCTTGTGAGGAGTGTAGGTTTCATCGTAAAACTCCACAGGGAACCTTTCGAATATGTCCAAGTTGTGGGATTCGTCGTCTATCTCTTCAGGATCTATTCTTGAAGACAAAACTAAAGGAGCGTCCATACTTCCTCCTCTTGTGTTAGGAAGATATGTCTTTGAAAAGTTGATCAATGCATCCAGAAGCAGCATTACAGCATCTTCGTCACTGTCACAGTTCCTACGTTTTGCTGAATGGAAATAAGGATGTGCGTAACATCCCAGTGCTTTTGTAAATCCGACTATTCTTCCCAAAACGCCGGCGGATGTGTGCGGTGCCAGGCCGGCCACAAGATGGCCAATCAGGTCGCTTTTTTCCTTGACGTTGTAGAACGGTTCCATATCATAATATCGGGTAAGCTCGTCATCAATGAACTGCGCTGTTCTAAGCAGATATTCTCCACAGTTGTCTGATATTACAATGTCCTGCACCCTTAACTCAACAATCTGGTCCTCATTTTCAATCGGATTTCCATAGCAATCCTTTTCATAACCCATTTCATGCAGTTTTTCGACGCTGACCCCAATTTCTTTTGGGATGAAATGTGTCAAAGGCAGATCGGTGGAGTCATGACGGATTGTTCCGTCCTTGAAGGTGAACACCTCATGCTTTGCTCTGAGTATTCCCTTTTCAATAGGCTCGGGCAGTTTGGCCTCGGAAATCATACCTACAACACCTTTCACCTCATCGACACGCCTTACCTTAACGTTGTCTGATGCCTTCTTAAGCATTGACGCCAATGGAACGGTTTTCATTGAAGGCTTGCTCATTTCGGTCGGATGGCCACATTTCGGACAAAGGGATCCGAAAGAGCTGATTCCACATTCAGGATTTGTACATTTCCTTCTGGATATGTCCACCTTGATGCTTCCTTTTTTGGCTGCGGTTGCAACCAGTCTTCTGGCTCCTCCATAATTGCCGATTGGAATCAGTCCGTGAGGGGCAGGTCTCATCAGCCTTTCCTTTGATTTTTCAGGCCTTCCGACACGGGTACCGATGTATGCCGGAGCCTTGTTTTTAATTTCAACAGGTGAAACCGCATTGACCGCCTCGATGGTTGTCTTCATCTCAGGCAACCTTTCGGATAAGGTATTGAGCAGTGCATATGCGTGGTCCTTGTCGATGATTATTTTTCCGTCCCTTACGATGTGGGGAACCCCAATAATCTCCAAAATCCTTTTCGGATAAGACAGGTCAAGCTTTATTCCCTCTTCTTCTGTGTAGGTTGACCTTGACTTTTCAAGCAGGTCAATCAACGTATTCAAATCGTCAATTGTCACGTCGTTATAGCAGTAGGTGTATTTTGGATGAAGCGGAATGCCGTACTCTTTTGACAGCTCGAATGCCTCTGCAGACGGCAGGTAGTCGTATTCCAGTTTATAAAGGTCCAAATCGGTGTTGTCCTTGTCGAATTTTTCGCTTCTCATCAGAAGCTGAATCCACCATTCCTCAACCCATCCGGACGGATATAGAGGCTGGTTGTTTCTCAGGAATTCTCCGAAAGCAACAAGCATGTCTCCTAAAAACAGTATTTCGGTAACGTCCTTTTTGACTTCACGGGCTTTCTTAACGCTGTCAAGTATCAGAACATCTCCGTTTCTGAGCTTGACGATTGGCCCTTCGATGGAATCAACCGGAACGACACAGTTACCCTTTCCGGGGTATTCGATTTTAAGCTGTGTTCCGACTGCCAGAAATTCAAGCAATGCCATTGTTGCCGGGTGAACTCCCATTGTGGCAAGTCCTGTGTTTCTTGAACGACCGTATCTCAGTCTGAAAGCTCCCTTTTCTGAAGGATATCCTAAAATAGGCCTTCCGCCAATGATATCCTGAATGTATTTAGGTTCGCTGACAACATCGGAATCGTCGCTTGAATCTGATGATTCATCCTTTTTAGGCTTTGAATATTCACTGAGCCATTCCCAATCAAGCCCCAATTTTTTGGAAATCTTGTGAATCTTTTTTGACTTTTGGATAACTCCCTCGACCATAGCCAGAAGCGCTCCTCCACGAATGTTGTTTGTTTCTACACGTTCCAGGTCCCTGTGGGACACCTCCACCTGATCGGTCTGTTCTCCGGAAACTTCAACCGGAATGTGATTTGCGGCGAATCTCACTTCCTCTGGTGTTGGTGAGTATTGCAGGTTTGTGACTTCGGATTCGTAAAGCTCCACTTCTTCCACATACCTTTCTATTTCATCGTCTATAGGTTTGAATGCATCAATTCCGATAGCCTGGCGAATCTTGTCTCCCAAAAGCACGGCCAATGCTGCAGCTGTACCTCCCGCACTTCTGATAGGTCCTGCAAAGTATACTCCAATGTATTTTGTTCCGTCAAAGTTGTCCTTGATTTTAACATCGGAAATACCTTCCAGAGGCGCTGCTACCACACCTTCTGTCAGGATGGCAAGAGCGGTCCTTAATCCCTGGTCGCATCTCTGCTCCTCATTCCAGTCGGCCTTTTCACCGGTCAGATTGAATTTTCCTGATGCGATTTCAGCGGCAATCTCAAAGGCAACAGATTCCCTGTCCATGTCGGTTTCCAATTCCTTGATTCTTTGTGCCACACCTTCGGGGCCAACAAGCCCCTCTACTCTTTCAGCTAAATCCTTTGCAAGTGGCACTTCGGTTTCGGTTTCAACATCTAAACCTTTAGACCTTGCTTCGTTAGCTATATCGTATAGGTGATTGGTTTCTTTTTCTAATCTATCAAAATAATCCATAGTATCGCCACAAGTTACAAAATTAATTTGGTATATAATGTATTGTTTTTTATCGTTATTAATGTTTTTTTAGATAATACTTAAATATGCCAAAATCTTAATTATTAATGTATCTCGTAGTTGAATTTTGAAAATTAATATTGCTATAATGGTGATTTTAATGGCTGATGATAAACCAATAAACGCTATGTATGGTCAAAAAGTAAAATTAGACCTAAATAAACTTAGAAATAAGTCAAAAACAGAAACCAAAGAAAAAGTTGTTGAAGAGAAAGTTGTTGAAGAACCAGCAGTTGAAAATACAGTTCCTGAAGTTTTAGTTGAAGAAACTATTGACGAAGAACCTGTTGAAGAAGAGGTTGTTGAGGAAGAGATAGTTGAAGAAACAGTTGAAGAGGAACCTGCTGAGGAAGAGGTTGTCGAGGAACCGGTTCACAATGAACCTAAAATAGAAGTTGTTGGAGAACCTGTTGAAGAAGAACCTAAAAAGAAACAACCAAAACAAAATTCTTCTAAAATTAATGATTTAAAAGATAAATTAGCTGAAAAAGATAAGAAATTATCCAACCAGTCTAATGAACTCAATTACTTAACCAATAAAGTAATTCCTAAGCTCAAAAAAGAAAATGCTGAGCTCAAAAAAGTCAAGAAGGAATTAACTGACGCACTTGAAAAATCCACAAGAAAATACTTCGATCAGCTTGACATCAATGCTGACTTAAGTAACAATATAGGTAAATTGGGTGCTGATGCTGCAGTTCACAAGGTAAGGGCTGATAAGTTAGAATCTGAAGTAGACACTATCAAAGAGGAATTAGGTGCTGAAATATCAGAACTTAAGGAAAAGATTGCAAACACCGATGTTGACACCCTCAAAAATGAAAACAGTAAATTGGTTAAGGAAATTGGTGATTTGAAAGACAAATTATCAGAGTCAAGAAAGGAAAACATATCACTTTCAGAAGAAGTTGACAAGTTAAGAGCAGAAATCATTGAGTTCGGAAACTATAAAGAGGAAGTTGAAGCTCAAATTAAAAAAGAGGTTGACGGATATAAGGAAGAAATTTCTGACCTCAGAACCAAACTCAAAGTCAAAGAAAGTAGCTATGATAAACTTTCAAATGAAACCAGTAAAACCATTTCCGATTTAAGAAAGCAAGTTGCAAAACTTGAAGAAAAATTGGAAAAAGAATCCAATAAAGGATTATTTAACAGATTCAAATAGATGATTAAATTCATCTATTAACTTATTTTTTTTATGAAAACCGATGATTATTTTATGGCTGAAGCTTTAAAGGAAGCTGAAAAATCTTTAAAAGAAGGCGGAATCCCAATTGGGGCTGTGCTTGTCAGGAATGGAGAAATCATATCACGAGGCCATAACAGACTGATTCAAAACGGTTCTGTCATTTTGCATGCTGAAATGGATGCAATTGAAAACGCAGGACGCCTAAATTATGATGATTACATTGACTGCACATTGTACACAACTCTGTCTCCCTGTCCGATGTGTTCCAGTGCCGTGATATTGTACAACATTCCGAGGGTTGTGATTGGAGAGAACACGACACTTATGGGAGCCGAAAGCTTTCTCGAGTGCAACGGCGTTGAAGTCAAGGTTTTAAATGATATCAAATGCCGTGACATGTTTTTGAGATTTGCCGCCAACAATTCTGAAATTTGGGATGAAGAGCTTAAAAAAGTCGGCAACACTACAGAGGTGAACATAAATGGAGATAATAGTAACTGATGAGCGGGACGAAAGATTTATAGAAATGTGTTCCTCATTCGGATGTGAAGTCACAGACCCTCAGGTAGTTCTGCTTTTAAGCAATTTCGGAAAAACCGTAGGCTGCGCCAGCTTTAAGGTATATGACTCAGAGTCCTGTGAAATAACAACACTGTTTTTAAACTCTTATGACAATAGGGAAAGAATATCCTATAAGCTGATCAGGCAACTTGAAAAGATAGCCATGGACTATGAATTCAAAAGCATCGTTGTCAGCTTCGATTCCAAAGAGGATATCCTGATTGAAATCTTTGAAAAATTAGATTACAGATTCGTGGATGAACTTCTAATGAAAAAGGAATTCAAAAGCTTGGTATGATGTTAAATAATTAAATCAGATGATTGTGTAGTCATCTGAAATGATTTTTTTAAAGCAACATCATTGAGTTGATTATTTTTTTCGCTTCCGGAGGAAGGTTTGTCGTTTTGTTTAACTCTTTTAGTTTGTTTTTGTATTTCTCATTGGTTTGATTAAGTTCATCAATCTTTTTATCTTTTGTTTTCAGCTCATCATTTTTTGTTTTCAGTTCATTATCTTTTGTTTTCAGTTCATTATCCATTTTTTCGATTTCTTTGTCTTTTTCATCAAGTTTGTCCCCATATTCATCGTATACGAGCTTGTCTATTTCATTTTCAATATGCCTCATTCCAATCAGCCCAATAATTTGTTTTGTTTTGTGTTAGAGGTAATGTGTTTCAATATCATTCCTCCGAGAATAACTCCTATATCCATTTTCAAAAGTTCATCTTTAATAATAGCTTTTTTGAAAACTTTTGCTAATGATTCAATAACTGAAGGAGCATGCTCTTTTAACATAAATTTTGATATGAATGCTATATCAAGTGCCTCGGTATCAGTTAATTCTTCTTTTTGTTTTACCTTATTAATAATGTTTTCATATTTTTTCCAAAGTTCATTTTGGCTAAAATAATAGTAATAAATCTTAATGTGCACTGAAGGCGAATATTCGTAGCATTCACAATTCTTATTCGGATTTTGGTGACATAATACTGCTAGATAGAGCTTTCCCATATATCTATAGCTTGCAAATATCACATATTTTGAAAATTTCTCTTTTGTTTTTTCTGTAATGTTTCCGCTTTCCTCTTCAAAATTCACCAACAAACCTTCCTTAGTTATATAGTATTCATCGGCCCTGCCAAAATCCATATTTGGAAATACAATTTCCTGGGGCAGTCTGGTTTTGAATTCGCCAGGCAATCCAAGATATTGATGTAGACGTTTGGTTTGAGCTAATGTTTGGATTTTAGTGTTCTATCGTTAAGTTGATAGACCTGTTTTTCTTTCATCAAAAATCTCCTTAATTTTTTTTGAGATTTCTAGAAATCAAATATAAATTATTCATGAACATTTGATAATTTAGAACATGAGTTATATAAGGTTATGGTCGATAAAACATCATTATTGATTTTAATTTGTAATTTACAAGTTTAAATCAATTTTTATTTGAATATATTAAAAATAGGTGAAGATTGTGAGGTTTGGAAAAATTAAAAATAAAAAAGAAAAAAATTAAAAGATTAAGCTTCTTTTCTTAATCTTTTTACAACAAAGTCCTTGTCCAAACTCAAAAGGAATGATGCTGCTCTTGGACCTTGTTTTTGACCGAGAATCATCTTATAAATTGCCTGGAATCCTTTTTGAGGTTTTAATCCTTGGCTTTCCAGGATTTCATACATCGCATCGTGCAATGCTGCGGCATCTGTAAATTCGGTGCTTTCCATCATGTCCGCCAAATCAGCCAGGAACTTGTCCTGTTCCGGTGTCAACGGCAATTTTGGCACGCTTTTTTCCTGCACTTGGAATTTCACGAATTTAGGTGCATAGGTATCCAGCCAATATTTGACGTTGTCAACCCTTTCACGATATTGTGCCAATTCCAAGTCTGTCAAGTCGCCGAATTCCTTGTCCTTGAAGCTTTTGGTCAATTGTGAGTTTCTTTTAAGGATATCGAAGATTTTTTCCAAATCGTCGCCTGCAATCTGATATGCGTTGACCATGAATCTGAATGGCGGTCTGAAAGGTAAAGGCGCATCAGGATTCATCTGGACTATTTCGTAGATTTCCCTGAATTTTTTGCCTTCTTTTTCGGACGGTGCTTCCACTTCATCATAGAACACTTTTTCAACGGTGTCGAACTGGTCTATAAAGTCAAGGTAAGCCATTTTTGGTGAGAAGTCCTTTGCCTTCATAGGCTTTGACCTGAACAGGTAATAGTGAAGACTTTCTGCAGGGCCGATTTTCAGCCATTCCTCCGGAGCGAAGAAGACTCCGTGGGATTTGCTCATGGCCTCTCCGTCAAGTGTAATCCATTCGTATGGAACAGGATATGGTGCAGGATAGTCAAAGATCTTTTCGGATATTACGCTGCTCACATCGTATGATCCTCCGCTTGCTGCGTGGTCTTTTCCGAAAGGTTCGCAGGTTGTTCCAAATATTTTCCATCTTGCAGCCCATTCGACTCTCCATGTGAGCTTACCGTTTCCGGATTTGATGTCCATTTCACCTTCGTGGCCGCATTCACATCTGTATTTTATGATGTCGCCGTCGTAGTCATAGGCATAAGTGGTATTTACCCTTCCACATTCGTCACAGATTGGGTTGTATGGCAACCAGTCGTCAGCCAGAGGCTCTCTTCTGTATTCGTTGAAGATTTCCTTTATTTCTTCAACATTTTCAAGGGCAGTTCTTATGTAATCGTTATAGACTCCGGACTTGTACATTTCAAAACCGGATTTTGCTTCCATTTCTATTCCGTAATCGTCCATCACGGACAGTAACGGTTTTTCGAAGTGCTCTACAAAGTTTGCACAGCATCCGTCAGGGCATGGAATCATTGAGTATGGCATGCCCAGGTATTTGTCGTAAGATTCAGGTAAAGGATATGGTACTTTTCTGAGTGGATCGTGGTCATCTGCAATCCATATTGTTTTGGCTTTTTTTCCTTTTTCTCTTAATTTCTTTCCAATTCCGTTAGCTATGAATATGTCGCAAGAGTTTCCGATGTGTATTGAACCTGAAATTGAGGTTCCGCTTGCAATGATGTGCTCTTCTACATCCATTTTACTTAATTCATTAGCTATGTTTTCAATCCAATGTGTCATTTATATTCACCGTTTTTAATAAAAAAATTATCATAAAATAAGTTATAATATTATAATATATCTAACTATTAATATAAAAAGATTAAGTTATTTGTGCCCAATTTATTAATTGGGGATTAAAAAAAATAAAAAGAAGAATAGATAAATAAATTATCTATTTGATTAAGTCGGAATCGGACTGATCCAACCATTCGTTAACGATTTTTACTGCACAGTAGTTACCACACATGGTACAGGTGTCCTCTTCTTCAGGAGGTCTTTGGTCTCTTTTTGCACGTGCAGCTTCCGGAAACATTGCGCAGGAATATTGTGCTTCCCAATCAAGGGTTTTACGAGCTTCTGCCATTGCAAGGTCTTGTGAACCGTCAATTTGTCCGCTTGCAAGGTCTCCTGCATAAGCTCCGATTTTGGTTGCGATTACACCTTCCCTTACGTCATCAGGGTTAGGCAATGCAAGGTGTTCTGCAGGGGTTACGTAACAGATAAAGTCAGCACCCGCTTTTGCAGATGATGCCGCACCGATTGCGGATACGATGTGGTCGTAACCTGGTGCCACGTCACATACGATAGGTCCTAACATGTAGAATGGAGCATTTGAACACATTTTCTTTTGAATCATTACGTTTGTTGGAATTTCATTGATTGGAATGTGTCCTGGTCCTTCAATCATACATTGCACTCCTGCTTCACGGGACCTGTCGATCAGTTCTCCTAAAATAATCAATTCTTGTATTTGTGCCCTGTCGGTTGAATCGGCAATTGATCCTGCCCTCATACCGTTAGCAAGTGAAAGAACAACATCATGCTCTTTGGCAATTTCCAATACGTAATCGAAGTTAGCGTATAATGGGTTTTCCTTTTCGTTTTCGACAATCCATCCGGACATGAATGAACCTCCTCTTGAGACCAAACCGGTTACACGGCCCTGTCTTTTGAGTCTGGTTAATGTTTCAATGTTGATACTGCTGTGGACCGCCATGAAGTCAATACCATCTTTTGCTTGCTTTTCGATGGTGTTGAACAGGTCATCCTCAGTCATGTAGACTACGGAACCGTCCCTTCTGATGCTTTCGATTGCTGCCTGATAAACCGGCACTGAACCTACAGGCAATGGGGACATGTCAAGAACTCTGTTTCTGATTACGTCCAAATCTCCGCCGATACTCAATTCCATCAAACAGTCTGCACCGTTATCGATTGCTATTTGTGCTTTCAATACTTCCTCATCGAAGTTTACGATATCGGTTGAAGTTCCGACGGTTGCATTTACTTTTGTTCTGAGTCCGGCTCCAATACCTGAAGCCTCAATGTCTCTGTTAACGTTACTTGGTATTACAATTGTACCTTCTGCCACTGATCTTAAAATGAAATCTTCTGAAACACCTTCTATTTCTGCTACATGCTTCATTTCATCGGTTAATATTCCTTTCTTTGCATCACTAATCTGTGTCATTGTATCTCTCCATTAAGATTTATAATAGTCAAAGTTATTTTAAAATTTTTCCACACAAAGTTGATATTTTCTTATTTTTATTTAATAGTATTTAAATTAATGGGATAAATTTTTATTCCAAATTTGTTGATATATATCAAGTCTTTTTTAAAAAAATAGTCAGTTTTAGAATTTAAATTAAAAAATAAGGTCGTATTGACAAAAATAAAATAAAATTGAAAAAATGAGGGGAATTAATAGAATTCGCTCATTCTTTCAAATGCCTCATCAAAGGTTGGCATATTTGTCTGACAGCCTTGATGTTGAATAATGAATGATGAAACGGATGATGCGAACTTGGCGGATTCTTCAAGTGTTTCTCCATTCAGGAACCTTGATAAAAATCCTGCCCTGTATGAATCTCCCGCACCGGTAGGGTCAACCGCTTCGGTTGGGATTGCATCGATTTTGATTTTATCTTCGCTGGAATATATTTCACAGCCGTTCGCTCCGCAGGTCTTGACAATGATTTTAGGACCCATCTGCCTCAATCCGGTCAGGTCAACTTCAAGGGCATCCAGAATCCTTTCGATTTCATGATGATTTCCGAAAAGGATTGTTGTGTTTTCAATGACGTCAACCAGTTTCTTTGTGTCATACATTCCAAGGTCCTGGCCCGGATCGAATGAGACAAGCAGATCCTGATTTTTGGCTTCCTGTGAACATTTCCAGTTGAATTCCGGGTCTCCTGTTGCTAAATGAACTGCCTCTGCATTTTCAATTGCCTTTACCGGTACCTTGCTTTGTGCAAATTCCTTTCCAGCGCCCCAGTAGAAGTAGCTGATCTGGTCGTCGTTGTCGTCGGTCATGACAAATGCGGTAGGTGTGGCCTCACCGGGAACAACAATCAGTGAATCGGTGTCAATGCCTAAATTTTGCATGTGTTCATAGTATTCGGTTTTTTTGAAATCTCCGCCAACAGCTGAGACGAGTGAAGTTTTTAATCCTAATTTTGCTCCAACACAAGCCACGTTTGCAGCTGCCCCACCATTAAATGTTTTCATATTGGTTATAGGAGCTGAAAAATTAGCTTTTGGAAATTCAGGCACTCTAATAATGTAATCATGAGCAGAGTGACCAATTGCTAGTAAATCTCTGTTTTTAACCATAATATCGCCTTTTTATTTTTCAATTCTTATATTGTGTTTCATCATTATTTAATGTTTTGAATTGCACATTTTCACGGATGTGCGCATCCACAAAAACACGGTGTAACATGAGTGTAGTTACATATTATAATATTATATGATATGTAATTTTGCCGAGAGCATTTGAAAACTAATCAACCCATCGGTGTGAAACCCTGTTTTTCGATGGATTTTTGTCCGTCATTAAGCAGAAACCTTATGAACTCATCGATTTCCGGCTTGTCCTCGTTTACCTTGATGACACTGATGACATGCTGGGTGTCATACTTGAGAAGCTCGTCTCCCTTAAAATAGCTGGCATTCAAAAATGTATACAGGTTTTCGGAGTTTTTCACCATTTTAAAGGCGTCAAACTGCGAATTCACCCTTTCTGTTATATTATATTTTATGTCGTAATGGCTCAGGCTGTTCCAGGCAAGCCTTTGGGCGGACCCGTTGACCCCTACAAAGTCAAGGCCTTCCAGATCGGATATGCTTTCGACGTTTCTGGATTCGGGGCTTGAAACCAGAACAAGATAGTCATAGGCTATAGGCATGAAGTTGATGTCCCTTTCATATGCAATCAGGGGATCATCCAAGGTGAGGATATCCACAGCCCCTCTCTTTGCAAGTTCAAAGGCATCCTCATCGCTGCTGCTGTAGATGTTCAGGTTAAATGGTGTTTCGATACTTTCCAAAAGTCCGGTGCTGATGTGTCCTCCGGCAATGTTGATGTTGGGTGTCTTTTCAATCTGGATTAGATATTTCCTGAATTCCTCAAGCAGTTTCAAACCTTCAGGGGTGAGATGGGTTCCGTTTCCTATTTTTTGTGTAATCTTCACTCCCAATTTCTCTTCCGCCTTAAGCAGCCTTCTGTTGAATACAGTGTGTGAAATGTTCAGCTCCTTTGCTGATTTTCTCTGTGAATTGGTTCTTGACAGTGAATCCAGGCTTTGATATAGTTTGTAATCGTAGATTTTACCGTCTATCTCCAGACTTATCAGTCCCTTACTTTCGAATTTCATTAATTATATATAAAATTGTAATCATAATTAATAATATTGATTTATGAGTTGGATAAAATGGAAATTATGAAAACCTCTATAAGGGCTATATTGGACAATATTGAAAGTGCAGAAGAATTTTTGGATAGGGAATCTATCGACAAGTTTGAAAGTGTTATTATTAACTCCAAAAACATATTCGTTACCGGTGCCGGAAGGTCAGGGCTTGCCGCAAAGGCATTTGCCATGAGGCTGATGCATTTGGGATTGAGTGCATATGTCGTAGGCGAAACCATATCTCCTGCCATCTATGCCGATGACTGCATTGTAGCCATTTCAGGGTCCGGTGAAACTAATACAATCGTATCTGCCGCCAACATTGCTAAAAATAGAGGTTCAAAAGTTCTGGCGTTAACATCATATCCTGAATCAACCTTAGGTCAGCTGGCTGACTGTTTCATTCTCGTTAAGGGAAGGACCAAAAAAGAAGTTGATGATGAAAATTATATGAAACGTCAAATCCATGGAAATTACACTTCACTGACTCCATTGGGTACCGCTTTTGAGCTGACAACATTGGTATTTCTTGATGCAATCGTTTCCGAACTTATGGAAAAGATGCAACAGACCGAAAGTGACTTGAAGGCAAGACACACAGTTTTAGAATAATATTCTATTTTGATTGTTATATATATTGCAGCGTTGGCCTCTCAAAAAGCCGACCAATGTAATATTTCCTTTTTTTGCGATATTGTATCCTGAGTTAGCGGGAGCTGCGTTTGATGCAAGGATTGGCACCCCCGCCCTTGTCATCTTGATGACCATGTCTGCAGGCATTCTTCCGCTGTAAATCACGTAGCTTTTGTTCAGGTCAAATCCGTTGAGAATTCCATAGCCGATCACCTTATCGACCGCAACGTGGCGGCTGACATCTTCCTTTACCACGAACTGGTCTTCAAAGACTATTCCTGCAACATGTGTCCCACCGGTTGCCTGCCATATCTCTGCGTTTTCCTTAAGCTCTTCTATGCGGTCAATCAGTTCATGCACGCTGACCTGCAAGTCGGATTCGACAGAGTTAACCTCTTTAATTTTGCTTCTCCATCCCCCTGCGGAATCGGAGCACAAAACGGTTTCGTTTGTTTTAAGAAGGGTGTCGTCAATTTCAACATTGATCTTTGTTTCGTCAATTTCTATACTTTTGATGTCTTTGAGGGATTTCACCATGTTTTCATTCACCAGGTATCCCACGGCAAATTCCTCAAGCGAATCTTCGATTGCGGACATGCTTCGTGAAATGTTTCCGTTGATTGTCAATGTGACGGTTTCATCCTTCACCACTTTTTCCTTTGTCTCAGTTGGCCTTCCGTTTTTGAAATTTATTGCATCGATTTGTTCAATTTTCATCGTCTCACCTGCTATAATATTATGATATTTAATGTTTTTAAAAATTGATGTGTTGCGATTTTTGCATTGGAAATTTTTTGATTTTTTTAAAAATTTTTCATGCTTTTAAATTAATGATAATAGTTAAATATCATTTAAATTTATATCATGATGAAAATCTAATTATATTCAAGGCAAATATGATATCTGACAATTCAGTTTCTTGTTTTACAGTTTTTTTGGCGATGTGTATCATTTATAAACATAGATTGTTTTATTGTATTAAAACAATATTTGCTAATTTGATAATTTCTATTTGATGCCTTAATGCTTAATTAAATGCAATTATTTTTAAAAATAAAACTTATAAAATCATTATAGAGCATATTAAAAGTAACTTAAATTCAAAATACTAAAAAAAGACAATTTTCACGATGTGTATATAATCCATCATGATTTATCATTACATTAAATTTTACTCCTTTGTAGTATTTAAATATTTCTTCTTAATTCGAATAACAAATCCTTTTTATATATTAACTACTAATATAGTATCATAATACTCTTTGAACTACTTTGGGATTCATTCAGTATTATAAAAAAATTAATAAAAAGGGAATAAAAGAGGTTGATAAAATGAGTTCATCTTTTAAAAGTCCAGTAGATACTGCAAAAGCAATTGCTGCAACTGCTGGAGCAAAAAACTCTGCAAAAATAGATAATGTAATATTACTCTCCTTTTTAGCAGGAGCATATATTGCATTTGGTGGTTTATTAGCTATCGTGGCAAGCGCAGGTATGTTAAAAGCAGGCGCTCCACTTGGTTTAGAAAAATTCGTATTCGGTGCAGTGTTCCCTGTAGGTTTGATCATTGTCGTTATCGCAGGATCTGAACTTTTCACTGGAAACGTAATGTTTATGACCCTTGGTCTCTTAGACGGCTCAGCTTCCGCTGGAGGTCTTGCTAAAAACTGGGTTATCAGTTGGATTTTCAACTTCGTAGGTGCTTTATTCGTTGCTTACGTTTTAGCTTTCATGGGAGGAATCACTCCTACTGATGCATCCGCACCAGCTTACGCAATTTCTGCGAAGGCGATTTCTGTAGCGGAAGGTAAAGTTACCATGCCATTTACCGCAGCCTTAATTAAAGGTATCGGTTGTAACTGGCTTGTATGTTTAGCTGTATGGTTAGCTAACGCATCAGATGATATCATCGGTAAAATCGTTGGTATCTGGTTCCCAATCATGGCGTTTGTATGTATCGGATTTGAGCACAGTGTTGCAAACATGTTCTTCATACCATTAGGTATGTTCTTAGGTGCTAAAGGTGTAACCTGGAGTACTATTTTAATTAATAACTTAGTTCCTGTAACTCTCGGTAACATCATTGGAGGAGCAATCTTTGTAGCATGTATTTACTGGTACACCTACTTAAGAGGATAAGCTAGTAAACTAACTGAAGAAGCTTTTTTTAAAAAGCTTCTTTTTAAAATTTATTTAAAATACAAAAAAACTATTATTTTGGAGATTATAAAATGGTTGAGATTAAATATGTCCCAACAATTTGTCCATACTGTGGTACTGGTTGTGGACTCAACTTCGTTGTAAAAGACGGAAAAATTGTTGGTGTAGAACCTTTAAAAAGACACCCTGTAAACGAGGGTAAAGTATGTCCAAAAGGAAACTTTGGATACCAGTTTATTAATAGGGAAGACAGATTAACTACTCCTTTAATAAAAGAAAACGGTGAATTTAGAGAAGCTTCTTGGGATGAAGCATTAGACCTTGTTGCTAACAAACTCAAAGAAGTATCTGACGAAGATCCAAACAAAGTTGGATTCTACGCATGTGCTCGTTCACCAAACGAAAACATTTACATTACTCAAAAATTAGCAAGAGTAGCTTGTGGTACTCAAAACGTAGACCACTGTGCACGTATTTGTCACGGTCCTACTGTAGCA
>ONSJ01000004.1 GCA_900320515.1 uncultured Methanobrevibacter sp. | reverse complement strand
TGGATGCCGAAGCGGGAAAGACATTTATAAAAGGCCTTACACCATTGCCTTCCGAATTAAATGTGACTGATGACGGAGTTGGAAAATTAAGATTTAATCTATCTTAATTTTTCTTTATTTTTTATTTAAAATGAATATTAATGCTTAAAACAAGTTTAAGTTTGTACCGACTAATTTTTATCTAATTTTCTATTTAACATTATAAAAAAGTATCAAAGAGATAGTATTATCTTAAAACAACGATTTTAAAAACCTAATTTTAAAAAAAATGATTATTTCAAATTAATTAATGGAAATGTTTATATACATCCAAATACTTACATATCATATGAAAGATTGGAAGGTAAAAACCAGTTACTGGTTTAGCCTGCATGTCCTTGTCACCGCTGGTGGCGACATTCCACGGAATCACATTCCGGAGGTCTATTAGGTGGCTGCAGGTTCTTCATTCTCTCATACTATTTTTACTACCTTTTTAAAAACTTCAGAAACATCCATATTTCTAATTAAATTAATAAATTCAGAATTACCATGTTCCAAACTTTGAAAAATAGACCATGCAATTATATCTGCAATTTGTAAACCTTTATAATTAATTGAATTTGCATGATTTATATTTACTGAAAAATTATCAGGATTATTAAGACATGATGAAAATCTCTCATTAAACACAAGTATTTCTTCATGTTTACTTTTAGATTTGTCCACGATAACATTTGTTGGCGAATTTATAATAATTTTTTCAGCCAATTTAGAAGACAAGATATCATATAATACATTATGATTATAGAAACCTGGAACATTATAACGATTTTGTTTATCCAAAAATATTGCCAAAACTTCATAATCAACGTTATCAAGCTTACACAATATCTTTTTGAGGACATTACGATCAGTTTTATTTCCCTTAACTTCCAAATCCCTACCTATAATATCAGAGTACTTTCTTTTAGTTTCTTTAATTATCCTATTGAGATGTTTAGGGTTGTTCACCACAATTGCTGCCAAAACAAAATATTTGGAACTGGAATACTTATCCCCCAAATCACCACTTTCATCAATGTAAATATATTTCATTAAATATAGTGTATAATCCCAATTATTTAAAAAGATTTTTATCACTTCATATTCTAAATTACTACAAAATTGAGCTCATCACGTAAAATTGACCCCATTAAAAACTATTAAATTTATTTACTAGAATCAGAAAGTGAAAAAACATCTAAAACCACATATGAACAAAATATAAAAACAATTATTTAAGAAAAGTAAATAGTTATTAGTTAAAATATAACTAATTAAAACTCAAACATCACGCAAACTTTCTAAATATGTTTAAAACAGACAGTAACCGAGCAATATCTAAAAAAAAGTAAATTTAGTAATGACTTTGTGGAGTCATTCCTAAAAATACCGGAATAATCTCTTCAACCTGTTCCCTGACAGATTCCATCATCATACAGTCAGGTCTTTCAAGGTCTTTCATTTTACCTAAAGGAATCAATGGCAGGACATTCATTAAAGCCGCTCCGCGTTTTTCAACTTCACGGGCAATTTCAACAATGTGCTCATCATTGACTGTAGGAATTAAAACTGAGTTTACCTTAACAACCAATCCGTTGGCAGCTGCCTTTTCAACACCTTCCAACTGATTTTTGATTAGGATTTCAACAGCTTCACGACCTTTGTAAACCTTGCCTTCATATTTGATGAATGAATAGATTTTTTCTGCAATTTCAGGATCAACCGCATTGATTGTAACTGTAACGGAGTTTACACCAAGCTCTGCAAGTTTATCCGCATATTTTGGCAGCAAAAGTCCGTTTGTACTCATACACTTTATTAAATCCGGCTGTTCTGTTGCCAATTTTTCAAAGAATTCAAATGTTTCTTCGTTTGCAAGTGAATCTCCAGGACCTGCAACTCCAACAACTGCAATAGGACCATCTGCAGTAACGTCATTAATATGAGTAATTGCATCATCAGGTTTCATAATGCATCCTGCAACACCCGGTCTGTCCTCTTCATTGTTAATGTCTCTTGTACAGAAGTTACAAAAGATATTGCATTTTGGTGCTACCGGCACATGTGCTCTTCCGACCTTATCGTGCATTTTTTCATTGAAACATGGATGTGCTCTTGTTATATGTGCAAATCTTGAACCGTTGTGTTCATTCATAATACCACTACTCCTCAATATAACATCTGTTAATTAGTATTGATACGAACAAATATATAAAGCTTTCTACATGCCCTTGTTTAATTCATCCATAAACTCATGACATTTTTCAATCCATTCGTCCTTAATTAACTCATCAGTAGCCACAACTGCCACAATATCTTCAGAAGACAAATCTTTAATGTTTTTAAAGCCTTCAGGTAAAATTCTGAAAACTGCATCATAAATACGCCTTTGCAAATTAGAATGAGGATCATCAACAACGACAGAACTTAAGTTAGTATAGTCCCCCTTAATCTCAAGCTGATATCTGTTCGGCTGATATATTTCATCCCTTGAAAATTGCATCCATAAAATTTTCAAAATGTTAGGAAGATAGTTTTCGTTATCGACCAAAATCATGGTCTTGTCGTTAGCCTTATCATAAGTTAAATTAGCCACATCCTCAAATCTAATAACATTTGAAGTTTTTCTCATTTTAATGGCCAGGACAAACACAGGGTCATCAGGATTCACATAAGCCTTCAAATCATCAACAGAAGCGCCTAAAACCAAATCTTGAAAGATTTGTTTGATGATGATTTCATAAACTTCCGCTCCACGTTCATCATAGCATTCAACTAACATCAAATCCACCCTTTAAAAATTATTTATCATCTTGTCTGTGTCCCATTCCGGATACCAAAAGAGCTGATCCTACAGCACCGATATGTTGAGAGTATTCAGGAACAATAACTTCAATTCCACCTAAAGTTTCACTTACCGCTTCAACAAGACCTGAAATCAAACTTGTTCCTCCCACTTGAATTAACGGTTCACGAATATCGATTTCCTGAAGTTGCTGTTCGTAAACCTGTTCAGAAACGGAGTGACATGCTGCCGCTGCAACATCTGCCTTAGATCCTCCTGCAGCAAGTGTAGTAACAAGGTCTTGAATACCGAATACAATACAGTAAGAGTTCAGCATGGCTTTTCTCCAGTCACCCTGAACAGCCAACGGTCCGAGTTCGGTAATGTCAACGTCCAGCCTGCGGGAAGTCATGTCTAAGAATCTGCCTGATGCCCCGGCACAGATACCTCCCATGGTAAAGTTATCCGGAATACCATTGTTAACGGTGATTACCTTGTTGTCCATACCACCGATATCTAGAACTGTAGCTTCACCTTTCTGACAGTCTGCAAGGTATACTGCACCTTTTGCATTGACGGACAATTCTTCCTGAATAAGTTCCGCCTTAAATTCCTGACCCATTGTGAACCTGCCGTAACCGGTGGTTCCAATACCGTCAAGGTCATCCCAGCCATAATCGGTTTGTGAAAATGCTTCTGCAGCTGCGGTTTTTGCAGATTCGATGATGTCTTTGGTGGAAGTCCAACCGGTTCCGATAACCTTGTTGTTTTCCATAAGCACTGCTTTTGTAGTGGTTGAACCTGAGTCAAGTCCAAGGGTAAGGCCCTCTTGTTTTTCACGAGCAAGAATGCTTCTACGAGTAACGGTAGTGGCCAATGCTTCCATACGAATAAACAATTCATCAGCTTTTGTCCTTTCAGTGAATGAATAGGTAACTACAGGAATACGTGTATTGTTCTGTATGAATCTTCTTACCTCGTTTCTCACCAATGCAGCTTCGGCACATCTGAAACAGGTTGCAATGAATACCGCATCAGGTCTTGACCTGCCTTCAACAATAGCCATTGCCCTTGCAATCATCAATTTCAGACTTGAACTTTGAGCTGAAAATCCGAATTTTTCATAAGATTCGTCAATGTAATCCAAATCAATTTCAGGAAGAACAATCTCAGCGCCAAATTTATTTGCCGCCTTTTCAATTTCCTTTTGAATTCCACTGTATTCTGTTCCGCATGAAACTAATGCAATTTTAACCATTTTATTCTTCCTCCTTAACTGTTTCTTCAAGAGAGTCTACAAAATCATTGATCTTATTTACCATCACATAGGTTTCATCCTGATTTGTAGGATAATCTAATTCTAAAACAGGAATTCCCTTATTCCTCAATAAAAATATGGACAGTTCATTGGTTCTTGCACAACCAATACAACCAAATCCATATGGGGCTCCGTCAACAACAATTGCAGCTTCCGCCTCATCTATAAGAGGTCCGATAATTGCCATCCTTCCACGAACACCGGAAGGAACTTCAATAGCCGCATATTTAAGTCCTTGAATCGGATCGTCTTCTGTAATATTCATTGGGGGAGAATCAATCTCCGGATCCTTTATTTTTTGCCTAATCTGTTTTTGTAAAACTAAAGGAGTATGACCTTTTCTCTCAAGCAAATCTGCTAAAATTAATGAGTTTGGAGGATAAACAGCGATTTTAACCATAATTTCACCTATTCTTCTTTATCTAAACATTCATTCATGATTTTTTCAAATTCGTCAACGCTAACTGGTTTTTTCTCTTCAATCTCTACATCTTTACGCTCTTCGAGAGCATTTGCAACAAAACCAAGTATTCTGTACTCTTTTTCCATCTGATGGAAACCTTCTCTTGGACCAAATCTATGACCTCTGCAACGTCTAGGATCGCCCGGAGCAAATCCTCTTTCCTTTGTGAAAATGTGGTTCGGGTCAAGCTTTCTTATTTCCTCGATAGCCTTGTAGACATCCTCACTTTTCCCGCTAATCATAGACCCATAACAAGTATTTTTTATTGTGAGCGGCAAACCGAGCATATGAAACTCAGTGACAATTTCCTGTTCGCTCACATGAGCTCCCGGCCCAATAAAAATCATACGGGTAATTACATCAGGATCCCAATCTTCTTTACCCAATTCAGGACTCATGGTTAGATTCTGTGACATAAACTTCAACTCCCTCTTTTAATTTTTCAAGATTATCATAATCAGAAGTGATATCTCCAATTATATTTGTTGCCTCGAAACTTTCTGCAGTCGGACCAAATTCCACATTATCCTCAAATCTGATACCGATTAAACCGGCACTTTTTGAAGCCATGTTTGTAATACCTATTTGACCCCTAATTACCTTATCCACAGGGTTATTTTCAGGAATTAAACCTTTAGCTAATTTTTTATCCCCTTCAAATATGACAATGTGCATTCCAGGTACCGCAAAGTGAACTTTGATTTTGCCGATAGGATTTTCTAAAAGTCCGGACAAGAATTTGAAGTACTTTACAGACCTTGGAGCATTATCAGTGAATTTAATGGAACATAAATCCTCTTTGCTAATTGCCTTGGTAATTACCTGACCCTCTTTCAATATATCAATTGTATGTTTTGGAGTTTGCTCGACAATGATTGCATCATCATCAACCAAACCATCTATCATGTGTTCAACACCTACAGCAGACAACATTTCTGTAGCTTCTTTTTGAGTTTTATTTAATAACATTAATCTTTGTTGCTCTGATTTAACAGTGATGAAATCATTTTCTTTTGCAATGTCAATAATCTCCATACCATTTACGATACGACCAACAGTGGTATGATTTGGAGTTAAAACTCTGTTTTCACGATAAATATATAATTTTCCTACACCCACACCATTATTCCTAACGGTGATAGTTCCTCTATTTCTCAAGGTAGTATCTTCTTTAGGTTTAATTATTCCTGCCAAGTCATAAAAACCAATGAATGATTCGCTATCATATGAAACTTTAATTCTACCATCTTTAATAAGTGAAAATAGATGTTCTACACAAACCGGAGAATCCTCATCGATTTCGAATGAAATATAAGTAAATAATTCATTGCCCTCCTGTAGAACTGTGCTTAAGTCTGATACTGAAGCACTGTCAGTTGTTGTGCTTCTCTCGATAATCGGTTCTATGCCTGTTACCCTATCATCATCCGTCAAATTATCCAGTGTCTTTTTACCTCCGATAATGCGGGCAAAAATACCCTTATTATATGGGGGCACACCATAAACATTTGTAGTGTTTTCCTTAAGCATTATCAAATGAGTAGACTCATTACTAAAACTAGATAAACTTAAAACAACATCCCCTTCAAAATATTTATATTCATCATGAGTAGGTTCCAAATCAGTCACGATAGGCCCTACAGCCACTTCTGTTGGAGTTGACCAACGGATATCCAAATCAACAAAGTCCTCATATTGATTTTTCCAAACATCAACAAGAGGTTTTGCCTCCTCTGATTCGTCTAACTGAATTATTATTGAACCCTTGTTTGTTTTAATTTTATACTTGCTAATATTCTTTTCAAGTTCCTTTTTACCTTTTATTAAGCAAATAATACTTCCTGGAGTATAAGGAGCATTTGTTTCAGCAATCACGTCCTGAATTGTTGAAGCATCTGCCACTTCCACTTCTTCTCCATTAATTTTAATTAACATACAATCTCCAATAAGAATTTTTAATATTATATATATTTGATGTTTTACTATAAAATAATTATTTATTTGATATTGGAAAATTATATTAACACAAAATTATAACAATATATATTAATGGAGGGAAATTTATGCAAATCAATAAAAAACATATCTTTTCTTTGCTGATTATTTTGGTTATTGCCGCAGGGGCAATATCAATTGCCAGCGCATACACCGGAACCGGCTTTTCACACAATATTCCAAGTACAAAGTACTCCGACATGTCTGCATCAGACATTTTAAACAAATACTCAAAAACAGACTGTCATGTTGAGGAAAGCGGAGTCTGTACACATGTTGTCGATGGAGATACAATATATCTGGACAATGGCAAAAAGGTGCGTTTTGTTGGCGTTAACACACCTGAAAGAGGAGTTACAGGATATATTACATCCAAAAACTTTGTTCAAAAATTATGCCTAAACAAAAAAGTAGGATTGGACATTGATGACTCCAAACACTCAGACAAATATGGGCGTACATTGGCTGTCGTTATCGTTGATGGAAAAAACGTTAATGAAATGCTTCTAAAAGAGGGCCTCGCAGAGATAATGTACATACCTCCTAGCGAGTTCTACCCTTATCACTGGGCAAACAGCAATACCCACACTTCCGATTCGTATAACACATACAGCAATACCCACTCGGACAAGTTTTCAAGTTCCAGCGATTCAGGAAGTTATATCGGCAACTCAAATTCGGGCAAATTCCATGAATCAAGCTGCAAATGGGGTCAAAAAACCTCTGAACACAACAGAGTATATTTCAATAATAGAAATGACGCAGTTTCACAAGGATATGTGCCATGCAAGGCATGCAATCCTTAATTTTCATTTTTTTTTAGAATTGCATTTCCCTTTGCAATCTTCTTAAATCATTAAGATTATTTCTGGCAATATTGGAATACACCAGTCCAACGGAATAATTACTTATACTTTCAATCACTGGAATGATAATGCCTATATAGATTAAAAATCCAACATAAGGAATAGACAGCACAAATGATGCGACAAATGAAATGACACCAATGAGAATCACCAT
The DNA here is from genome assembly GCA_900320515.1 of uncultured Methanobrevibacter sp. Taxonomy (GTDB): domain Archaea; phylum Methanobacteriota; class Methanobacteria; order Methanobacteriales; family Methanobacteriaceae; genus Methanocatella. Next base: position 108,105 of record ONSJ01000004.1, on the reverse strand, counting down.
GAGTATCAGCCATTTAATGATATTGAATATTCCGATGTTTAGGATATCTCCGATTACCTTATTAATCTTTAAAGCTTCGGACAAGCTATTGAAAAAAGCAAGTCTGGCCTTGGCGAAAAACAGGAAAAACTCAAAGAGCAAATATGTGAATACAATAAGCAGGACCATCAATCCGAGAGTTGCTATAAATGTATGAATCTGGAAGTTACGAAGCAAATCAACGCTTGTCGGACCCAATAAAGCCAAAACACCAAAAAACATGACCGCCGGAACAATCATATAAACCATTCTTAAGCATAATACCCTAATCGAATCATAGACTGTATTCGTCAGATTAAATGAAGGAAAAGCAGAAGACCCTATTGAACCTGTTTTAACAATTGACAACATATATCCCGGCACAATAAGAATAAATAGAAAAAATCCAATTAATCCAATAAACATCAGATACTTATTATCCATAACCATGCCAATCGGGACAATAGCTATTAAAATGAATAAGATAAAAAGAATCGGCAATTTGGCAATGTTTCTTAAAGGATATTTAAAGGAGTTTAAAATGATCTTTCCAACATCCATGCTATACACTCACCTGAAAATGAAAACCGGATTTTTTTCCTGATTGAACACTTCCGCCTGTTGGCCTTCATAATTCAAATAAAGGCAATTTGAGTCTGTGACTTCACCGACCACTTCCGCCTCAATTGAAAATCTTGACAGATACTCCTTGATGTATTCGCAGTATTCCTGTGAAGCTGTAAACACAAAACCGGAACCCGGATAGGATCTAAGCCAGTCAACCCATTCCATACTTTCATTTTTCGGAATGTCTTCCAAATTAACGACGGCTCCTTTTTTGGAAGTTTCCAAAAGCATTTCCAGAGTTCCCAATATTCCAGGATTGGAAATGTCCTTTCCGGATTTGATATAATCATTCTCAGCTAGGTATTGTACTGCAGTAATCTGGTCACGAACCAGCTGGGCATCCTTATCATATGTTGTATCCCAGTTCAGGCTGAACATTTCATGAGGCTTGCCGTCAAGGTCAATTGCAACAATTATCTTATCTCCGACTTCAGCTCCAAAACTTGTTATGATTTTATCCTTCTGTGCGATTCCTACAATTGCAACACCCAAAGAATCAACATCACCGTCGGGATGCAGGTGGCCTCCAACCATCGGAACACCAAACTTAAGGCATCCGTCTTTTATCCCTTTCAATAAATCTTCATAGATATCATCATTGCTTATTGACATTATGTTAACCATTGCCAATGGCTTTCCTCCCATTGCTGCAATGTCATTTACATTCACAAGCACTGAACAGTATCCTGCCCAATAGGGGTTTACATTCATGATGTCTCCCCATATGCCGTCTGCAGCAATAAGCATTACCTGATTGTTTCCGATATCAATGGCTGAAGCGTCATCCCCAATATCTATTACAACATCTCCTGAAACATTATATGATTCCTTCAGAAGAGATATTACATTATCTATTGAGCTTTTACGGGTGACTCCTTTAAATTCTTGAATTTCTCGTACGAGATTATTAAAATCCAATTTTACACTTCCAGTTTAGTTAATATAATTAATTTTATATTTACAATTAATATTTTTTATAATTTCTTCAACTTCTACCTTTACGCCGTCAATATCTGTAAAATCATATGATTCCTGTTTGCCGTGAAAAATTTCCCTTTTAACATTTTGTCCGATGATGTCATCAAAACCGCTTTCAACCTCAAAGATTATGGAATCCTTAACCTTGAATCCATCTTCCACAACCTTATCCAAATCACCATCAGTTATTCCGATTACAGGTATATCGAACCTGTATAAAATGTCAGAGGAAATCAATGTTGTATCATCGCCGACAGTTATGACAAGACTGGAATTTCTGAACTTGTAGACATCTTCACCGGCATGATCAAGAAATGAGACAATGAAATCATCAGGCTTTCTGTTGGAAAGGACTCTCGGAGTTACTTTTGCATGCCTTAAAAGGCCAGTCTTGATGATTGCGCTTTCAAGGTCGACTTCACCGAGCTTTTCCAAACCGTGGCTTTTAAGTTCTCCCCCTACAATATCAACAATATGATTGTCCCTTGCAATCAATGTCAACTTGTCAGAGTTTGTTTTTCCGATGACAACGCTGTTTACCATGATATTTTCACCGGGACTTACTCCATGAACGATTCTTTGATTGAATCCCGCATCATCCTGCCTGATGTGATTATCATAAACCTCATCTGGAGTTACAATGTCCAAATTTAGTTTTTGAGACAAGTCACGAGCAATTTCCAAATCATTATTCCATGCAATGACGCTGCCATCCCTTTCACCAGGACGCTCAATTTGAATCACAGGAACATCATTTTCAGGAATCTTGCCGACGAAATGATTATAAACCTTATAACCGAAAACCTGACCTGTCACATCAGATTTTCCATAATTAAGCAGGAATATAACATCAACACGCTCATCATAAAATAACTTTAAAGAATCGCTTGGCACCAGTTTGCGTGAAATGTCAATGACACCTTCCAAATTAGCGTCAATCACCGCAGTTCGACCCATTGTCCCGCCGAGTCTGGCAGACACCTCTCCGTAAGTCTTAAGCAATTCGATTAAATCTAAAGCATATCCAGAATCAATAATATTCGGACCATGAACCACAACACCAATCCTCATTTGTCCACCTTAATCCTTTTTTTGAAAATTCGAGACCCACATATTTCACAGTCGTCAAATGGATAATCCTCATCGTATTCCCTTTTACATCCTTCACAGATTTTTTTCCAATTATATATTCCCTTAATTCCTTCAGTAATTACTCCAGAATAGGGAATTTCCATGATTTTCAAGGTATTCTGAATAGTATAGTCATCGCTGATTACCTTAACGTCATGCCCCTTTTCACGCAGCATATATGCAAGTGAAATTAATTTTTTGTCAGGAATGGATAACCTTAAAATATCACCTGAGACAGATATAATATCATTGACACGAGATATATATTCATAAGGCACATCTTGTATACATAACCTGCCTTCTTCAAGTGCCATGTCAAAAGTTAATCTGGACTTAAAGTCTTTAATTTCTTGGGTAATTTCTGGAACTGTGAAATTATTATTGGAGATAATTTTAAAACCATTAATAAAAGCTGATGCATCCAGTACATAAGTAATTTCCATGAGGTTATATTTGGATTTATAAATTAATAAAACTTAGCTATCCGAAAATATGCCTTTAGTATTCAAATCCCAAAAACATGTTTTGAATTGATTTGGAATAAATTTGGAATAAATTTGGAAGAAGTTTGGAACAAGTTGTGAATAAAGTTGGAACAACTTCCGAACAAATACCGAAGAAATTTGGAATAAGTTCTGAAAAACATTGGAAAATCATTAGAATAATATTTGAAGAAATTTGGGACATATTTTGAAAAAGTTATTTAAATTCGAACGACTAAATTAAAATTAACGAGAAATTTCGTGAGAATTTCTAAAATTAACTTTTGGAGAGTCAAAATATGGATACCTCAAACAACATCGACAATGATATTAAATTTCTTGCAAAATCCGAAATCAGATTAAAAATTCTAAATGAATTGGACAAACATCCCGACAATGTTCGAGGACTTGTCAAAAAGACAAATATTGCTTATAGCTCCGTTTCAAGTAATATTGGCAAATTAGAAAATCACAACTACATAACCAAAGTCGAAAATAAGTACTACATAAATCCAATGACACAAGTGTACTACAAAACACTGATGGACTTTAAAAACAGCGTTGAACTGGTAAATGACTATGATTCCTTCTGGAACAAGCATAATCTAAATCAGCTGAGCATCACATCAATCAAAAGAATCACTGATTTAAAAAACTCCGAACTGATCGAAACAACACCAATTGACATCTACAAAACCCACAACACCATCAAAAATCAGATAATGAATTCAAAAAACATCAAGGCAATATTTCCATATCTTCATCCGGAATACCCTAACCTGATTGAAGGCATTTTGAAAAACAATGGAACAGTGGAGCTGATTGTTCCAAAAAGCATATTCAAGGAACTTCTCTTTCGTGTCAATGATAACGTGAGAAGAAAAGCCCTTAGGTATAAAAAACTAAAGGTCTACAGCTTTAAAAATGATTTGAATTTATATTTAACCATATGTGATGAAAACATGAGTTTAGGACTATTTAAAAATGACGGCAGCTTCGACCAAAACAGGGTCCTCGTTTCCAATGACGAGCAATCCCATGAATGGGCAGAAGAATTATTTAACCACATAAAAAAACAGGTGAAAGAATGAGCACTGCAGAAGCTAAAAAAGAATTGGCAAAAGAGTTCAGCGGCGTCAAATACATACTGACCTCCGGCATGAGATCAAAGCTGCTTTTGGCAATATATGACGGTCCTAAAAACTTAGATGAATTAAGGAATGAGTTGAAAAAACCTTCCGCAACAATATTGCATGGATTGAAGGAGTTGGAAACCATAAACCTAATCAGGAAAGTTCAAAAGTATTATGAACTGACATCCAATGGTTTTTTATTGACAACAAATATGGTGAAGCTCATTGAGAACTGGTACGCCATCAACAAAAATAAGCTGTTCTGGAATAGTCATGATCTGGATGGAATACCTGATGATGTGCTGAAAGACGTTTATCTTTTAAAAGATGCAGAATATGTCGCTTCAACAACAAGCGATTTGTCAAATGCATTCAATACCTATATCAAATTGATTTCAAAGGCAAAAAAATTAAAAATAATCTTTCCGATTTATTCAGAAAATCATTTTAAACATTTAATCAAGCTTTTGAATGGTAAAAAATTGAAAAAATTGGAGTTGATAGTTAGTGAAGAAATTTTAAATTCAATTGAAGAAAATGAGATGCTTAAAAAAGAACTGGTCAATAATAAAAAAGTGAAAATCGAATGTGTTGAAAGAAAATTGAAAGTCTTTCTAACATACAGCGAAGATTTCATGGCACTGACGCTATTCTTTAAGGACGGTCACTATGATGATTCCCAGATTTTAATCGCAAAAGATAAAAATGCGATAAAATGGGCAAAGATATTAGATAATACCTATAAAAAATAAAGGAGGAGAAAAATGACAAGTGTACAAGAAACTTTGTCAAGTTGGGATTTATTTGAAATAAAAGACAAAGAACTGTTGAATTTTTTAGTAGGAAGAGAAGGTGGAAAAACCAGCATTTTAATTCTGGATTTGATCCTTGAAAAGCCATACAACAGAAATCAACTAGCAAAACAATTAGGACTAGATTACAATACGATTAACTATCACATAAAAATTATGTGCGCACATGACTACATTACAGCAGAACGTTTTGAAAAAAGTGTCTTCTACTATCCAAGTGAAAAATTTAATAATATACAAAAAGAATATAGACTATTAAAAAAATATCTTCTAAACAGATAAATTAAGTGGAGAATTTATATGAAAAGTGAAACTACTGAGCAGCACAAAAAAATATCCTCTGATGACATTACCTGTGGAATAATAACTCTTAGCGATAGCAGAAAATCTGAAAAATTGGATTTGTCAGGCAAAATAATCTCTGAAGAAATCGAATCAAGATACACTCTGAAAGCTAAAAGCCTAATTCCTGATGAAAAGGATGAATTAACCGATACCATAAATAAAATGATTAATGAAGGTATTGACGTGATTCTGACAACAGGAGGCACAGGTCTGGATGCCAGAGATATAACTGTTGAAACAGTGGAATCACTTTTCGAAAAAAAAATAGACGGGTTTGGAGAACTGTTCAGATTCAAGTCTTATGAGGAAATCGGTGCTGGCGCCCTTCTTTCAAGAGCAACAGCCGGAGTTTACAAAAAGACACTGATATTTTCCATGCCCGGATCTCCAAATGCTGTAAAAACAGCATTGAGCTTAATAATTGATGAACTTCCACATTTTGTTCATCATGTAAACAAATGATGAAATTTTTTCATCATTTTTTTAATCAAAAAATTCATTGACAGTTATTAAAGGTTCTAAGGTTATTCCTTCTTTTTCAAACGCTTCAATAGCACCTTCCTGTCTGTCAACCACAACAAATGCCCTGACAACCTTACCGCCATTTTCCTGAATAGCTTTTATTGCCTTTAGAAGTGATCCTCCAGTAGTGGAAACATCTTCAACCACAATGACATTATCATCAGGGTTTAATTCACCTTCAATTAATTTGGATGTGCCGTAGCCTTTCTTTTCCTTCCGAATCATCAACAAAGGAAGTTTGGATTCCAATGAAACAGCTGTGGCAATTGGAACTGCACCTAAAGCAGGCCCTGCAACTTTATCAATGTTTTCATCCTTAATTTTTTCTGTAATCAGTTTTGAAATGGTGGACAATATTTCAGGCTCGGTTATTGCCTTTTTCATATTGATGTAGTAATTGCTTTTCTTTCCGGAAGATAATGTAAAATCGCCTTCAAGAAATACTTCATTTTCCTTTAACAATTCAATTAAATGCTCTTTTGAAATCATTATAAATCATCTTCGCCTTTAAGTAAAATTTTATCACCGATGACCTTAACCAGCTCCATCGGAACCAGATTTTCACTAGCTTTGATTTGTTCAGAAAATCCGGTTTTTTTAAGTACCAAATCAGTGATTTCATATGTATCCTTATCCAAGATAACATCAGAAACCTTGCCGACAATCTGAATGTCTGCATCGAGAACTTCTTTTCCAAATAATTCATCTCTTATTCTCATAAAAAACACCTTTTAATATTACATAGTTTTTAATATTAATTAATTGTTTCTAAAAAACGAGCCGAAAAAGCAAAATTGTATTAAATAGTAACAATATACTAACAATATTGATTTCAAGGTGAACATATGGAAGAGAAAACTTTCAGCGTATCGGAAATTAATTCTTATCTCAATAAGAAGTTTAAAGGAGATCCGAATCTGAAAAATATTTATGTTAAAGGTGAAATTTCCAATTATAAGACTTATCCAAGTGGGCACAGCTATTTCACTTTAAAAGACGAGGATTCGCAGATTCCTGCAGTGTTCTTTAAATTTTACAAAAACAGATCCCTCACCTTTGAACCCAAAGACGGCATGAAGGTTATTGTTAAAGGTAAAATTGAAGTTTACGAAAAGGATGGAAAATACCAGTTATATGTCACTAAAATTACTGAAGACGGAATAGGAATCCTATATGCCAAATATGAACAGCTAAAAAAGGATCTCGAAAGAGAAGGAATATTTGATGATGCTCATAAAATAGAAATACCGAAGTATCCTAAAAGAATTGGAGTGGTGACCGCTCAGACCGGAGCCGTCATAAAAGACATAATCACCACAGTCCGAAGAAGATATCCGATTTGTGAAATACTATTATTTTCAACATTGGTTCAGGGCAACATGGCCGCTCCACAAATAGTAAGACAAATTAAAAATGCTCAAGAATATGATATAGACACACTCATTGTAGGTCGTGGAGGAGGAAGCATTGAAGATTTATGGCCTTTCAACGAAGAGATTGTGGCCCGTGCAATTTATGATTGTAAAATCCCTGTCATAAGTGCCGTAGGTCATGAAACAGATTACACAATATCTGATTTTGTAGCAGATAAAAGAGCTCCTACACCGACAGCCGCAGCGGAATTTGCTGTTCCGAATATCCATGAGGTCAAAAACAATGTCAACCAGCTTTCCAATAGACTCAACATGAGCATTGAAAACAAATTATTTGAAAATAGGACCCGATTGGAAAACATTTCCCAAAAGAATGTTTTGAAAAATCCGGAATCCATCTACGAAATTAAGGGAATGCATTTGGACAATCTGATTAACAAATTAGACTTTACATCCAAAAGCATAATTTCACAGAATAAAAATAGGCTATTTAAACTAGAAAACTCCATTGTTTTAAAAAAGCCTGAGGAAATAATAAAACCAAAAAAAGAAGCATGCTTAAAAAATATTAACAAACTAGAAGTTTTAAATCCACTTTTAACACTGAAAAGAGGATACACAATGACCAAATCTGGAGACAAAGTAATTTCTTCAGCAAAGGAAGTTAGCTCCGGAGATGAACTTGATATTGAATTTGATGACGGAACTGTAAATACAAAGGTGATATAATGCAAGATTTAAGTTTTGAAGAAAGTTTAGAAAAATTAGAGGAAATCGTGAACAGATTAGAAAATGGAGATGTCCCATTGGACGATGCAATTGACGAATTCAACAAAGCAATGCAACTTGTAAAAGTATGCAATGACAAATTAAATTCCGCTGAAGAGGCAATTGCAAAAATTGTTCAGGAAAACGGCGAACTTATAGAATTCAACTCTAATGAATGAAATGGTTAATCCAATATTCCAATAATGCCCTTATTGGATAACTATTACTTTTTTCTTTTAATTTTATCGCCAACTCATAAGCATCCTGTTTTTCAACCAGATTATTGTCCACTTCATCTATCAAGTTTAAGATTGATGTTGTTATTGCAACGTTATCCTGTTTTCTTGCATCAATCCTCAACTGTCTGATGAATTCAAATTTATCGCAATCCAAATTATCATAAAACTCATTTATATCTAAAGAATACCTATTAAGACGAACCAAAACATTTGACTGAGAACTGTTAGTAATCCAAACCTGTTTTTTTATGGCCTTAGGAATCGCTTCGATGACCGCCTTTCCAATCAATTCCCCCAGCTTGGAATGTTTACCTGCATTAGTTAGATTATTGTGTGAATCTGCATTTGAGAATATTGCCACCCCATCAGTTCCCGTTCCGGTTGCATACCCATTTGAATATTGGGAAGGAATCCTTAAATTGTTTAATGCTACTGTTTTCGCTTCAGTCACTGTCATCAGCGCTTCGGTTAATGTCGATTCATCCAAAAATACGTTTGTCAAAAGTATGATGTTTATTGTCCCAAAGTGAAACTTCCCATTATCTTCCCAATAGGAAGAGGGATCTCCTGCCCTTGAGGCATTTGTTCTAACGCCTGCAGTAGCCAAGGCAGTCACTTCAATATTTTTGAATTTCTTTGAAACAATGCTTGTGTTCTTCATATCTGCAAACGTGATTAGGCCAGTGGAATGGTTATGGTCAATGTTTAATGATTCACATTCATTGATCAGATAATCGCTGATGTCATGAGTTTCCAGATAATCAATCTTTTCCTGTGATAAATGCTGATTAAAAACAGATTTGTATAAGTCATTTGTTCCAGCATTGAGCTTGGATGTTGAAATTCCATTGCGATTAACGCCAAAATTAATTAAAATAGTGTCATTCAAGTAAAAAACTTCATCATTGTTTGATGTTTTAAAAATAAGTCGATTTGAATACATGAAAAAAAATAAAAAAGAGTGATGTAAAAGAATTTACATCATTGGAGGCATTCCACCAGCCATGGATGGGTCCATACCCATGTCTTCAGGGCCTTTTGTGGATGCGATTACATCATCGATTCTTAAAATCATTTCAGCTGCTTCGGAAGCAGATTGGATAGCTTGTTTTTTGACACGTTTAGGTTCAATAACTCCAGCTTCTTTCATGTCTGCTACTTCACCAGTGAATACATCTAATCCCATGTAGAAGGATTCTTCTTGTGCAGCTCTTAAGTCCACTAATGAGTCGATGCTGTCTAAACCTGCGTTTTCAGCTAAGGTTTTTGGTACGATTTCTAAAGCTTCTGCAAATGCGTTTACAGCTAATTGTTCTCTGCCGGAAATGGATTCAGCATAGTCTTTGAGTTTTTTAGCCATTGCGATTTCAGGAGCTCCTCCACCAGCGACAACTTTGTCGTCTTCTACGGTAGCTGCTACAACACCGATTGCATCTTCGATAGCTCTTACGATTTCGTCAACAATGTGTTTGGTACTTCCTCTTACGAATAAGGTTACGGATTTTGCACCGGAACATTCTTCTACGAAAATCATTTCTTCACCGGAGATTTTTCTTTCTTCTACGGTTCCAGCAATACCTAAATCGTCAGCGGTTAAGTCATCTAAGTTGGTGATGACGTTAGCGCCGGTTGCTCTGGATAATTTTTCGATGTCTGATTTTTTAACTCTTCTTACAGCTAAAACACCTGCTTTGGATAAGTAGTGTTGTGCTAAGTCATCGATACCTTTTTGTGCGAATAATACGTTTGCTCCAGCATCAACGATTTTGTTGACCATGTCTTTGACCATTTTTTCTTCTTGTTCGATGAATGCTTGCATTTGAGCAGGATCGGTAATAGTGATTTCAGCATCCATTTCGGTTTCTTTAACTTCTAATGGAGTGTTGATTAATGCGATTTTTGCATCTTTGATTTCAGCTGGCATACCTGGGTGTACTCTTTCTTTGTCTACAATTACACCTTCAACTAAGTTGGATTCTTCAACAACTGCTCCATCTTTTTTCTCGATTTTGATGTTGTCAGTGTCGACACTGCCGTCTTCTTCAGCTACAGCTTCTACAGCATCTACGATTAATTTTGCTAATGGTTCACGTGCAGCTTCGGTTCCTTTACCTGTCATAGCAGTCATAGCCACTTTGAGTAAAATTTCGGAATCGACATCATCGATTGCAATTTCATCTAAGATTTCTTGTGCTTTTTCTGCTGCTTTTCTGTATCCCATAGCAATGATAGTTGGGTGAATGTCAGAATCTAATAATCCTTCGGATTTTTTCAATAATTCTCCAGCAATGATTACTGCAGTAGTAGTTCCGTCACCGACTTCGTCTTCTTGGGTTTTTGCTACTTCCACGAGCATTTTTGCTGCTGGGTGTTCAATATCCATTTCTTTTAAGATAGTTACACCGTCGTTGGTTACTACAATGTCTCCGAGTCCATCAACTAACATTTTGTCCATTCCTTTTGGACCTAAAGTAGTTCTTACAGTTTCAGCTAATACTTTACCAGCTAAAATGTTATTTCTTTGAGCATCTCTGCCGACAGACCTGTTAGTACCTTCAGGTAAAATAAAAATTGGTTGTCCTTGTGCCATAAATAATCACCTTTTTTAATTTTTAAATAATTAGATCAGTTTTTATAATATCAACATGAGAAAATAAGTTTTAGTGTTGACAAAACCTTTCTACTTAATACATGAGTTTGAGGTTATATAAATACTTTGTGGTATAAAGTAAATTCAAGTAAGAAAAAGATTCGAAGGGGAAAATTCAATGAAAACATCCTCCTCAAATATCAAAATACCCCTTGATAATATTGAAAGTTGCTCTCAAACATGTGAAATCATCAATTGGAAAATCAACTAAATGAAATGTTGGTCATGAAATCTGGGAATAATATTAGGATAGATAGATGTTGACACGAAAATTAATTAAAAAAATAAAGAAGAGATTAGGCAGAATTATCTACCTTGTTTTTTCTCCAACCTGAATGGAGGAGTGGTCTCTTGAGTTTCATAAGCTTCCTGCTCTTCCTGCAATTCATTGAAGAAAGCATTGATTTCTTCTAATCTTTTAATCTTATCGTCTTTTCTTTGAAGCTCATTTTTAAGTTTCAAGTACTCTTCACGTGAAATGGTTTGTTCCTTCAAGTAACGAAGTTCACTTTCACGGGCATTGAGCTCAGTTTGCAATTGATTCTGAAGATTTACATAATCTTCTTTAGGGATAGATCTTTCTCTTAAATATTTAATTTCACTGTCTCTTGCATCAATTTCATTGTCAAATCTGGATTTGAGTGAAAAATAATCATCTTTAGGAACGGTACTTTCTTTCAGATTCGCAATTTGACCATCCAAGCTCTTAATTTCGGAATCAAATTTGGACTGGAGATTATCGTACTCCACTTTAGGGATAGTGTCTTTTCTTAAATTATCAATCTCGACGTTCATCGCATTGAGTTCAGATTCGAATTGAGTTTGAAGGGATATATATTCATCTTTAGGAATTGTTTGCTGTTTTAAAATGTCTAACTCAGCGTTAATCTGTTCAATTTCACTTTCCTTAATGCGAATCTCATTATTCTTAAGCTCAATCTCCTTTTCAAGTTCCAATATCTGAGCCTGTGATTCAACGTCATTCTCCAATTTGAGCACTTTGATTTTATATTCATCAATAGTCCTAGAAAGAGTATTAATTTGGGCTTCTTTTTCTGCAATGCTTTTGTAAGACTCATTTAATCTTTCATTAACATCAGACAACTCTTTTTTCTTATAGTCACGAAGTTGCTCTGCAAAATATTCTTTAATATCATCAAGAGAATTATTCACATAATCAAGTTCATAGATCCTGTCTTCCTGATTCTTGATTAGAATATCTTTCTCCTGCATCTCTTTTTTCAAAAGATTTATTTCGTCTTCAGCTTTAAATTTAATAACAGAAACTTCTTTTTCCTTATCTACAATATCTTGTTCGAGTTCTTTTATCCTTTGGGGAGTGTTATCGTTTGCTCGTTCCACTTCAAGCTCAGTTAATTCATATTTCAGTTGATTAAGCTCTAATAGGCAAGACCGAATTAAAGATTGTAGCGTATCTTTTTCAGCATCAATTCCTATTTCCATTCTATCCCTTAGTTAACATTTTATCCCAATATCGATTTCAAATTATTAATTTTTTATTAATTTGAAAACTCCGATATATTGTACAATATAATTCCTTGATATAAAATATTTCTTTTATACTATTTAAATTAAACCCTTAAATTAACTAAAAAATAAAACAAAAAACATATAGAAAACAAATAGAAAAATCAGTAAAAATTAAAAAAAATAAGAAAAATAAATGGATAAAATTAGAGTATTTTATCATTTATTAATTCAGCATTCAATATTGATGCTCCAGCCGCACCACGAATAGTATTGTGACCAACTAAAACATATTTGAAACTGTTGTCGAATGCAGCATCTTTTCTGAGTCTGCCAACAGTTACAGCCATACCATTACTTGCATTTCTGTCCATTCTTGGTTGTGGCCTGTCAGATTCTTCTTTAACAATAACCGGATTTTCAGGAGCTGAGAATAAATTCAACTCTTGTGGCAAACCTTTAAAGTTTGACATTTTATCACCGACATCGGCAATGTCAAAATCATCAGCCAACTCAATAAATACCGCTTCAGTATGACCATCAATAACAGGCACCCGATGACATGACGCACTTAATTTGAAATCTGCATTGACTACATCATTACCGTCATATTTACCCAGCAAATATAATGATTCGCTTTCCATTTTTTCTTCTTCCCCACCAATGTAAGGAACAAGATTATCAACAATAGCCATTGATGGAACGCCGTTATAACCTGCACCGGACACCGCTTGCATGGTTGATACCCTAACTGATTTAACATCAAAATTATCAACAATAGGTTTTAATGTTAACGCAAGCGCAATAGTTGAACAATTTGGATTGGTTACAATGAATCCGTCCCAGTCATTTTCCTTTTGCTGAGCATCTATCATGTCTAAACATTCAGGATTGACTTCAGGAATCACCAATGGAATGTTTTTCTTCATCCTGTGTGCACTGGCATTACTTGCAACAACATAATCCTTAGCATATTCCTTTTCAACAGTAAGCGCAAAATCAGCAGGGAGAGATGAAAATACGATATCCACATCATCATCCATAGCCTTAGGATCAGTTTCAATAACTTCAATATCCTTTACTGATTCCGGCATTTCATTATCCATATACCAAGTTGTGGCATCCTCATATCTTTTACCTGCAGATCTTGAAGAAGCAGCAAGTGCAGTCACTTTAAAATCAGGATGATTTTCAAGCAATTGAATAAACCTTTGGCCAACCATTCCAGTTGCGCCAAGTACTCCTACATTTACCATATTTAACACCTATTCTAATCCTAAAACATCATTCATACTGCTGACAATACCTTTTTCAGCATTTGGAATGTATCTGATAGCCCTGATTACACCGGCAATAAATACTTCCCTTGTATGTGCCTGGTGTTTGAGCTCTATTCTTTCACCATCACCCACAAACATTACGGTGTGGTCTCCAACGATGTCTCCACCACGGATAGCATGAACACCAATTTCTTCAGGAGTTCTTTTTCCGACCAAACCGTGTCTTCCGTAAACTCCAACCTCTTCAGTGTCACGGCCAAGCTCTTCAGCTATTACTTCAAAGGCAGTCATAGCTGTTCCTGACGGTGCATCCTTTTTCTGATTGTGGTGAGCTTCAATAATTTCAATATCAAAATCATATAACAATGGAGCCAGTTTCTTTAAAGTATTGAAGAATACGTTTACTCCAATAGCCATGTTTGATGAGATTACTGCAGGAACATTGTTATCCTTGACATTCTGAATGTTTGACTGCATCTGTTCATCGCTGAACCCGGTAGTTCCAACAACTACTCCAACTCCACATGATGTTGCGGTTTTAATTGTTTCCACAGCCGCATGTGCGATTGTGAAATCAACCAACACATCAGGTTTTGAAGCCTTCAAGGTTTCTTCCAATTTTTCAGAGCCAGTAATTTCAACTCCAAGTTCATCGATTCCGGCCTGAAGACCTGCATCTTTACCTGCTAAAGGAGTGTTTGGCATTTCAATAGCCGCAACTACTTCCATATCGTCTTGTTCTGTGATTTTCCTAATAATTCCGGAGCCCATTCTTCCTGCAGCTCCAGTCACTGCTACTTTAATCATATTATTACCTATTTATATTAATTCAGAATCTTTTAATGCTTTTTTAAGAACTTCAAGGTTTTCCGGTTTCATTTCAGCCAATGGCTGTCTTAAAGGTCCTGAAGGCAATCCCATAAGGTTCATTGCAGTTTTAACAGGAACCGGATTGGTTTCAATGAAAAGTGCCCTAATCAATTCGACCATTTCATAGTGAAGTTCCATAGCTCTTGTATAATCATCATTCAAGATGCTGTCAACCATCAATACCATTCTTCTTGTATCTATATTTGCAGAAGCGGAAATTACACCTGTTGCACCGACTGCCATGAGAGGCAATGTCAATGAGTCTTCACCTGAAAGGATGTTGAATTCATCTTCAAGCCCTTCATGAGTAAGTGCCCTGTAAATGTCTGAAACCTTGTCCACACTTCCGCTGGCTTCTTTAACAGCATCAATTCCATCAATCTTTGCCAGTTCCACGATAGTGTCAACATCCATATTGAGTCCGGTACGGGACGGTACGTTATAAGCCACAATAGGAATGTCTGCAGCTTCGGCAACAGACCTGTAATGTTCAATAACTGCATGCTGTTGCGGTTTGTTGTAATATGGAGTGATCAACAATGCTGCATCTGCACCCGCATCAACTGCATATTGGGTTAAAGAAATAGCTTCTGAAGTTGCATTACTTCCGGTTCCGGCTATAGTTTCGACTCTTCCGTCGACCTCATCAACGAGAATATCGATGATTTCCTGATGCTCTTCATGGTTTACTGTAGCAGATTCACCGGTGGTACCTGCACCGACCAAACCTGATACGCCCTTTTCGATTAGATAGTTTATATTTGATCTAAAACCTTCTTCATCAATTTTCTTATCTTTTGTGAATGGTGTTACCATTGCAACATATGTTCCTTCAAAATTCATTCTAAAACCTCTTTAATTAATTCACGTGCTTTTTCACCATCTTCCCAGTTGACAAATAATACGATTGCTGTTTGTGATGAAATAATCTCGACAATATTGATTTCATTTTTTCTGAGTGGTTCTGTAATATCTGAAATTATTCCCGGAGTGTCAATAATATCCGGGCTTACAAATGTAATCATAGCTGTGTCTCTTCCCAATGATAGAGAACTCAATACATCAGTGTCCACAACAACCTGATGCAATAAATGATATGCCTTGTTGGAATCGGATTTATCTACAAATGTTGTAATTGAATTCTGACCTGCTGAAATGCCAAAAATGTTAATGTCTGATTCAGCCAGGCTTCCGGATAACTGAGCAATCAATCCGGTTTTTTTAAGCATTGCCTCACCAACAATGGCTATAAGTGAAATAGGGTTATTATACATAGTTACACACTTCAACATGTCTCCCTCAAAAGGGCCTACAATACGTGTTCCCTTTGAAGACAGGTCTCCATGAGCGAAATTGATAATTTTTGCAGAAATGGATGGATCTTTATATTTTAATGCATGAGGATGCAGGACCTGCGCTCCATGAGTGGCCAAATCCCTCATTTCCTCAACTGAAATTTCATCAAGCAGTTGAGCCTCTTCAATTTTGTTCGGATCGGTTGACATCACACCTTCAACATCTGTGACGATGACAACTTCAGATGCATCCAGACAGTGCCCAAGAAGGAATGCTGTAATGTCGCTTCCACCCCTTCCCAGGGTGGTGACTTCACCGCTTGGACCCTGGCCTAAAAATCCGCAAACAACAGGTATGATTCCTTGGCTGACAAGATTTTTAATTCCTTCCGCCTTTTTGGTAGTGGTATTGAAATCAATGCTTGCCTCTAAGGAATTGGAATCTGTTACAATCGGCCATAATTCATGATATGGGTCAATATATTCAGACTTGACTCCTAAAGATTCAATAGTTGCTGAAAATAATCTAACACTAGTCAGTTCACCCATGGCCATTATTTCTGCCTTCTGTTTATCAGTTAAACTAGTGCCAACAGCCTCATCAGATAACCCGATGAGTTCATCGGTAGTCTTGTTTACTGCTGAAACTACAACTACTACCTGATTCCCTTTCATATACTCATTTACTACGGACTGCGCCGCTTTTTTAATTCTGGAACCGTCACCAACCGAGGTTCCACCAAATTTTGCTACTATCAAATCCATTAAGTTCACCTATTTCTTAAAAACTATTCATAGAAAATTTGTTCAGCATATCAACTAAACAAAATATTCATATATATCTCTATTTAATCGTATTAATATACTTTAATTAAAATATGGATATTGATAATTAAAAAAGAGTAAATTAAAAAAAAGAGTTTTATAAAAAAAGAGTAAAAAAATATGAAAAAAGCTTAGTCTTTTTTATTTTCTTCAAAATCAGTAGTGAAAACACCTTTATGAGTTTCAATAAGTTCTTTTGCTAAACGTTTAACAAATGAAGTTCTAATATTGCCCATCAACATTCCTCCTTAAAATTTCTTTCTGCTCATTTTTACTTAAAATTGTTAGCATATTTACGATTTGATCAATAATAACAACATCAAGATCCTTTTCCTTAGCCAACTTCTCGATTTTCTCATGGACTGCCTTTTCCCGACTTTCATCATAAATAGGCATGCCAAGATATTGCTTAGAAAAGACAATACCCTTTGCAAGAGAAGTTCTCTCGGAAATTAAATCACATAACTCATTATCAATTTCATCAATACGCATTCTGGATTCTTCGAGAAGTATTCTTGCTTCTTTTTCATTTTCAAAAGATATTTCGTCATTATTACTTTTCAAAAAATCACCAAATTGATAATAATATAATTTATTAAAATCATAGTATATAAACTATATGTTTATTTTTAAAATTATGGTAAAAATCTATTTGACTACAGCAAACAACATCCATCATTGTCAACGGCGGTTTCGATTACTCGCCCTTCATATTTGCTCCACACATCCTGGACATCACCTGTTGAATCTTCATCAACAACTGCAAAAAAGGCAGAACCTGTTCCTGACAGGCCTGATGCAAATGCTCCCGCCTGCAGAGCATCAATAGCGATTGCTGAATTGAATCCTAATGTGGATGCATAAATCAAACCATTCAAGTTGATTGCCTTGAAATAATCCTTTTTGGATGCAAAATCATATGCGGTTTCAACCAATGGAGAGAGAACTTTCATGCGTCCGACATCCGAATCGCCGGATTTTGAATGGAAATTTGGCATGTAAATCAAAATGTCATGTTCCTCCATCCTTTCCCTAATGACGAATTTCCTATTTTTATTGTCGGTTACAACAACCCCTCCAAAATATGAGGCGGTTGCATCATCAAAAGAGCCGGTGATTGTAACGCCCGCATCAAGAGAGGCATCAATAGCCATGTTGATTATTTCCAAGTCATTCAGAGGGTTCAAATCAAATTCCTCTGCGACAATTTCTGATGTGACTTTTACAATGGCATTTGACGAAGCGCTGCTGCTTGAAAGGCCTGACGCCATAGGCAAGCTGGATTTTGTCTTCAGACTGACTCCAAATTCATCAGAATTGATGTTATAATGGCCAAAAACCTTCTGAACGCACAAATCCATTAATCCTGTGTCTGCACCAACATCATTGGCACATTCAATGCCCTTTGAAATTGACTTTGCCTCACATCTGATGTCCAAACCGATTCCGAATGCGGAACCGAATCCTGTGGCGATGGCATTGATTATTGTTGCTGAACCGGGAGACCTTACTGTTTTTTTCATTGTTTAAGCTCCTCATATGGAATATCAACTACGGAAAAATCCAATGCCCTGTTTCTTGCATTCATTGAGAAAATCAGCCTTAAGTTTTCATCATTGACCATCCTATCGACCGCCATAGCTATTGAAGAAACCTTAGTTGGATCAATCAGCAGTCCAACATCATCTGTGATGATTTCAGTAATTCCTCCAACATCACTTCCGATAACCGGCTTGCCGCATGCCAATGCCTCAATCAATACCAAACCGAAGCTTTCAGAATAGGACGGCAGAATCAAAACATCACAGCTCGGGATGATGTCCTCCACATCATCACGGGAACCTGTAAATATCACATCACGAATGTGTTCCTCTTCAACTTTCTTTCTGAGCTTTTTAAATAAAGGGCCGTCCCCAACAACAACCAGGTAATAGTCACTGTTTGCAACCTTTTTGGCTTCGAGAAGTGAATCAACGTTTTTCCTTTTAATCAGGTTGCCGACAAAAAGAACGATAGGCTTGTCTTCAAGTTTATATTCCTTTTTAAATGAATCATTATGTTTGGTTGAAAATTTATTGATGTCAACGGAGTTCCATGAAAGTTTGGTTTTGTTGGCTATTCCCACAACGCCTGTTGCAATTATCTCATGCCTTAATGCATTGCTTACTGCAAAAACACCATCAGCCTCTTCCAATACCTTTCTGACTGTAGAACGCATGAAAGACTGATTTTTATACAGTTCAAACATGTCGGAACCATGTGCAGTTACATATGTCTTGATATTATATTTTTTCCCAACTTCAACAGCCGCTGCTCCGGCAGGGAACAAGTAATGGCCATGAATAATGTCAATGTCTTCGGTTTCCAAAAGATTTTCCAATGCCTTTTTAGCATTCTTCTTAAACATCAATCCTCTGATTCCTTTAATGCTAAGTCCTTTTGTTGGAATGACATGAATTCCATCAATATCCTTGATTTCCTTGTGAGGATAAGTTATCACATAAACCTCATGGCCCATCTCGACCAATCTTTTTGATAAGGTATGAATATGAACACCAACCCCTCCGACATGTGGAGGGAACTGACCAACCATAGCTATTTTCATAAAATAAAACTCCAAAAATTCACTATAATTATATAATGAGATTATTATTTAAATAAATATCCGAAAATTAGTAAAAATCAATGATAAAAAAAAGTCAAATTTAATGTCTTATTGCAGAGAAAAAATCTCTACAATATTCCGCATTAGACATTAAAATTCTAATCAATTTTATTTTTCCTTTAGAGGCTTACTTTAAACGTAATTCTCTTGTATTATCATATTATTAAAATATTATATAAACTTAACTATTAATTTTAAAAAATAGGTAATTAAACAGTTTCCATCTAGGGAAAAGACCTCACGAAAACAAAGTTTTCAAAGCCCATCATTGAATCGTTTTATATTTAATTACCCATTAAATTGAGGTGAAAACGTGAGCAATTATCTTCTACGTTTTATCAGAATCATTAATGATTTAATAACTGAATCAATATTAAACCAATATGTTCCAATCGTGAAGATAATTAACTCCACTGTTCTCACCTCCATGGAGATGCATGGAAAGAACACCAATGCAGCATACGGAAAAAACTGAATTGATTAATAAACAAACATTACTTGAAAATAATAATTTCATGTTTATTCACCTCCTACCATACTATAGCGAGGTTCTTTACTAAAAAATATATGATTTAAATCCTATTTAAGGCTTGTTGAAGCCATTTAGGGAAATTGTAGTCATTTTGAAAAATTGCAGTCAATAAAACATACCATATATAGGTTTATGCAATAATTAAAACTGAATTAACAGAATTTCAGATACAGTAGCAGAAACCTCATCAGGTAATGTTAGATTCTGTTGCAGTGACGGATACCTCATATCATATAAAATATCATGGATGAAAAAGAATGCCATAACTGCAAACATCCGGAATTTGATATTTGCCTTTATACCCAACATTACATCAGATTCCATGAAAAATTAGTTAAAATAATGGATGTGTGTGATGAGTGGAGCGAATAATCTAATTAAGCCATTTTGTTGAAATAATTTTGTTTCAGCACCAGTCCATGAGCTCAGAAAAATTAAAGTTAAATTCATAGCCTATTTAACATCAAAACCCTTTTCAATCATGCTGTTTTTAAGAATTTCCATGGCTTTTATCGTATCAGGTCCTGAAACCCTTTTAATCATACGGTTGTTTTCATTAAACCTTCCGATGAAATAATCCTGCTGTTCCTTACTTACAAGATCAAGTCTAGTATAGTTGGTGAGGCATTCCAGAAGCGCAAATACTCCTCGGTTTAAAGCCTTTGCACATGGATGATTTTTGACGATTTCTACAACATCACTGCTTATGATATAAGCCTCTCCATTTGATGTTACATGGTCTTTAATCGGATCCATTTTTCTAATGTCTGTGACATCACAAATGACATATGCTTCTGCATTTTTCAGTATTGCAATGTCCTCATCATCTGTAAACTCTTCAATATCCAGGTTTCCGATGGTTGAATTGACAAAATTTATAGGGTCAAAAGTAATGTTTACAACATATCTACGTGTTTCCATAATGTTTTTCAGGGTTTTGGTGCCGACAAATAACCTGCATCCAAGTTTGTCTTTGCCTTTGCACACAATTCCTATTGGAGCTGCATTCTTTACACCGTCCCTGCTCATGGTAGTGTAAATTCCTTCATATTTCTGTCCTTCTTCAATTCCAATATCTGTCAAATCAATAGCCATTTTACCATCCTTATTAATTTACATTTTCAATATTAATATTATGTAGACATTATTTCAAAGTGTCCCTTTTCATATTATCGTTTAAAAAATTTCCTTCCATATCCACCAGAAAGACATTCAAGTCCAAATCAAAGCGCTGTTTGCATCTGTCTTTGATTGCATCTGCAATGCTGTTTGAAACCTCAACGGAAACATCAAGTTCATTTAATATGTCCATCATGTCATCGGTCGTTTTGGAATCAAACAATCTTTGAAGGTCCTTCTGGCCAACCCCGCAGATTCCAGCATGAGCAACCATTATCTCACGCCTGCCGTCGGCAACAGCATGTTTGGTGTTGAATAATCCTCCAGCAACCTTAATCAACTTGCCCATATGTCCAAAGAATGTGAATTCGGTTATTCCCCTTTTTTCTGCCTCTTCAAACATGAAACCTACATAATTGCCTGTCTGAACAATCTGTTCCTTGTTAACATTCAATTTTTTCAGAGCCAGTTTTTCGCCGATGTTTCCCGGAACAAAAACCAAATCACTAATATCTGAAGCCAATGCGACATCCAATTGAGTGACGATGGAATTCTTGTATGCCTCACTGGACATTGACCTTGCAATGCCTGTGGTTCCCAAAACGGATATTCCTCCAACGATTCCAAGCTTCGGATTCATTGTCTTTTTGGCTATCTTTTCGCCTTCAGGAATGGAAATAGTGACCTTTACGGATTTTCCTTCAGGCAATTTATCTTTTAAGTTTTTAACAATCATGCTTCGCGGAACCGGATTTATTGCATAATCCCCTACAGGAATCTGAAGGCCTGGCTTTGTGATTTTGCCGACACCTTCCCCGCCGGTAATGACAACAGCATCCTCACCTGTTTTATCAAATAGTTCAACAGTTGCCACGATTGCAAGGTCCACCGTGACATCAGGATCATTATAGGGATTCTTGTGAGCTACGGCATATGCCTTATCCGGAGAAACTTTCTTGCATTCATCGATGATGATGTCTAAAGTCTTTTTGGGAGTTTCAACTTTAACGCATGCAATATCTGGAGTGTCCAGGATTGCATCCAAAGCGGCCAGGGAACACGCAGTAGCTATTGTTCCGGTTGTGACGCCAATATAATTATCATTAGTCATTTTAAAAATAAAAAAAGAGAGAATCTATAACATAGATTCAAGATGTGCGATTAATTCGTTTTCAGTAGGCGCACCTACAAACACGACATCCCCATTAATTACAATTGTAGGAACTGCCATGATTTGATAGTCAATAGCCCTCTGTCTGTTTTCAGGATTGTTAGGATCATCAATTTTTATTGCTTCAACATCAATTGCTTCACCCAATTTGTCTTTAGCCTTTTCTGCCGCATCAATTGCAGCTGGGCAGTGTGGACAGGTACTAGTTGAAAATACTTCTACTTTAATTGCCATAAGTTATGTCTCCTTAAATAAGTTAATTTGTAAATATTTTATAATTTAGTTATATATAATTGTTACCCAAATACTTTTCAAATGCTCTCTGGAAATATTTAATATATATAAAAAAAATAAAAATTAAATGATTAAAATGGAAAATTTAAGAGACGACATCAAAACAATAATCAATAGTGCTTATCATTACATTGAAGAGTTCAATCCTGCTCAAAAAGCCGTGATTGAATCCGGTTATCTAGAAGACAAATCAAATTATATAATCTGCATTCCAACAGCGAGTGGTAAGACCATTCTTGGAGTATTGCCTGCCCTAAAGACAATACTTGATGGAGGAAAAGCGGTCTATGCTGCACCACTGCTTTCAATTCAAAACGAAAAAGTTAAAGAGTTCAAGGCTTTTGAAGACCATGGAATCAGTGTCGGAAAGCATCCTGCAAGCTCTGATTTGTCAGTTATGGTTTTTGAATCATTTGACGCACTTACAAGATTTTCCTGGAATACATTAAGGGACGTTGACACCCTAATAATTGACGAATTCCATATGATTGGAGAATTCTCAAGAGGTCCAACTCTTGAAGCTGCAATAACAAGGGCAAAAATCATAAATCCTTCAATGAGAATAATTGCACTGTCCGCCACCTTAAGAAATATTGAAGAAATCGAAGGATGGCTTGAAGGAAAATGCGTTGAGCATGACTACAGACCGGTGCCGCTTCATAAGGAAGTATTGGATGCAGAGATGTTCAATACAAAAAACAAAAACGATGTCATTGTAAAGGTACTGGAAAAATCAATCAAAGACTCGTCACAGGCATTGGCTTTTGTTTCAACCAGAAGATTTACGGAAAGCCTTGCGACATACGTTTCCAAAAAGATTGACAAAAAAATCAATGTGAAACAAAGGGAAAGCTTTAAGGAAGTTGCAGAAAAAATACTTGACGTTCCAAAAAGAAAAGGTTCACTTCCAACAACAACATGCCTCAAACTGGCCGAAAGCATAGAGCACGGAGTGGCATTCCACCATGCAGGCCTTTTCAATGAGCAAAAGGAAATCATTGAAGACGAATTCAGAAACGGGAACATTTTGATGATTACTGCAACTCCAAGTTTGATGTATGGAGTCAACCTGCCTTCAAAGACTGTTGTCATAAGGGACAATACCCGATGGACCGCCCAGGGCCCACAGCCGATTCCTGTCTTCGATTATGAGCAGATGTCCGGAAGAGCAGGAAGGCCACAGTACGATGATGTAGGATACTCCTATCTGATTGCAAAAACCATGGATGAAGCCATGAACCTGGAGGCATATTATATCGATGGTGAAATTGAATTGACAAATTCAAAGCTTGTAGACAACAAGGATGCAATCTTAAAACAAATCATTGCCCAAATTGCTTCCACACTTTCCAAAAATCTGGATGACTTGACAGAATTCTTCTCAAAAACATTATATGGGTATCAGATGGCAAACAACCCTTCAATGGCCATGTTTGCTGCCGACAGCATAAGATTTGAACTTGAAAATTCTCTGGAATTCCTGCTTCAAAATGGAATAATAAGGGCAACACCGGAAGGATTGAAAACAACTGATTTCGGAAGCCTGATTGCAAAATCCAATTATTCAGTTGAAACTGCAGTTAAAATCAAGGAATACATTTCAGGAATCACACAAATCAATGTCAACGAATTCATATATGCATTATGTGAAACACCGGATGTGCCACTGATTTCATTCAAGGGCCGAAAATCAAAAGATCCTGTTCGTGAAAAATTATCAGAAGCTGGACTATTTGCAGTCGATATCGGCAACCCCGAAGCAACAGCAGTATCCTTGATGGAGTGGATTGATGAGAGAAACGAATATGAAATCGAAAACAGATACAGCGTCTATTCCGCTTCAACAAGAAGGTCTGCCTATGAAGCATCAAGACTTGTCAAATTCGCAAAGGACACTTCAGAAGTCCTGGGCAATTATTCCAACCTAAAAGACTTTGATATTTTATCCGCCAGATTGCATTATGGTGTAAAAGAAGACATTATTCCACTGGTAGTCAGCGTTAAACGACTCGGAAGAAAAAGAGCAAGAAATCTGGTCAAAATATTTGGAAACGATTTGAGTGGCGTTTCTGAAAATGAGTTACAAAAAGTTGAAGGCATCGGACCTAAATTAGCCGAAAAAATTAGATTGTTCGCAAATAATTAAAAAAAAGGTGGGATTTAACCTCCACCTTCAGCGACACTGGAATCCATTTGCATGTCTTCCAATGCACTTGCTTTTTCTTTCATTGCTTCTACATCAAGATCCTGATTATCCCTATCATCATATAGGGTGGATTTCTTAATGTCTTTATCATCAAGCAATTCAACTAAATTAGAACGATACCATAATTCGGTTTTATCGAGTTTTACCCATTCCATGCCATCCTGTGTTTTAACGTCAACAACCTTTCCGATTGTTCCTGTATCCACATATCTGACATAGGAATCAAGAGCAATTTCTAATCCTCTTGCATCAAAAACCATTTTAATACCTGTTTATTCTTTTTCTTCGTCTTTAATTTCTATTTCAACGGTTTCAGCTTCTTCTTCAATTTCTTCTTCTTTGGTGATTTCTTTGTTTAAGATAATGTATGCACCGATAGTTGCAATGTCTTCAAAAGAGATTTCAAGTTCATCTCTGGAGAAGAGATTTTTTTGTAAAGTTAAAGTAATAGTTTCAATTTTACCAGTTGCGGTGTCAAAATCAACATTGTCAACTTTACCGACTACATTTGCATTTTTATCTAAAACGGTTGATCCGATAAATTCTTTAATTTTCATTTTTTCACCTTCTGAAATATTCAATATAATATATTTTATTTCATTAAGTATTTAAATAACACCAGTATATAAAGTTAACTATTGTAGATATGGTGAAAATAAAATGGAAAAAGCATGTAGAATAATTATTAATGATATCCTTGATGGCAAAATCACAACCCGAAGGGAACTTGAAGTCGAAAAAAGGCAGCTGTGCCGTGACCTTAAGCTGTCCAAGTTCATGAGCAATGCAGATATCCTGGAATATGCCCAACCTGAAGAGAAGGAAACCGTTTCAGGAATTTTAAAAAAAAAGCCCACCAGGACAATGTCCGGAGTTGCGATTGTTGCAGTCATGTGCCATCCCCACAAATGTCCGCATGGAAGATGTTTCTATTGCCCTGAAAGCGATATTGCACCTCCAAGCTATACCGGAGAAGAGCCTGCAGCACTCAGGGGCAGAATGTATGACTATCACCCTTATGTCCAATGTTTCAACAGATTGAAACAGCTTAAAAAAATCGGCCATCCAATAGATAAGGTTGAATTGATCATCATGGGAGGAACATTCCCATCAAGGGACTTATGCTATCAGCAATGGTTTGTATCACAATGCCTCAAGGCAATGTGCGATTTCGGACTGATTATGGAAAACAAACCAACAAATTACGATTATAATCTTGACTATGAAGAGATAAGGTCTTTTGAAAAGGGAGTATTGAAGACTTACCCTCCAAACGATTATGTCCTTGTTGAAGAAGCCCAAAGGGTCAATGAAAATTCAAAGGTGAGATGTGTCGGAATGACTTTTGAGACACGTCCGGATTACTGCAAAAAAGAGCATATCAACAGGATGCTTGATTTTGGAGTTACAAGAGTTGAGCTGGGAGTTCAAACATTGTCAGATGAATTATATGCCAAAATCAAACGTGGACACAAAATAGCTGACGTGATTGAAGCAAACCAGCTTCTAAGGGATTCCGCCGTCAAAGTGGCCATGCATATGATGCCCGGACTCTTTTCAAATCAGAGCGAAGATTTAAAAATGTTCAAGCAGCTGTTCAGCGACGATAATTTCAAACCGGACATGCTGAAGATCTATCCATGCCTTGTCACAAAGGGAAGCGAACTATATGACCTGTGGCAAAACGGAGGATATGAACCGTACAATGACGATGAAGCCGTTGAACTGATAACTAAAGTCAAGGCGATCCTTCCAAAATGGGTCAGAACCATGAGAATCCAAAGGGACATTCCCTCAACCCTGATTGAAGCGGGAGTGAAGAAATCGAACCTTGGAGAACTGGTTTACAACAACCTCGAAAGGGAGCATATCGACTGCCAATGCATTCGCTGCCGTGAAATCGGCCATAAGAAAACTTCAAGGGAATATACTTTAGACGATTTTGAGCTATTCAGCGAAAAGTACACCGCATGCAACGGCCAGGAACATTTCCTATCAATTGAAGACATTAACGAAGAAAGCATTGCAGGATTTATAAGATTGAGATTGCCTTCAAAAAATCATTTCAGACCGGAAATTACCGACACAACCGCATTAATCCGTGAACTGCATGTCTATGGAAACATGATCAAGATTGGCGGCAAAAATCCAAAAATTGGCCAGCACACAGGATTTGGCGAAAAACTCCTAAAAGAGGCTGAAAACATTGCTCTGGATAATGGAAAGGATGAAATGGCAATCATCAGCGGAATAGGCACCAGAAACTATTACCGCAAATTCGGCTATGAAAAAGTCGGGCCTTACATGATGAAAAAATTGACATGAAAATATTTAAATATAATGTTCGTACATATACTAACTAATTGAGAGAGTGATATTATGGTTTATAATATAAAAAATTCAAAACAACTGGCAAGCCTAATAAATTGCACTAACCTGAATAATATGATCACTGAAGGGGAAATGAAAGAATTTCTCGAAAAAGCAAAAGAATTGAACTTCCATTCAGTCGTCATATCACCAACCTACGTGCCATTAGCTAAGGAAATATTGGCTGACAGCAGCATCAAGGTCGGAAGTGTAGTAGGATTTCCGCTAGGTTTTGAAGACACCGAAAGTAAAATCGCAGCAGCTCAAGAACTCCTTAAAAAAGGAGCAGATGAAATTGAAGTTGTAATCAACTTAAGCTACCTGAAAGATGAAAGGTATGATCTGCTTGAAAATGAAATAAAGCAAATCAAGGAAGCAGTGGGAGACAAAATCTTAAAAGTCGTTATGGAAACCAAAGCATTGGAAGACTATCAAAAGGCAAATGCCGCAAAGGTGGCTGAAAACTCCGGAGCAGACTTCATTAAAAATTCAACAGGATTTGTAAGTCCAAACCACATCTTCGAAAATGTCAATGACATCAACATCATCCAAAAATACGCTCCAAAAATAAAAATCGAGATTTATGGCGGCATAAACGAATATAAATTTGCAAACCAAATATTGACCGGAGGAGCAGATTTGATTGGAAGTGACAACGGTTATGATATCGTCAAAAAATATAAGGAATTAAGAGAAAACACACAAGTAACCCCAAAACCGATCACATTAACCAAAAATGATTAGATTAAAAAAATCCATCACCTTTTTTAATCTATTTTTAAAGCTAATTTTTTAAAAAAATTTTATAGAGTACTAAAATTATCAAAGATTTAGAAAAATAAGTTAAAATAAATGAACTACCATGGCATATGGACCGAACGAGATTCGAACTCGTGATCTCCTCCACGTCAAAGAGGAATCATACCCCTAGACCACCGGTCCTATACAACATACTATTATAAGTTCAAAGTAATATATAAAGTTTTCTTAGTTGGACAGAACAAGTAGTGAAAAAAATAAATTTGAATATAAAATAAAAAAAATTGACCAAGAAAATGGCCAATAGATTTTATTATATAAAGCTTTTTTGCGAAAATAACTAATTAGTAAATCTATTTGATTGCTTCAGCTAATGCAATTTTTGCATCATCACTAATTCTTTGTGCGCCAGCATTTTTTAAGATACGACCGACTGGTGCGATTGGTAATTCACTCATAATTACACCTCCAATTAAATGATAGTATACAATAGTATATAAAGGTATCGGTAAAACTGAATAATAATCGCTCATATTATACCTTAGTAATTGTTAGAATATGCTTTCGAATATTAGAAAAAAATATAGATATTACAAAAATTTAAAGGATACAAAATAGCAAGATTATCAAAATAAGAATGGTAAGAAAAATAAAAAATTTATCCTACAATAATTCGCTTTTAAGATATGTCGAGGTGGCTTCAGTTATCTTCACGTCAACAAAAGTTCCCAACTCAACACCATCAATAATAACAGGAATATAAGAATTTGTCTTTGCTATGTATCCGCCTTTGGAGCCCTTTTCAATAACCAACACTTTTTGAATGGAATTTAGTAATTCTTCGTTTTCCCTTTCGGTTATTCTTTCTTTGATTTGAGATAAGAATTTTGATCTTTTCTTCATGATTTCACGGGGAATCTCAGGAAGTGATGATGAGATTGCTCCCTTTCTGTGCTGATATTTTGATAAATGTATTATGCTAGGCCTGATTTCCTCAAGAAGTTTTACAGTTTCATCAAAATCTTCATCACTTTCAGTAGGATATCCCACAATGATGTCAGTAGCCAATGTCACATCAGGAATTTCCTTTCTGAATTTTGATACTATGCCCTTGTATTGTTCCACTGTATGACCCCTTCTCATTTCAGACAATACCTTATCACTTCCACTTTGTACAGGTAAATGAATAAAATCATATACCTTCGGATGTTTCATTGCATCGATTATTTCATCAACATCATTTAAAATGTTTTTAGGGTGCATCATTCCAACACGAACACGGAAATCTCCCTTTAAATTAGCCACTTCTTTAATTAAATCAGATAGTCTTTCGCCACTATCCCGGCCGAATGCGGCAGTATCCTGAGCGGTCAACTGTATCTCACATGCACCATTTTCAATTGCCCTTTGCGCTTCGCCGACAATATCTGCAATCGGATAGCTGTTTAGTGGCCCACGTGCAAAACGAGTGCAGCAGAATGTGCATGCGCCCAAACAACCTTCACAAATCTGCAGGATATGAATCAAACTTTCATCTCCAACTTTAGGAACACAAACTTTGGATTCCTTTGAAAAACCGGTTTCACGAATGACATCACCACAGTAAGTCGCATTAACAACACTGGCAGATTTATTCAGCTGATGAGGTCCGATCCATGAAACATCAGGCCCGATTTTGTCAAGTTTTTCAGGATCAATTTCAACCATGCATCCTCCAACAATGATTTTCTTGTCCGGATATTCCTTTTGAAGCTTTTGGATCCTGAAAGTCATCTTGTCTTCAGTAGGCAACTTAACATAGCATGTGTTTACAATGACAATATCAGCCTCATCAATATTGTCTACAATATCAATGTCATTTGCCTGCAGATTGCCTGCAATAATCTGTCCGTCGGCCTGGTTGAATGTGCAGCCGTAAGATTCAATAAAAACTTTCATTCAGTCACTCTTTTTTGTTTTTTTAAATATGTTTTTGGTCAGGTCATAATCATAATTGTTAAATCTGACCGGTTTGGAATAAACCCTTTTTATAACTCCCGCCTTAGCAAATCCGGAAGTCAGCTTTCTCTCCTGGGTTTTAATGACGTGCACCTTAACAATATGATTTTCGATTTTGACAATATCTCCGGGAGCTATTCCAAAATCCCTTTCAAGGTCAAGCTTATATGAATCGACTTCACCATGAAGGTCAACTGAAAATCCTATACGTGCGGGAATCTCAACAGAAGATGCCCAAATGGTGTTAACATCTTCAAGACTGGATTTTTCCACCCTTTTATCCCCCACTTCAATGCTTGTAACTTCAACCTGACCGAATTCAGTCAGTAAAGTGTCTCCAGTTCTAAGCTCATCGCTTGGGGACAAATCAATGGTAGTTTTGTGAGATTTGTCCTGCTCGGAAATAATCAGCCTGTAAGGTCTAGGCTTTTTAAGGGAAATCGTATTCTTGTAAACGTGACCGCAATCCTCACACCTAAGCAAGTATTCCTCGGTGAATTTCTTCTTTGTTGTTTTTTGCTTTGAATTCAAAATTTCAATATCATCAGAACCACAAATTGGACAATCCATTTTTATGCCTCCTTATCAGAATTATTAAGATAATGGTTAACCAACCCACCATCTTCCAAAATAGATAACATGAACTCTTTAAATGGTTCAAAAGTCTTTGATTCGCCAGTAGTTTCATTAACCAATGTTCCTTTTGACAAGTCTATGTTAATAATATCTCCATCCTTGGCTTCAATATCTGAAACTATTACAGGCAAACCTATATTGATTGCATTTCTGTAAAAAATCCTTGCAAAAGATTTGGCGACAATTGCACTTACTCCGGCTGTTTTAATAGCTACAGGAGCCTGTTCCCTTGAAGAACCGCAGCCAAAATTTTCATCGGCAACTATAATGTCTCCTGATTTAACGTTTTTTGTAAAATCCGGCCTTTCTCCTTCCAACACATGGTCGGCCAAATCCTGAGGATTGAATGTTCTCAAATACCTTCCAGGAATAATCACATCAGTGTCAATATTTTCCCCGAAGGTCCATGTTTTTCCTTTGATAATATCCATAAATATCACAGTAAAAGTTAATTAATAAAAAAATGAAGTATTCAGGAGTTTTCCCGAATACGAAAATTAGGTGATTTTTTTGTAAGTTTAATTTTTCTCAGCTTTAAAAGGTTTTGAAAACTCTTGTTCCACACCTTCACGGTACATTGAATTAAATGTACAGAATGGAATGATTCTGCCGTCAGGTGTTGCATAATGAATAACACATTTTTTAACCCTATCTTCATCAAAGTTAAACGGATCCATGAAGTGCATGCATGAAATAAGCATTGAATCTTTAGAAAAGTCTCCTAAAGCATCATAATCCCCTTTAACAAAAACATTCAATAGGATTCTTTTGATATCCAAATCCTTAGGGGTTCTGCTAGTGTGAATAATTTTAGCAAGGTTTTTGGTTAAACCTGCAAGAACCCTCTTACGAGAACCGAATTTACCCTCTTTAAGTTTTTCATTGTATTCCTTTAATTTGTTAGCCAAATCATCAACATCAATGAAATCTGTAATTGGAATCAGATTGTCCTTTCCGTCACCTTCAGTTCTTTCTCTGAAAACATAAGTAGCGATTCCACAATGTTCATGACAGTTCAAGGTCACCTTAGCTGACTCTTCACCGTCAAGCAAAGAGATGAATTCTGCAATTGGCTCAACAAAAGATGGAGGATAAAATGCAGAAGTCGGAACCTGGCCGTCTGTTTCCTCTTCAATAATATTAACAAAGTCCGGAATGGTAATCCTTTGATCTTCCACATGCTCTGAAGGAGTCCTTCCGGAAAATGAAACTGGCTGGAAGTTTACACCATAAATAATATCATTATTATCGAAAGCGAACTTGATAATCTGGCCAACCTGATCATCGTTAACTCCCTTAACTAATGTAGGCACCAAAACTATTCCCAAACCTGCCTTTCTACAGTTTTCAATAGCCTGAATTTTATCAGGAAGCAGATTTCTTCCCTTATTCTTGATGTAAGGTTCTGGAGTTACGCCTTCAAAAGAAAGATAAACAGTGTTTAATCCAGCTTCTTTCAATTGTTTTGCCAAATTCTCCCTTTTCGCCAATCTGATACCGTTAGTAGCTATTTGAACATGAGTGAAACCCTCTTCTTTTGCCATTTCAATAAGTTCAACTATGTCTTTTCTGACGGTTGGCTCTCCACCGGCATATTGGATAGCCGGACATGGATGAGGCTTTAAACCCCTTAAATTCTTAAGCATCTGTCTGATTTCTTCTTTTGTAGGCTCATACAGATATCCTGCAGCAGCCGCATTAGCAAAACAAACAGGGCATCTTAAATTACATCTGTTTGTAACATCAATCAAACCTAAAACAGTTGATGTTTCGTGTTTTGAACACAATCCGCAATTATCAGGACAAGGAGCAGCATCATCAACACAAGGATTGTCAACACCGCTGATTGTAGGAACATAGTTGCTTGCCCTATCATATAACTCTTTATCGCTCCAATAAGTGTTTATAAACTCCCCATGCTCATCACAAGTTTTTTTGATAAAGACTTTGCCGTCCTCATCATAAACTTCAGCCTCAAGAGTTTTACCGCACTCTGGACATAAACTTTTTGTACCTTTTAATTTCAAAAAATCACCTTTTTTAATACTAAGCAATATTAGTATAAACTTACATAATATAATATATTTAAAACAATTTAATATTTAAATATTATTAATTATATAGTTTATATAAATCCAATATGAGAGGGAGTAAAAGTTAAATGACAATTGATTTCCAAATAATATTAATAACCCTGCTAACAACACTATATTTCATCCTTCCAGCATACTTTGCAAATGGAGGTGCACTCGTATTTGGGGGAGGAACCCCTATTGATTTTGGAAAAAGCGATTCAAATGGTGTTCGCTGGGTTGGAGACGGCGTTACATGGAGAGGAATGTTTGTTGGAACAATAATAGGTATGATTACCGGTGCCGTTCAGGGATACATTGCCCCAATGATTCTCCCATATATCGGATCTACCCTTGCCCCTGTCGTGACCAGCACATACAATGGATTGTTGATTGGATTTTTACTTGGTTTTGGAGCCCTTTTAGGTGATGCTTTAGGCAGCTTTTTAAAAAGAAGAGTGGGAATTGGAAGAGGAGAACCTGCACCAATTCTTGATCAGTTAGATTTCATAATAGTTGCATTGATTTTAGTTTCACCAGTTATTTCACTTAATTGGATATTTATTGTTTTGGCTCTGCTGTTAACATTGTTTATCCATTTAATAACAAATACCTGTGCATATTTACTTGGTTTAAAAGACGTGTGGTATTAATTCAGGTATTTTTCCATCATTACAGCAGTTCCAACTGCCGGCGCAACGGTGCACTCATCATCGGTTAAAATATCACCCATTGATTTGACTTTTAAACCTAAAAGTTCTGCTGCTTTTTTATCAAGAATATCTTTTCCAAGGCCGGTTGTCACAATCAAATCCAAATTTTGAGTTTCATGAACCTGTTTTAGACCATCAGCAATCTGTTCCACCTGTTTTTGATGAATGAATCTGCACATTTCAGTGATGTCATCCATTGAAAGTATTTCCAAATCTGCACAGACCACACGAGCAATTCTTTTTGCACAGTCCAATTTGGATTTGCCCTCACCGTCAAATGTATCGCAGATATAGTCTTTTTCAGTGATTAAATCCAAAACAGTGTATACATCGGCAGTTTGTGCAAACAGTTCACTGGCTACCCGATACTCTTTACCATTCAATTCAACCTTATCAAGGAAGCTTGCTAGATTGGTTCTTAATGTACCTGTGTAAACCAATTCTCCAGTTGCAGACCTGTCAAAATCAGATTTTCCAATAGCGCATTCCTTTCCACCCTTAACAGGTATGATGTCTGTTGTTGTGCTTCCTGTGTCGATGAATATGCAGTTATCGGAAATCAGTGTTGCAATCTGAGCGGTTGCAATCCAATTGGCTGCCGCTGCCTTAAGGGGAGTCCTTTCGATTTCTGCGTGGGACAGCATCCCATCAACGCCAACATATGCTATCGGACAGGAAAATGTCTCCTCGCATTTTTTGACAACATCCAAAACTCCGTCCTTTTTGGTATCATATGCATCCACAAGTTCCGCAGTCATGGAAATGCCTACCGCATCAATTTCAGATACAGGACAGATATTTTCAATCAGCTCCACCAAAACGCGTGACAAATCATCATTGTTGCTCCACATCGGAAGATATGCAAAATCAACTTCCATGCTTTCAATTTCGCCATTCTTAAAGTCTATCACAGCAAGGTCGGTGTTTGCACCGCCAATGTCAAATCCGGCAATTTTCATAAATTACAATCTCCTTATTTCCAATGAATCGGCAGATTTTATAAATTTAACTTCACCATTCAATGAAGTATCCAAATCATCAATGCTGATTTTTCCGTCAATCAATTCAATGATGCTTTTGCCTATGTTGAAATTACAAATTTTTCTCAAACCGACATAAGGTGTTGTGAATCTTGAGTTGATTTCCAAAAGATAAACAGAATAAACATCTTTTTCATCAGCATTTATCAATAAATCAACACCGACAAAACCCTTAATGCCTCCAATGGTTTCAACGGCTTTGGCAGCTATTTCAAATGCCTCATCACGATATTTACTTTCATAAGGAATCTTTCCACCGAAATATGTTCCTTTAGCATTTCCAATAGTAATATATTGTTCGTTTAGACTAATCGGAACTGCCTTTTTGCCATCTGAAATCAGGCTGACGCTTATATCGGTTCCCTGAATATACTCCTGAACAATTATCCTTGAACCCGGCGGGAAAATCTCTTCGAGATCATAAGACAAATCGGCAATATCACTGATTACTACAATATTTTCACAGTCGACACCAACCAATGGCTTGATAATTAACTTGAGTGGAGTCAATGGGTCTTCGGATTGCCATTTCTCATGCAAATTTTCAATTGCCCTTTTCCAATATCCCTTTGGATCTATCTTAAACTTAAATGACCTAGGCTGAGGGATTTCCATTGGAAGGGCGTTGTAAGTTTCATATTTATTGGAAGTCCTGAAGCATGCCTCCGCTGAAGATGTATATGTTTTTACATCATTTTCCTCCAATATTCTGGTTATATCGTATAGGGCATTGCCGGTCTCTGCAGCAATGAAAATAGCATTTTTAAAGTCTGCCGCATTACCTTCAAGCCAATCCACAATATTTTCATCAATCAAAATAGGATTGACATTACTGAAATCCTTGACAATGTCCTCATAGGATTTGTTAATCACCAAATCAACATTAAAGTCTGACAAGTCATCCAATAGTGCAAAAATCAATTCCTCCGCTTCGGAAATTATATTCTGTTCCTTTTCACCGGAAGCCGTAAAATACTCAAATACCAATATTGAATCATTCTCGTTTATCATAAGTAATCATCATACCTTTTAATTTTAAATCGTCAGCTGGAAAACGCATCTTCTCTCCATCAAATACCATATGAATTAAGGAGTCATTTTTATCTTCAAATTCAGCTACTGTAATGTCCTCATCGATTGCAGCCATTTTTCTTGTGAATGAGCCCATGATATCTTCAGGAGCCTTAATGTCAAGAAGTCCCTTTTCATAATACTCCTCGATTGCATCAACTGTCACTTTGGCCGAATCCCCCATGCCGTATGGATTTGGGGCATTTTTCATCCCGTCTGCAAATTCCTCATCATTCAATATCCTATTTACATTTTCCAAAATTAAATCCTTATCGGAACCGACAAGAATATTTCCGCCGGCAGCGACTGTTTCGGGGCGTTCGGTATTATATCTCAATGTAAGGGCAGGTACATTAAGTGTTATTGCCTCTTCCTGAAGACCTCCCGAATCGGTTAAGATTAAAGTTGACTTTGAAGTCAAAAGCAAAAAGTCAAGATACCCCAGAGGCTTTATTATATGAACATGGTCCAAATCGTTTAGCTCGTCGAACAAACCGAATTTCTCCAGTGTGTTTTTGGTTCTTGGATGAATCGGAAAAACGATGTTCATGTCGCTCAATTCCTTTAGGGCTGAGATAATGCTTGTAACCCTTTCCTTAACGTCAACATTTTCAGCACGGTGCATTGTCAATGTCAGGATATTGTCCCTGTTCTCAATATCCAAGTCAGCCAGGGACTCCTCTTCAAATCCTCTTTTTTCAGCTATCTCCAAGTGCCTGAAACAGGCATCAACTACAGTATTACCGGTAATGATTAGGTTTTCATGTGAAAAGCCTTCAGCAAGCAGATTGATTGCTGATTCTTCTGTTGGAATGAAATACATCGCCGAAACGATATCAGCCACCCTGCGGTTTATCTCTTCAGGCATGGTCATGTCAAATGACCTGAGGCCCGCTTCAACATGGCCAACTGCAATATGCAACTTGCCGGCAACAAGAGCACCTGCAAGTACCGCATTGGTATCTCCCTGAACAAGCACAATATCTGGTTTTTCTTCAAGGAGCACTTCTTCAATGCCTTTCATCATCAATCCTGTCTGTTTTCCATGAGTGCCTGATCCAACATGAATATTATAATCCGGAGTTGGAATCTCCAAGTCCCTAAAGAAATTATCAGACATTTCCTTGTCATAATGCTGGCCGGTGTGTAAAACTATCTGGTCAATGCCCCTTTTCGATATCTCATCAATAATCGGAGCCATCTTAATAATTTCCGGTCTTGTTCCCAAAATTGTCGCTATTTTCATTGTATCACGTTATGAAATCAATTAATTTGCAGTGCTGAAATTACCAATCCACATTGAACAGAATACAAATCCAAAAGATGTAGAAACTGCAATTACTGCTACATTTAAAATGAACACACCAAATATAGAAGCAATGTTAAATTCAACACTACTATCTCTCATATTAGCATAATATCCTCCCAATGCAGATATAAATGTCATTATGAACGAAATTAAAAAAACCCATTGAACAGTAATAAACCAAAAATTCGGAATATCATGGTAAACTCCCAAATAGATGCCCAGGGCAAAGCCCATAATAATCTCAAAAATCATTATTTTTTCATTAATTTTTTGCACTTTATCCATAAATATCCTCACATTAATATTTTGTGTAAATCATTTAAACTTTTTATCATTGATTCACGAATTGCATATTTTTTCTGTAAATTGGTGAGAGAATCAACCAAATCACGCCTAAATCTCTCACAGGCATAATCATCATATGTGAATTTGATTCCGTCATATTGGATGTCCATCAGAATCAGATAGTCAGGTTCTGTGACCTTAATATAAGCCCTTGGCTCCTCCGGTTTGGGATTCAGCAGCCTTTCAACTTCATCCAAAGTCATCTTGCCAACTGCCACATCTATAAAAACCCTCATCATCTTCCTAACCATATTCCATAAAAATGACTCTCCATAAATATCAACAAATATCGGAGATAATGTATCATGGAGGTTAGGAAATTCCCTTTTGTGATAATCATCCAAATTGACTTTCGTGATTTTAATATCATCAATCGTTCTTGTTGTTGTTTTTTGAAATCGTTTTGTGAAATTAGTGAAATTATGTGTGCCCTTAAAGACTTCAGCACACTCATTGAGCTTTTCAACATCCAAATCATGGAAAAGCATATAGCGATACTGTCTCATTTGAGCATATCTGGGCTTGAAAGCATAACGAACAGGCGCACTTGCCAATATTTGGATATCATCGGGCAGGGAATTGTTAATCTCATTTACCCTAACTTCCTTTTCAGACTGAAAACTGATTACATTGCCCAAACTGTGAACTCCAGCATCGGTTCTTCCAGCAATTCTGAATCGGGATTTTTTTAAATCATCAATGTAGTCAAGCTTGCGCAAATGATAGATTAACTCTTCTTCGACTGTTCTCAGATTAGGTTGTCTTTGAAAGCCATGAAAATTAGTTCCGATATATCCAATTTTAAGTGCAGTTCGCTTCATCAATATAATATATAGTTTAATATAATATAAAAATTAGGAGGAAAAAGTAAATAGCTAAAAAATAGCTATTTACATCATATCAATGGCAAATAATCTTAAAAAAATTATAAATTAACTGCATATCCAAAATCATTAACCTGATGGTCAATTTTCAATCCTCGAATCTTTTTATCCATGTGTACTGTTTCAAGCTCATCATTTGAATCCAATACAACAACAAAGCCCATTTTTGTCCAAAATTCTAAAGCTCCATCCAATGTCTTGTGAGTATGCAAGTATATTTCACCGTATTCTGATTCATTTGCAAAATTTTCAGCTATGCTAAACATCTTGGATGCCAAACCGCAACGCCTGTATCGTTTATCAACAAATAATCTCCAAATACTGGAGGTATCCGCTTTTGAATATATGCCTCTAAACATTGGAAAATCCTTATCATAAGATCTTATTCCAATGGTTGCTATAATCTCACCGGCTTGAGAGTAAGCAACAAAAAAATTATTCCTCTTAGGTTCAATGTAATATTCATCCATTTTTATAATATCCTGATGCCATTTAGGAATATAACCATATCCAAATTCCATTTTTATCATTGCAAACAGGAATTCCTGGACTCGCCTAATTTCTTTTGAATTATTACTCAATGGCTTAATTGTGACATTCATACTCAACACCATCAACAAAAAGTAATACATATTTATAAAAAATTATTTAATAAGTAATACTTTTTTATAAATTTTGAATACTTAATATTAATAGAGTTCAAATTAGTATATAAAACTTCTCATTTGAATAGATAATGAAAAAAATATTATGCTAAATCTAGAAAAATTTTTTAATTTGCCAGTCCGCCCAGACCATTGTAATGTTATTTGAAACTATTTCACCTAAAACAATACCCATCCATGCTCCCCACACACCATAACCTAGAATAACACCCAATAGAACCGCAAAAAATATTGTAAAGCCAGTTTCCCTCATTATTGTCTGAAACATTGCGGTCAATCCTTTTCCGATTCCCTGGAAAACATAAGTTGATGCAACACCAACCGCCATTGTAGGATAATAAATCACAATCCAGGAAAGAAAACTTGTCAGTTCACCGGCAATCCTCACGCTGCTTCCGCTTGAAGCGAAAATTGATGCAATGTCCCCTGCAAAGACATTGGTTAAAATCATTACGCCAACAGCAATGAATATTGATACTTTCATGGCATATCTATGGGCAATTTGGATGTTCTTATAGTTTTTTGCACCATAATTTGCCGCAATGACACTGATTAAGGCAGTTCCAATAGCCAAAAGTGGAGTTGTTCCGATTGTGACTATCCTCCAACCGGTTGAGTAAACCGCAACGGAATCTGTTGAGCCAACATAAGCTAAAAGTGCTGAAAAGACTGCTGCAAAGAATGCATTGTTTAAAAGCTGAATGCTTGCCGGAATTCCAACTTTGATGATATCAATTGAAATGTCCTTTTTAAAATCAAAATTGGCAAAATTTGGTCTTAGAAATGTATCCTTTTTGACATAAAACCAATACAACAAAATCAAAATCACAAATATTGATGATATTATAGTTGCAATGGCTGCTCCTTTAACTCCCAAATTCAAATAATAAATAAAAATCGGGTCCAAAATCATATTTAAAATGGCTGATACAATCATGGCATACATTGGGCGGGTAGTATCCCCTTCACCTCTAAAAATACCATATAATGCATTTGAAAAGATTATGAAAACAGATCCTAATATGATTATCACTCCATAATCCGTCGCATAAC
This sequence comes from uncultured Methanobrevibacter sp., assembly GCA_900320515.1. Lineage (GTDB taxonomy): Archaea > Methanobacteriota > Methanobacteria > Methanobacteriales > Methanobacteriaceae > Methanocatella. Next base: position 68,367 of record ONSJ01000004.1, on the reverse strand, counting down.
CGATAGTTTGACCTGCACCCATTGCATTTAGAATCGGATTTAACAAGACCAATAAGGCCATAGTTAAAATCAGCGAAACAATTATATCCAAAATTATTGAATGAACAGAAGCATTATCCGCCTTTGGCTTATTTTCTTCACCGAGATATTTAGATATTGCAAAGGCTGCCCCGGAACCTAAACCATTCCCAAAGCCAACCAAAATCATAAATATTGGTGTGAAAAATCCAACACCTGCAAGAGCATCGGCGCCAAGACCGGAAACCCACACGGCATCAATCAGATTATAAAAACTGGTTATAAGCAATGAAACAATCAAAGGAATGGACATCTTTATTAATGCTCTTTTAGGGTTTTGAAGCATAATGTCTACACTACTTGATGAATCATTACTTAACATAAGTTAATATTAAAATTTTTTAAATATATATCTTTAATTATTCAGCTGTTCGATCTTTAAACAAGACAAAGTAAAAAAAATAAGTTGTTGCAAAATTTGCAACAACACAAAAAAGGGAAAAAGAAGATGATTCTGAAAAATGAAATAAATAATATGCTCAAATGAGCAAATTAGATTTAAAGATTATTTATTTCATCAAAATATAAAATATCATCACATATTACTTCAAGCAATTCAGGGTCATGACTGACCGCCAATATCCCAATGTTATTGGCTTTAGCATGATTTATCAGCTTTTCCCATATCTGCACCTGTGTAACTGCATCAAGCATAGTGGAAATCTCATCTGCAATGATGAATTTTGTTTCGGGATTGATTGCCCTCAATATGCTGAAACGCTGCAATTCTCCTCCGGAAAGCTCATTAGGCCAACGGGTTAACCATTGATCTTTAAGGCCAAATGTATCTCTCAACTCTTTAGGAGGAGTCCATGATTCATTTAATACCTTTTCCATTTTCCATTTTGGATTCATTGTTTTTTCCGGATGTTGAAAAATCAATTGAACAGGATAAAAACCCTTATCCGGAATTTTATTGCCGTCCAAGGTTACTTCTCCAGAATAATGAGTGATATAACCCGCTAATATTTTACATAATGTAGATTTGCCGCTACCGCTATCACCCATCAAACCAATGATTTGATTGCTGTTGAGAGATAGGGAGAAATCCTTCAATATCTGCCTTTTCTTATTATATGAAAAAGAAATGTTATTTGCCTTAAGCTCCATCGTTAGCCCCCTTGAAATTGAAACATCTAATCATTATTCCATCATGCTCAACCAGTTCAGGCTTATTATCCTTACACTTATCCAAACGGATTGGACAATTTTCCCAATAAGGACATCCCGGAAGGTCTTCCAATGGCTGAACACCTTCAGTTAATTGGAACCCATTTCGTGGTAAAGAATTAATTAAAGCTTTGGTATAAGGATGCAAAACGTTATCCACATTTTTGAAGTTTTCTACAGTGTTTATTTCAATAACATAACCTGAATAGAATATTGCAATCCTGTCCGCAGTTTTTAAAGCAACATCAATCTCGTGAGTAATCAGCAAAACACCTTTACCCTGTTCTCTCAAATTTTTTATATCCTCAATGGTTTCCTTGACACTCTTTGCATCAAGACCAGGTGTTGGTTCATCAGCAATTAACAAATTAGGATTGCCAATTAATGCAGTGGACAACAATACTTTTCTTGCCATTCCTCCAGACAATTCAAAAGGATATAAATCATCCACACTTTCATCCAAACCATATTTGCTGAAGATTTCCCTTTGTCTTATCTTTTTCTCATCATGCTCCTTTTCATTCTTGCATTCCCCGATTGCCTGTTCGGACACTTTCATAAGAGGGTCCAGGAAATTCACAGATTGGGGAATAAGGCAAATTTCCTTTCCCCTTAATTTTTCCTTCAAATCCTGGTCCAAAACATTTCCGTTATACCTAATTTCCCCAGTCACATGAGAGTTATAAGGCAGAATCCCTAAAATCGAATGTGCCAAAAGACTTTTGCCCGAACCGCTGGAACCCAAAACCGCAACAATTTCGCTTTCGCCGACATCAATTGTCAAATCAGATATTACTTTTGTATCATGCCTATTCAATCCTTGAACATACTGTGTAAAAGATATTGATAAATTATTTACTTCCAATAATTTTCCCATAATATCACCACCTAGTTATTTGCCTGCGAAGGATCAAATAATCGTTTTAAATTATCTCCTATAATATCAAACAGCAGCACAACAATCAACAATGCCAGTCCAGGGAAGAATGCCAACCACCAAGCTCCCATTGCAAGGTATGTCATTGACTCGGATAAAATTATACCAATTGCAGGCTCATGAGGTGACAAACCGAAACCCAGGAAGGTTACACTTGATTCGTGCATGATTGCATGTGGGAAAACAAGCAATGTCCCTACAAATATCTGAGACAATACCAGAGGCAAAATATGTTCCTTTGCAATCCATAATTTGCCCTTACCGAATCTTTTAGACAGAGAAACATATTCGGAAGTGTTTATCTGCAACACTTCAGCCCTAAGCACCCTTGTTAAATTAACCCAATGTGAAAATGCAACGGCCATGATTACACCAAATGCCCCTTTTCCCAATGCGATAGATATCATCATAATCAATAGGATGTGGGGAATTGATGCAAACAAATCAATCAGCCATGATACAAATTCATCACAGTATTTATTGACGCTTGCAAGAAATGCTAAAAGGGTAGCTATGATACTGGAAATTATGGATGCTCCAATACCTATTATGATACTTAAGCTTAAACCTTTAAGAGTCCTGATGAACATGTCCCTTCCCATCCAGTCAGTACCAAAAATATGGTCAAATGACGGAGGCCGCATCTTGATGCTGAAATCTGTTGGTAAATTGGCATCAATCATCATTCCGCTAATGAAAATGACAGCTAAAAGCAACCCTGTAAGTGCAATAGTCAGCAGGGTCTTTTGCCTTAAGTTCAAGGAACTGAAGAGTCCACGATTATACCATGGAGTATCACTCATCATCTTCACCCCTCAATCTTGGGTCGACATACTCATAAATCATATCTGCAATTAGATTTCCTACAAATACGAAAATGGTACTGATAATAACAACACCCAACAGCAGTGGAACGTCAGACCTCAGTCCCGCTGCTACGGTTGCCTGACCGATACCAGGATAGGCAAATACCTGTTCAACAAGAATGGTTCCGCCGAACAATTCATTGAATGACATGAACTGTATTGTAATTGCAGGAAGCAAGATATTTCTTATTCCATGATTCTTAATTATGCCCCAGAAACTTTCTCCTCTTGCTTTTGCAAATAATACATAATCGCTTTGCTTAACGCTGATGAGCTTATCCCTTGTAAACATTGTAATGGAGGCGATTCCAACAATACTTAATGTGATTGCAGGTAAAATCAATCTATATAACCATTGCCAAAATGTTACCGTATCGGACAACTGGCCGATTGGAACTGAAAGTCCAATAGGGAACCATCCCAAATATACTGAAAAAACCATTAAAAGCACCAATCCTATCCAAAATGTAGGTGTTGACTGCAGGATATAACAATAAGTTTTAATAGCCTTATCTATCCAGGTACCCTCTTTTGCACCTGCAAGAACTCCTAAACCAAAACCGACAATGGCAGATATAATCCAGGAAACCGCCATAAGAATAAATGATGCTGTGAATTTTTGCATGATAACTTCAGTTACGGGCACTCTATAAATTAATGAAAAGCCCATGCTTCCGGAAGCTAAAGTTGAAAGCCAACCAAATACCCGATCGCCTAAAGACAGATTTGTTCCCCAATATTCTCCCATAATTGCCAATTGTTCCTGACTGACAATTCTTTGCCCGAGATATGCTTTGACAGGGTCGATTGGAGATAATTGAATCATTATAAAACTGATTGCTGCAATAACAATTAATAAAATTAGTAATCTAATAGCCTTATATCCTAAAAATTTAGCTAATTTTTTATTGTTAATTTTAACCATCTCATATAAATTTGTTTTCAAAAAAAAGAATTAAAAAAATGATTTATTAAAATAAACCATCTTAATAATTAATTATGCTTGAGTTTCGTTGACACGTTTCCAATCGTAGATGTTACCCCAAATGTCTCCACCGTGTGGATAAATGAGGTGAGTGCTGTTGGAAATGTCCAAGTCATCACTTACGAAGTAAGTGTAATCTACAGATCCAACCCATAGATATGGATATTTGGATGTAGCCTGTTGAGCTGCTTGAGACCAGGTGCTGTATGAAGCGTTTAAGTCTTGAGCCATAGCCGCATCGATTAATGCATCTACCGCACTCTCGTTAAGGCCTTCTGGATTATCATAACCTACATGTGCAACTCTTGAATCATACTGATGTTCGATTTCAAACGGATCTGCTGAACCGAATCCCCATACAACTCCTTGGGAGTATATGTTAGGGTCGATGTCGTCCCAGCTTCCTCCTACCGGAGTAATGTCAATTCCTATTTCTTTAGCTTGTTCTGAAACAGCCACTGCAATTGCCTGTCTTTCAGTTGCTTTTGAGTTGTAATATACTGAAAATGCTGCAGGAGTTCCATTTTTCTCTACAATTCCATCACCGTTTGTATCTTTCCATCCTGCATTTGAGAGGATTTCTTTTGCTTGGTTAACGTTACCGTCTTTGAAAGTGGAATTGAACGCCCAAGGCAATTGACTTGCCACACCATTGTATGACACATTACCGTATCCATTGAATGCGCCATCCAACAATGATTGTCTGTTAATACCAACGTTCAATGCTTCCCTGACAGCAGGGTCGCCAGTTACATTGTTACCGATAGTGACATTGTCTTCACTTACTTTTCCGGTATCCATTTCAGTAGGTAATGAAATTCCACGTATGTCAATAGAATCGAAGTATTCCATGTGATATCCTTTTACAGATTCATTTGCATATGCAAGTTGTACTTCAGCAATGTCAACATCACCGTTTTTAACTGCCGCAAATGCTGCATCAGGATCTAAGAATAGGTTGGTTATTTTTTCGAAGTATGGTTCTTTTCCATAGTAGTCAGTGTTTTTCTCTAAGATAAATTGTTGTCCTTTATCCCATTGAGCCAGTTTATAAGGTCCTGACCCTATTGGATTTTGACCATATGTTTCGTTGTTGTAACCTGCTTCCGGTACGATACCGACATCAGTCAATTTGTTGATAAAAGTTGAATCAGATTTATTGAGAGTGAATACTACTTTATTTCCATCAGCCTTGGCTTCATTCATGGAACTTAAATCTGCTCCTTCACCCATTTCTTTTGCAGTGTTGTATGAAAATGCCACATCTTTTGCGGTTAATTTTGAACCGTCAGTGAAATTGACATCATCACGAATAGTCACCGTGTATTTTTTATAGTTATCAGATATTTTGTAATCTGTCGCCAAATCATTTACGAAATTATTGTCCTTATCCCTTTTGAGAATTGTACTTTGTATAAGAGGTTCTGTTCCGGAATCATGGTATCCCCAACCGTGCATTGGGTCGAAACCAAATTCAGGCTCTTCTCCATGAGCAGCAACACAAGCTACCAATTCATTAGGAGCATGATGTGTGTTCCCGCCTCCCAAAACAACTGCACCAATACCAACTATTGCGATAATGGCCACAATTGCACCAATAATATATTTTGTTTCCATTTTATTTTCCTCATTAAAAATTAAATCCAAAGTAATATCAACAGAGTATTACTTTTTTATAAATTATTAATTAATTAGTAATACTTATTAAATAAAAGATATTACAATTAATATTTTCAGAAAAAGAACTATTTAAAAATTTCTATAAAATCAATCCAAACTTAAAAATAGTATTACTTATTTGAGAATTAACGCTGAAAAGTATTACATTTTGAAAATATTGCTTAAAAAATCTAAAAAATGAAGGTTTAAAAAAAAATAGAGATTAGAATAGTGGATCTTTCACCATTCCAATTCTAAATGAATTCAGGATAACAAACAATGTTAAACCTAAATCCCCAAATCCGACAGACATCATCAGTGTAATGATACCCAAAACAGCCAAGATTACACATAATAATTTGACCGCTATCGCCAGAGTGATGTTCTGTTTGATAATGCCCATTGTCTTATGGCTTAAAGCCAACAAATACGGAAGTTTTGAAATATCATCCTGCATCAAAGCAACATCAGCGGTTTCGATGGCCACATCAGAACCTGCCGCACCCATTGCAATACCTATATTTGCACGTGCAAGGGCAGGCGCATCGTTTATGCCGTCACCAACCATGGCAACATCACCAAACTTGTTTCTGATGGCATCCAAGATGTTCAACTTGTCTTCAGGAAGCAGATTGGAGAAAACATGCTGGATTCCAATCTCTTCAGCAACTTTTGTGGCCGCCATCTTATTATCACCAGTGAGCATTACAGTTTCTACACCTTTTGCCTTTAAATCGGCAATAACTTCAGAAGCATTTGACCTGATTTTATCGGATACTGTAATCATACCCATTACATTTTTTGCATTACCAACAAAGACTATTGTTTTTCCTTCAGATGAAAAACTATTGATCTCATCTCTTGATATCTCAAATGAGCTTCCTTCAATTAATGACTCATTAGCGGCATAAAATTGTTCGCCTTTGATGTTTGCAACAATTCCCTTGCCCGGAACGTTTTTAAACTCATCCACACTGTCAAAAATGATATCGTTTTCATCGGCATAGTTTACAATAGCCTGAGCAATCGGGTGAGAAGACTGGAATTCCATTGCTGCCGCAATTCTGACAATTTCCTCTTCCGAATAATTTTCATCCAATACTTTAACATCACTCAATGCCAATTTTCCTTCTGTTAAAGTACCTGTTTTATCAAAGATTACTGCCTTGATATTACGCATCTCTTCAACATAGGTACTGCCTTTAATGATAACACCGTTTCTGGTGGCAGAAGTGATAGCAGAAACCATTCCAACAGGTGTTGAAATTAAAAATGCACAAGGACATGAAATTACCAGAAGTGAAAGAGCCTTATAAACCCAATCAACCAGCGGCTGGCCCAATAGGAATGGCGGAATAACTGCGATGCAAATCGCAGCAACCATCATGATTGGAGTATAATATTTTGCCACCTTTTCAACCATAGTTTCAGTTTCAGACCTGTTGAGCTGTGATCTTTTGACCAATGTTACGATTTTTGAGATGACTGAATCCTTAGCCGCTTTGGTCACTTCGATTTCCAGATATCCTTCTTCATTAACAGTACCTGAAAATACCTCATCACCAACTTCCTTTAAAACAGGCACGCTTTCACCAGTGATGGAAGCCTGATTGATTGATGATGAACCTGAAACAACTTTTCCATCCAAAGGAACCTTGTCCCCAGGCTTTACAATGACAATATCACCGACTTCAACTTCATCAACATGTTTTATCTCTTCCTTATCGCCAACTTTAACCCTTGCATTATCAGGAGCTATTTCAACCAATGACTTGATTGAACGTTTTGCCCTGTGTTCGGCATAGTCTTCTAAAAATTCTGCAATATAATAAAGGAAGGTTACTGCTGCACCTTCTTCAGGATGACCAATGATAAATGATGCAACACAAGCGATACACATCAGCATTGCCGGACCGACAGTGTGCCTATTGACCAATGATTTATATGCCAAAATAGCTATTTCATAACCTGCAATGGCAGCACCAATCATATAAGTGATAGTTACAACAGTAGGGCTGAATGATAACCATTCAAAAACATGGCCTAAAACAAACAGAATACCACTTGAAACAATGATTTGTATAGGTCTGTTTGCAATTAATGGCTTTCCTTCGGCCAACAGCTCATCATCACCATGGGAATGTTCATGTCCATGGTCATCATCATCTGCACAATCCGGACAACCACATAAGCTAAATTCAACATCTTCATCATGGTTATGGTCATGACAACCACAATCATCATCAGTACAAACCTCATTCTCATCATGCTCATGATGATGCTCATGCCCCTGATTATGTCCATGGTGATGCTCGTGACCGTGCCCATGGTCATGACAACCACAATCATCATCAGTACAAACCTCATTCTCATCATGCTCATGATGATGCTCATGCCCCTGATTATGTCCATGGTGGTGCTCGTGACCATGCTCATGGTCATGACTGTGCTCATGCTCATGGTCATGACTGTGCTCATGGCCATCATCATCTGCACAATCTGGACAGCCACAAAGGCTTATGTCAACATCCTCATCATAATCAATTTCTTCACGATGGTCGTATACGCTTAAATCAGTTTTTTCTTGATAATCTCTTAGCAACTTCTTATCATAATGATCGGGATTTTCACAGTGAATCTCATCACAGTTCGGATCCAAACAGATGTAGTTAAAATGTTCCGGATTGTGACAGTTTTCGTCGTCACAATCTGCATCATAACATCTATTTTCTACCATTTTATCACCAATTAAAAATTATTCTAATATATGTTCCAATCCCACTTTGTAAATCATTTCTATGTGAAGGTCTGTGAGCGAATATCTTGCCATCTTACCCTCTTTTTGGTATTTGACAATATTATTTGCACGCAATATTCTCAATTGATTTGAAACTGTTGTTTGGTTTAAATCAAGTGCTTCACAAATATCACAAACACACAAATCTTCAATACTAAGCAGGGAAATAATTTTTAATCTTGTCGGATTTCCAAATATTTTGAAAAATTCTGATAGCTCAGCGAATTCAGCTTCGTCAGGTATGCGTTCTCTTACACGGCCAACAACATCCTCATGAGAGTTGAAGACTTCACACATATCATCGTTTTCGTTTTCAAGATTATTTTTTTTCATTTCCATCACATATATTATATATTTACATATTATGATATGTTTATGTATTTAAATGTTGTCATATCATGATATCGTGATATGTTAATCTAAAAAAATAAATGTGTTATTTTTTAACAACACCCGTCAATGTTCCGTCAATGACACAGTCAAAATCTATCTTTTCCAGCCAGCCTGCTTTGGCGAACATGTCCATGAAGCAAACGCCGATTAAAAGACCATCCTCTTTTAGGATGCTCTTGACCAAAGCCTTTACATCTTCGGTATCAACATCATATTTCGGCATTGACAATCCGCCCAGCAATACGACTGCATCGGAATCATTCGGATTTGAAACCTCATCACTCAAGACCATTGCATAATCTTTGGCTTCAAACTGATGGCAGTCATCTGCATCCAGCAACGGAATGAAATAAGTTTGCCTATCCCTTACAGCATAAGCCAACAGTTCAGCAAATGGAGTGCAGACTCCTGGAGATCCTACAAATGTTATCTTTTGTGAGTCTCCGACTTCACTTTTGAATGACACGAGCTGTCCTGTAATTCCTTTCCAATCATTTACATTTTCCATATTTATCATCTTAAATCATAAATTAGTAAGAATGCCTTAAATGGTGAATCTTCCTTCAAAAATCTTATTCTTCAAGTCTTCATGAGGCCCGTCAGGACTGAATTCGAATGTTTCTGGATTTGCAACATACATGTGCGCCAACGCAATTCCAATGTCAACCTGATTCCATGCATCCATCTTCTTATTCAAGCGTATTCTGCGCTTATTCCTGTATACGTTATAGCTGCCGTCTTTATTATGTGTAAAGTACCATGTCTGCGTGTTTGCAGCAGAGGGAGCATATCTTGCAGGCATCAGCCTGTCATCGCGCTCGTCTGAAATTTCACATATGATTTTCCTTTCAAACTGAGAGAGTTCTCTATAGATTTCGCCTTGTGGCCTACCGAACATCATCAAAATTACAAAATCCTGTTCAGGATTAGGATTTTCATAATTTTTAGGACTTCCGGCACCTATCCAGCAGGACCCGATTCCATTGCTTTGAAGGTACAAATCAACCTGCTGAAATATGAAACCGATATTCTGCAGGTAATTTTCCTTACTTTCTGAAAATATCAACAAATAATGAGGAGATTTGAATCTCTGAAGCATTCTGACGTTTTCAGATCCGACAATATCATAGCTCCATTTGATGTTGGGATTCAAGACCCGAGTATTGTCAATGAATGTCCTTAATCCATCCAATGTCTTTGAGTCCAATGGAGTCTTATCATACTTTCTGATAGACTGCCTTTTGTATATCGTTTCCTTTAAATCCATATTATCAACAATCATGATTAATCAATATCGAAATATCTTAAAGAAGAATACATTTGAAAAAAATAAAAAGAGAAAGTAATTGGCGAAGCAATTACTTTTTGACTACCAATTTTGATTTAGCGGTCTCATTTTTGTAACGGACCACCATCTTGTATGTTTTGCCTAAACTGAGATTGACAACATTCTTCTTAAAGGTAAGTTTCACTATTTTGTTACTGACCATCTTAACAGAGAAGGTAATTTTTGCTATACCATTCTTGTTGGTTTTTACGGTGAATATTTTACCTTTAAACTTGAAGGAAACCTTTTTGCCAGCAATTGCTTTTCCGTTACTCCATTTGAGAGTTGCCTTTAAGACCAATTTTTTAGCAGTCTTTTTGACAGTGAATGACTTTTTGGCCTTTAGGGTGTTTTTGACCTTAAGTGTCTTTGTGACAGTGGTTCCCTTAAATGTTGAAGTGATTGCATAAGTTTTTGGCATCAGCCTGATTGGCAATGTAGCATAACCGTCCTTGTCGACTTTTTCCACATATGTTATGCCGTTCACGGTTATTTTAACGGTTTCGCCCACAGCAGGATTTCCATCCTCGTCAAATACCTGAATTCTGTAATTTGCTCCCAGATAATCCATTACTAAATCATCGGCAGATATTCTAGGCACACACTTGATTTCAACAGAATATTTGGCATTGGCAAGTGATGCGGTTATGATTCCTTTCTTGCCGTTTGAAGAGAACTTGATGACATCTCCAAAGGTGGACATGTTTTTGTCAACATTACCATTTGTTGAGGTTATTCCCAAACCAACAGGCTCCAAAATAGAGGCATTATATTTCCCGATAGAACCTGTAACATTATAACGGAACAGGTCAAATACAATGTTGGAACTTCCCAAATATTGAACAGGATTAGGGTTGGCTGTGGCATTTAAGAACAACCATGTGCTGCATTCGGCAGTACCATTTATTAATGGGAACTCCTTGTAATTAGTTGCATTATGACCAAACCAATTTTCATTAGCATTCAATTTTGAACCGCTGCTATGATAGATATCATAAGTTCTGACAGCATTCAAGAGAATATTCCGGGTTATATTTGTACCATCTGCGGATTCGACATAGATGATTGATTTAGCCTGATTGTTCATAAATAAACAATAGGATATTGTATCATTGATGCTTTCACGATAGAAAGAAACAATTCCCTCATCCATAGCATTATTGCTTATGAAATTAGAGTTGATATCATTTTCGATTGATGTTGCATTAATTAAAATCGCACCGCCTTCATAAGCGCCATTATATACGAAACGGGAATAAATAGCATTGTTATTGAAAGGCCTAGTCATTTTAAGTTTAGGAATCTCAATTCCATATACAAATATTGCACCTCCTGCCAAAGCGGAGTTCAATACATAATCACCTGTGAACATGGAATTTTCAGCTGCTCCAACAATGCATATTGCACCTCCCAAACCGACAGGCAAGGCATGGTCATTATATTCGATCATTTCAGGAACAATAGCATCTCCCATCTGATAATTAACAACGGTATTGTTTACAAAATGAGCGTATATTTGAGAAGCATTGACATAGCATGCACTAATTGCGCCACCTATAGCAGCAGTGTTGTTGACAAAGAAACCGTCGATATTGGAATATTGTAAGAATGGAAGATCCATTGCACCACCAATCTTAGCGCTGTTCTTAATGAAATAGCCAGTAATGTTGGAATTTATTACTAAGTCAACACCACCTATTGCACCGCCCAACTCGGTAGCCCTGTTTTCTACAAAGGTACCGTTGATTTTGGAATTTTCCAGAATTCCATCAATGCAGATTGCACCTCCCCATGCAAGAAGGTCAGCACCAATTAAATCTACATCATTCAATGCATCATTTGAAAGGAAATTACCGGAAATGTTAGTTTGGTTTGCGAAAACCGCAAAGATTGCTCCACCTTGGACAGCATAGTTGAATAAGAAATCACCCTCAATGGTCGAATTCTTTACAACAGGAAGGAACAATGACCCGCCGACTTTTGCATGATTGAACTCAAAACTGCCTAAAATGAAAGAGTTTTTTACAACTCCAAGAACAGATATGGCACCACCTGCATCAGCGCCTCCATTATTTATGAACTCCCCGACAATATTGGAATTTTCAACCTCGCCGGCAACAGTTATAGCGCCACCAAAACCAAGGCCTATATCATATTTCTGAGTAAAGTTCAAAATAAACTCTAAAATCTTTTCATCAACATGATCACTGAGATATTCTTCAATTTCCTCCACATCAATAAGACCCATAAGGTTTAAATCTGCAGTGTTATTTGTGAAATCTGAATCTATATTCGCATCGAAAATGAAGTTTGTATTTATTGCTCCACCTATCAAAGCAGTGTTGTTTATAAATTTAGCAGAAATATTGGAATTTTTTATAGATGGAGTATTTAGTGCACCTCCAAGCAGAGCAATGTTATGCATGAAACTGCCGGTGACCTTGGATCTGTCAATTCCTTCAAGAACAAATATCGCTCCGCCCAAATTACCGGCCTGGTTAAGTACAAAGTCACCTTCAATCGATGAATCCTCGATAACTCCACTGGAGAATATGGCTCCCCCAAGACAACCCAAATCTTCAATTAAGGGATAGTCATCAGCGACTTTTGCGGTATTGTTGAAGAAATCACCATCTATTTCCGTGTTGATAATGCTTCCAGTACAAATTGCACCACCCATAATGGCAGAGTTATTTGCAAAATAAGCGGAAATCAATGAGTTTTCGATGGTTCCATTGACAAATATCGCACCACCCTCATAAGCATGGTTGTTTATGAAATCACCGCCAATATGACTATTTACCAATCCATTTTCAAAATAAAGTGCTCCTCCGGAACTTTCTACATTCATTGCATTTTTAAATGTTATTCCGGTGATGTTAATTTCGCGAGCTTCAACAAAGAAAATTGTGCCTTCGCCTTCTGCATCGAATACAACTTCACCAGGGCCAAAACCTGTAAATGTTAAATTATGATTGATTGTCAATCCTATATTCTCTTCAATACCCGTATATTCTCCAGCAGCAATATGAATTATGTCCCCGTCTTTCCTACCGCTTGCGTTTAAAGCATCATTTAAAGTTGAATATGGTTGTTCCTTAGTCCCATATTCATCACCGACATAACTAGAATTTACATAACATTCTGACACATTAGTTAAGATTTCTTCATTATTTGACGCTGCCAACGCGTCATCGCTTTCATCATTCGCAGATACCTTCAAAGTATCATCCTGTATTTCGTCTGTCGCTATATCATTTGTTATTGTAATTGTTTGTGTATCATTATCTATGGCAGCAACATCGCCAGCATCTTCAGCTGCACTAACAGTAGAGACTGCAACCAAAGATATGAAAAATATTGCAAGCACCATCCATTTCTTATCTAACATAAAAGTATCATCTCGCTAACTTTTAGTCAATAATAGGTTTATATTAAAAGCATATATATTTATTGCCATAAACAAAAAAAATGTTGAATAATATTTACAAAAATTAGCAAAATATAAATGTTGGTTCGAAATGTTAAAATTCCAGTTGCTCAGCAAGGCACATCTTGCAAACCGCATTCGGAGATTCGAGATTGGCATCCTTGACCGGACAGTAGAATTTGCCGTCCTTCTCTTCAACATATAGGGAACCTGGAAACGGTGTGCCCACCGGATGGATGGGTTCCTCCAGAATAAAAGTGGTGTAAATTGAAATTATCCCATAGATTAACGGGAATTTGGTCTTTGAAGTGACTGATTCATTAATATGATATGACTTTAAGGTGGATATGGCATCAATAAACTCCTCTTTATCAATGTCATGTTCATACTTGTTATCGTCGCTGTGAACATCCTTGATGCGACCTAAAAAGTATTTGGCATAGACTTCATGACTTTTGTGTTTATAGCTGTCCTGCACATATTTGCTTTCCTCAATCATTTCTGCATTGACTGCCATCAAATCAAATACTGAAATGGTTCCCGCATATTCCTTCAATACATCTAAAACGGATTCTGTTGAGATGCTTTCCTCGTTTGAAACAACATTTGAAAAATCATCATACATATTCATTGAATCATTCATAAAATCATCTAAATTAGATTTTGTCCCTTAAAAAATAAAAGGATTTCTACATGACATAAATTATTCAATTCTCAAACCATTACAACCTATCGAATAGGCTCCTAGAAAATTCAAAAAAAAATAAATAGGAATTTCAAGAAAGAATTTAATTGATTTTAATTTTGAATTATATGCGGAAAATGATAGCTATGAATGAAAATTACATGTCAACAAACAGATTGGAAGCCTTTTATGATGCAATTATCGCAATTATTGTAACAGTTTTGGTTTTGGAATTGCCGCAACCCGCCACTGCATCAATTCAATCAATTTTAGCACTTAAAACCTCATATTTTGCATATCTGATAAGTTTTTTAGTTTGCACCAACCTATGGCAGTATCATCATATAATTTACAATCATGTTGAAAGGATCAACGCAAAAATCATTTGGCAAAATATCCTTTTGCTATTGATTATTTCATTACTTCCTTATTTAACCACATTTGTTGCAAATAATCCTTTTTCTTTACTTGCCGAAGTATTATACGGATTAGATTTCATTATAGTCAATATCATATTATTTTGGATGGCAAAATCCTTGCTGGAAATTAATCCCGACCAAGAATATCTATTAGAAGCTTTAGCTGTAAAAAATGCATTAGTTGTTCCATTCATACTTTTCATTATCGGTTTGGTAATTGCATTTTTAGGATATCCCCTTGCAATCAGCATCTGCTGTTTGATATCAATCATAAGGTCAATCATTTATTCTCTTAAAAACTGATTAATACACCATAATTAACACTACTCAACATCTTTAAGTGCTTCAACCATATTCAAATCGTTTATTTTATCAGAAAACAGTAAGTTGACGCCAATTGAAATTGTGAATGTTATGACGGCAGACAGCAATATGTTACCCCATGTCAATGTAGGAACATAATAAATGGAATCGCCGGCAGCATTCATCATCAGGGTCATGAAGTAGAATCCCAACGGAATTCCCAAAATAAAACCTATTGCGGTGAAAAAAACGTTTTGAGTCAGCAATAACTTCCGCAATATCTTTGTCTTAAATCCTAAAACCTTCAATGTAGCAATTTCCCTCTTCATTTCAGTGAATGATAAAATTTCAAGATTATATATAACTAGAATTGCCAATGCCACTGCTACAAATGTCACCACGGAAACCATCATCATTACTGCCGAAGTCATTTGGTCCCAACTCTTTTTCATCTTTTCCGTGCTGGTGGTTGATTTTATTGAATCAAAGTTTTCACCAAATTTCTCATCAGTGATGATATTTGTAGGAGTGAAATTCAATCCCTGATCCTCTAAAGTGTCCGGAGACATTATCAGCCCCTGTGAGATTGGCTCTGCATGCACCTGGCCAATCTTTGATGCAACCCACTTATCCTCACCGACAATATGCCATCTGATTTTATCTCCAATTGTCAGATTAAACTTTTCCGCCAGTTTAGTGGAAATGGAAACATCCCCTTCCTCTATTTCAATTGAATTTCGATTGCTGTCCGTGTATGATATCAAATCCGTGTTATTTGATACCAAAAGCGATACCGTGTCTTCAACATCATTGGCCTTCATTTCAATTGATTGCTGCATTATAAAGCTGCCGTTTGTTTCATTTAAAATATAATAAAGCTCCATCGGATTGGCCTCTTTTGAAAGCAGTAATTTTGACTCATAATGAGTGATATCATCATATTCCCATGATTTCAGCTCATGCATGCTGTCATTCATTCCAAATGCCGCAATCAGCAGCGCTACACAACCCATCACTCCAATTATTACCATCAATGCCCTAAAGTTGTTTCTACTTGCATCCCTCAAATTCCATCTGAGATTAAAGCTTAACCGGTTCCAGATCCTTGATTTTTCGATATGGGTTTTTGAAGAGGTATTGGGCGCTTTTGGCCGTAACGTATCTGCAGGATTTTCCCTTGAGATTATCCTACATGAAAAATAGGTAACTAACACTGATAATGCAACCATCAGCACTGCAATGTAGATGAAACTCATGTCAAAACCCGGATGCCAGCTAGGCATGCTGTAGCTTCTCATCATTGACGGATAAAACATTTGTGGAATTATCATTGGCCCCGTAATCAATCCAATGATTGACCCGGCAAGAACCGGAAAGAAAGCATAAGCAAGATAATGCATGATGATTACCTTATCCTTAAATCCTACCGCCTTAAGGATTCCAATTTGAGAACGCTGATGAGTCACGATTCTTGACATTGTGGTTAAAAGAGTTAGAAAAGTGACTAAAATAAATACAATCGGAAAAACATTCCCAATCATCTTATGCTGTGCCATTTCATCAGAGAATTTGGATACACTTAAATGATCCTCTTTTTTAGTGACCGAAAGATAATCAATTGAAGAGATTTTATCCATAAAATCATCATAAGATGAGTCGTATTTAACAAGCAGGGTATTGTATTTCAAATCATGAGGGTATGATTTAGCGGACAGGTATGCAAAGCCCATTTCTTTAAAATCAGGAGTTAAGGAATTTGGAGACACTTCATAGATATATTCCGGTGAATAGCCCAGTCCCTTAATTTCTTTTTTGACTGTTTGATTGTCAAATTCAAAGCTTATCTTATCTCCAACTTTTAAATTACGGGCATCTGCAAAACGAGCATCCAACCAAACACCGGAAGTATCATCGGGGTTAAAGTCTTCACCTTCTGTTGTGTAAAATTTAGAAATCGTTCCCTTTTCTATAAAGTGCAGCGTGACATCCGGTTTGTTTTCAAGCTTTGCCTGTGATTCAACCACCTCCTGCCTGTCCGATTGGGTTGTAAATTCATTGACCTTATCCACTGAGGCATCATCAAAATCAGTGTTGTAAACCCATGCATCAGCCATGTTCGTATCCGTGTAGAACCCATCGGAAGTCTGCACTAATCCATAATACTCTGCATAAATCCCAGTATATGCAAAAATGCCTATAAATGCCATTAGGAATATAGCAATAAATTGCGCCTTGTTAATTTTTATATCCCTTAGCATTTTTTTAAATAAAGACATGGTATATACTATGAAAAAAATAAGATTTAAATTTAGTGATGATAGAAAAATTTGAACATTCAAACAATTCCTAAATTTTCAAGTCGAACGAATCGAATATCACAGACACGTCATCATTCGGTGCGTACCTAAAAACATCACCATTCCAAATCAGCAACATTCTTAGGATTTTCATTAACAACAATACTTTCTATTTGACCATTTTTAATCCTAATGACCTTATCAGCCGCTTCGGCCAAAATTGCATTGTGAGTTACAATGATAACCGTAGTTCCCTTGTCATTGCTCATATGCTGAAGCAGGTTCAGAATTAGGACACCTGTATTAGAGTCCAATGCACCTGTCGGCTCATCACATAAAAGCATTGTAGGCTGTTTGGCAACTGCTCTTGCAATAGATACCCTTTGCTGTTCTCCACCAGACAATTGTGCTGGAAACTGATTTGCATGATTTTTGAGTCCAACAGAGTCCAGGACTTCCAGTCCATTAATATCCACATCAACAATGTCCCTCATAAGCTCAACATTTTCAAGAGCGGTTAGGTTTGGAATCAGGTTATAAAACTGAAATATGAATCCTACATTCTCTGCCCGATAACCGGTAAGTTCATCATCATTGAATTCCTCCACATGATGGTTATTGACGATAATCTGGCCCGAAGTAACAGTGTCAAGACCTCCCAAAAGGTTTAAAAGAGTTGATTTGCCTGCTCCTGACGGACCAAGAATTACCACAAATTCCCCCTCATCAATTGTGAAGTTTACATTATCCATAGCCTTTAGAACGTGGTCTCCGGTTTTGTAAATTTTATCAACATTTTTGAATTCAATAATTTTACTCATTACTATTAATTATATTACTAATCTTTAATAAAGTATTCAAATTGAAATGCAAAAAATGAAAAAAACAATAATTATAAAAGATTTCAAAACTAAAACTTTAATTATAATAAAATATTACAGGAAAAATCCAAATGTCATTTAATGAACATGAAATGTTAATAATGCCTGCAGTGGACATAAAGAATGGAAAATGTGTCCAACTTGTCCAAGGCGAACCTGGAAGTGAAATGGTTGAAATAGACAATCCTGAACTTGTTGCAAAACATTGGGAAGATTTGGGAGCTAAAAATATCCATGTCATTGATTTGGACGGCACAATAAATGGAGTGGCCAGCTTTGACATCATTAAAAAAATCCTAAAGGAAGTCAGTGTCCCAATACAGCTTGGCGGAGGAATAAGAAGCACAGAATATGCCCGCCAATTGTTAGACCTTGATATTGAAAGGATAATTATCGGAACAATGGGAATTCAACAACCTGAAACAATCGCCGAACTGTCAAACGAATACGGTTCAGACAGAATAATGATATCACTTGACAGCAAAGACAACAGGGTAGTCATTAAGGGATGGCAGGAAAAAATTGACAAAAGCCCAAGTGAAATTTCACAGGAGTTCAAGGAGCATGGTGCCGGAAGCATTCTGTTTACAAACGTTGACGTCGAAGGGCTTTTGGGCGGATTTTACACAGAACCTGTAGAAGAGTTAAAAAAATCTGTAGATTTGCCTATTGTTTATTCCGGAGGAATAACAACAATAGATGACATTAAAAAACTAAATAAAAGCGGTGTGGAAGGAGTTGTAATCGGTTCTGCACTTTATACTGATAAAATTGATTTGACTGAAGCTTTAAAATATCAAAAGAGGTAATTGAATGAAAGTAATGGCGACCGGAACATTTGACATACTCCACCCTGGACACGGAGTTTACTTGGAAGAGTCCAGAAAACTTGGTGGAGAAGATGCTGAACTTTATGTTGTTGTAGCAAGAGATGCAACAGTTGAAAGAAGAAAAAGAGTGCCTATCGTTGGAGAGGACCAACGCCTGGAATTAATTAAAATGTTAAAACCCGTAACTGATGCTTATTTAGGTGATGCGAATGGCGATGTTTTCAAAATCGTAAGGGAAATTGACCCCGACATCATTACCGTTGGAGCTGACCAAAACCACGATGTTGGAAAACTGCAAGAGGCCCTTGACAAAAGGGGATTTAAAGCGAAAGCAGTGCGTATTGAAAAATATCGTGACTGTGAACTTGACAGCAGCTGCAAAATCATTAGAAAAATTGAAAATACTGATTTCGAAGGAAAAATTCTAGATCATTGTGAAGATTAAGGAGATAATAAAATGTTTAAAGTAGCAATTATTGGAGCAAGTGGATATACTGGCGGAGAACTTTTAAGAATGCTTTCAAACCATCCGGAAGTGGAAATTACAGACATCACCTCCAGACAGTACGATGGAACTCCTGCACATAAAATCCACCCCCACGTTAGAGATTCAGGACTTGTATTCAAAAATAAAAGTCCGTCTGAATTAGATGCGGATGTCGTATTTACCGCCACCCCTCATGGTGCATCAATGAAAATTGTGCCTGAAATCCTGGAAACCGGTGCAAAAGTAGTTGATTTGAGTGGAGACTACAGATATCGTGACACTGCAGTTTATGAAAAATGGTACGGCATGGAACATACCGATAAGGAAAATAAGGGTGCCTTTGGGCTTCCTGAATTGTACAGGGAGGAAATTAAAAAGGCAAACCTTGTTGCAAACCCAGGATGCTTCCCAACCGGTGCAATCCTATCATCCTATCCATTGGTTAAAAATGACCTGGTAGATCGAATCATTATTGATTCAAAAACAGGAGTCAGTGGAGCAGGCGTTAACCCGTCAGCAACTACACACTATCCTAATATCGCAGACAATGTAAATCCATATAAAATTTCTTCACACAGGCATATGTCTGAAATCCAACAGGAACTGCATGGATTTGAAGATGTCAAAGTTTCATTTACACCTCATCTGGTGCCGGTCAACCGTGGAATCCAAACCACAAGCCACAGCTTTTTGACTGATGAGAATTTAGACATCACTCCTGATGAAATCAGAAAATTATACGAAAAGGAATATGGCGAAGAATTCTTCATTAAACTCATGGATGAAGGCGAAATTCCTCATTTGAGTTCAGTTCGCGGATCCAACTTTGTCCATATTGGAGGATTTGAGATTGATGATACCGGAAGACTTGTAATGTTATCTGCCATTGATAACCTTGTCAAAGGTGCATCAGGCCAGGCAATACAAAATATGAACATTATTTTGGGAATTGATGAAACCTTAGGCCTAAGACACTTGGGTCTTCATCCTTAAAATCATACAAAGAGGGAAAAAACATGAAAAGAATAATTGTGTATTATTCTAATGGAGGAACAACCGATTTAGTTGCAAAAACACTAGCTAAAAACTTGAATGCCGATTTGGCAAGAATTCATGATTTAAAAAATCGTGATGGACTCAAAAACAGATTATTTGCATCAATCAGCGCATTCAGAGAAACAAAAACCGACATTGTCCCTGCCAAAGTAGATTTGAAAGGCTATGATACAGTATACTTTGGAACCCCTACCTGGAACGGAAATCCCACTCCTGCAATATTAACAATTATTGACAGATGCGACCTTAGAGCAAAAGATGTTATACTGTTTGCTACAATGGATGCCAACCGTGGCGAATCCAACATCGGCAGACTTGAAGAGAAAGTTAAATTACGTGGAGCCAGAGTCATTGAGAGCTTTACAATTGCGACTAAAAACAAAAGTCCCGAAAAATTAGTTAGAGATACTGAAGCAATAATTGAAATGAAAGATTTGAAAATGTATTAGGTGTTACTATGACAAAATCAGAACTAAAAATTAGAGCTATTGAAAATGGTACTGTAATAGACCATATTACTGCCAACAAAGCATTGCACATCCTAAAGATTTTGAACCTTCCCGATGATGAAACAAGTAATGTCACAGTGGCCATGAATGTATCTTCAGGCGAAATTGAAAGAAAAGACATTGTAAAAATCGAAAACAGGGAACTTGACCACAGCGAGCTTAATCAAATTGCTCTAATTGCTCCAAAAGCTACAATCAATATTATCAGGGATTTCAAACCCATAAAAAAAGATAAAATTGTCCTTCCAAAAAAGATTAGTTCAATAATTAAATGCACAAATCCAAAGTGCATTACAAATTTTGAAAATGAACCGATAACACCTCTCTTCAATGTCGTTAGAGAGTATCCTCCAGTGGTCAGATGCCATTACTGTGAAAAATTAATAAAAACAGAAGATATCGAAAAGCAATTCGAATAATCTTCTATTTATTTTTTAGATAATCCGCCAATCTTTTGGATAATGCAAGTATTGTCAATATTGGAGGTTTTCCAGGAGATATAGGCAATACACTTGCATCACAAACGAATAGATTGGAAATTTCAGTTTCAAGATTGCTGTCAACTATTTCACCAATTTTTGCGGTTCCTCCAGGGTGTGCTCCTCTATAGACTGTTGAACCTATTGTATTCGGGTCGACACCTGCTTTTTCTAAAATAAAACCTGCTGTTGCAACACCTTCAGCCAGATATCTTATGTCCTGAATGGTATTTGTCTTGTAGACCTCACCGTCATCGTCGATATATCCCTTGCACTCATCAGCCGTTTTGACCATGATGCTTAGTATATCCTTATCAGTTACTGAATCATCTGGAATGTTTGCACGGATGAATGATGAAAAATGAGGGGACAGAACGAAATTTTCACCGATAACAAGTCCAGCCATCTGGACTTCAGTGTTAAAGTTTATATCCTTAAGATATCCTCCGACGCTGACAAACGGATCAAAGAATATTTCACGGCCAGCATCGATTCCAGCCCTTCTCAAAATCAGTGCAGAGGATATTGCACCTGCAGAAAGCACCACATAATCACCGAGAAGATTCTCTTCATTATCATCCTTGAGGTATTTGACACCTTTAATGGAATTGTCCTCAATAATCAGCTCAGTTACTTCAGCTTCAGTTATCAGTGTAGCGCCGGCTTCAACTGCATCATCAACGAAATCCTTTCCGGACCATTTGGCATCTGCAGGACAACCAAATGCACATTTTCCACACTGAATGCAATCCTCTTCCCGGATTGCCTTTGGCATTTTGACTGTTTTAAGACCTAGTTCACGACCAGCGTCTAAAAATGCTTGAGTTCCCTTGCCGATATGAGAGTCATCGAGCTCATGAACCCCAACAAGGCCATCAACATATTCATATGCTTCAGTTAAATCCACATCAAAGTCCAAAAGCTCCTCATCAAGTGCCCTTACCATGTTTGACATTGAAACGATTGTTGCACCGCCAATGCATGTGGTAGTCAACAGGTCTACTGAGTCATTGTATTTGTCATAATATTCAAATGCATCCTTTGATTTTATATACGGTCCTTTTTCCAAAATGGTTACGGGCAGGTTATTTTCCGCCAACTCTTTTGCCAGAATTGCTCCTCCCGCACCAGTTCCTACAATGATAAACATTACATCACCAAATTTATTTAACAATTGTTATATTATACATTCTAATTAATAAAGTTTTATTTAATAGTTAATATAAAATTAGTATTGTATAAATCTTTTTGAGTGATAAAATGGAAGAATATATAAATTTATTCGAAAATGTTATTGCAAAAACAAGCCCAAAAGTGGATTACATAGATATCAGATTTGGAATGGGCGACAATACTTCCATATTAATGAAAGATGGAAATGTCGATGAAATTAACACTGGAATGAGCTTAGGAGCAAGAATAAGAGTGTTAAATAATGGAGCATGGGGTTTTGCATATACAACAGACTTATCAAAAATCAATGAAATAACTGAAACCGCTTTAAAGTTATCAAATTCACTTAAAGGAGACGTTGAATTAAGTGAAAGCGATATTGTAAAAGATAAAGTGGAAGTGGATGTTAAAATACCGTTTAAAGACATATCAATTGAAGAAAAAAACGACATAATGAAGCAGGCAAATGATGCCGCCACAATTGATAAGGTAAACAGTACAACAGTAAGCTACGGTGACAGCGAAGTCAATGAGCTGTTCATGAACAGCGAAGGCAGTGAAATCCAAATGAAGACATCCAGAGTCAGAATGGCATTGAATGCATCTGCAACCGATGGAAAAATAATCCAATTCGGACATGGAAGTCTTGGAGGAGTCAAGGGATTTGAAGTCATTGCCGACGCCGACATTGAAGAGTTCGGAAGAAAGATTGGTGAAAAGGCAGTCAGATTACTCGATGCAAAACCTGCACCTTCAGGCCAATTTCCAGTAATAGCAGACCCTGAACTGACTGGGGTACTGATTCATGAAGCTTTAGGCCATGCAGTTGAAGGTGATTTGATTTTGCAAAATGATTCTATTCTCAAAGACAAAATCGGAACTCAAATCGCATCAGACATTGTAAATATCTTTGATGATGCAAGTCTCAAGGATGGTTTCGGATATTATCCATATGATGTTGAAGGAGTCAAAACAAAACCAAATCAGCTGGTCAAGGATGGAAAGCTTATTTCCCTTTTGAATTCAAGGTCAACCTCATCAAAACTGGGAATGACCTCCTCTGGAAATGCAAGGTCAATCATTGCAGACCAGCCAATTGTCAGAATGAGCAACACATTCCTTCAGCCTGGAGACATGGAAGTCAGCGAACTATTTGAAGGCATAGACAATGGAATTTACCTTAAAGGTTCAAGAGGAGGACAAGTCGATACAGGCAAGGGCATCTTCCAATTTAACGCCGCTGAAGGATATATGATTGAAAACGGCGAAATCACAACACATCTAAGAGATGTATCACTGTCCGGAAACATTCTGGAAACATTGAAAAACATTGACGCAATCGGCAACGACTTTAAGTTAAGTGTTGGATTTTGTGGAAAAGGCGGTCAAACAGCCCCAGTAGGTGATGGTGGACCACATACAAGAATCTTGAATGCACTTGTTGGAGGAATGGGATAAATGATAACTGAGAGAGCAGGAGACTATTTGGTGGATATCGCAATGGCATCAGTCAAATACTTCCTGGACACCGGAAAAACATTGGTTAAACCTGACGATTATCCAATTGAATTGGATGAGCCGTTAGGAGTATTTGTAACAATTAACAAAAATAATAATTTAAGAGGATGCATTGGATATGCAGAACCTGTCAAACCTGCAATTGACGCAACAATAGAGGTTGCAATAGCCGCAGCATTTAACGACCCAAGATTCAATCAGATTACTGAAAAGGAATTTGAGGAACTGGAATTTGAAGTGACCGTTTTGACAAAGCCCGAAATGATTGTTGTGGCACATCCTGATCAGTACTTTGATGAAATTGAAATCGGCCGTGACGGATTAATAATACAGAAAGGATATGCAAGAGGACTGCTGCTTCCACAGGTTGCAGTTGAAAATGCATTTACAAAAGAAGACTTTTTAGACCACACATGCATGAAAGCCGGAATCAGCGCAGACAGCTGGATGGATGAAAGCTGCGATGTGTACAAATTCCAAGGACAAATTTTTAAATAAGTGATAATAATGATGATACCAACAATACCTACTCCTGATGAAATATTGGACAAGGGATTCAGCAGAGGTAAAAAACAAGCAGATTTACTCAGGTCTCAAAAAATACCTAAGCACCTGAAAGGCAAAAGGATTGAGGAAAGACGTGTTGTCACATCCTGTCAAGTCATTAAAGATAAACTCAAATCAATTTTGGATGCAGTTCCTGAAATTGAAAGCATGCACCCCTTCTATCAGGACTACATCGACATCACTGTCGGAGTGGACGATATGAAACAGGCGCTTGGAGGACTTAACTGGGCTTACGGAATTATAACCCAACTTGAAAAGGAATATGGTGCTAAAATCAGGAAAAATCCATCTGAAAGGGCAACTGCAATACAAAAACAGGCCTACGGCAGAATCGCATCTGTCGTGAACAAGATTAAGCCTAACTTGGATTTCCTGGATTTTGCAAAGCAGAATTTGAGGAATATGCCGACAATCGATTTCGATGCAACTACAATAGTCATTGCAGGATTTCCAAATGTGGGGAAATCCACATTGCTTACACAACTAAGCAGCGCAGATCCACAAGTTGCAAACTACCCTTTTACAACAAAAGGTATTCAGATTGGCCACACTGAAATGCGCTGGAAACATATCCAGATAATCGACACTCCAGGACTGCTCGACAGACCAGTATTAGAAATGAATGACATTGAAATGAATGCGATTGTTGCACTTGAGCATCTGGCTGACGCAATACTATTTATCTTTGATGCATCCGAAACCTGCGGATTCCACCTGGACAACCAGTACAATCTCCTAAAGCAGATTGAAAAAATATTTTCTGAAATACCTATCGTGTATTTATTTAACAAGATGGATCTTGTTAAAGATAAGGAACATCTCAAGGAATACATCGACGACGAGGAAAACTCAATTTTTATTTCAGCGATTGAAGGAGAGGGAATTGAAGAGATTAATAAGAAAATCGGCAGAATCAAAAAAATAGAACGTGATTTTGAACAAGACGATGACGACGATGAATATTACTAATGCTTTGCAATGCAGTTTAGGAAATTTAAATCATGTCATCGCTAGTTGAAAATAAGTGATGGAGATTGAATAATGATGAAAAAATTCTTTATTTAATCATTTACTTTTTCTGCTTTTTAATCTATAAATATGAATGGACCAGATTCAATTTCAAAATCAGGGTCAATTTCCATAATTTTTTCGCTAATTAAATCTTTTAATTTTGAAAGGTTTTCTGCAGAGTCCGAAAACAAATAAATGGTTTCCGGCCTAACTTCCTTATTTTCAATTGAATCATTTTCAATTGGCCTAAAATTAGGATTATAACTTTTACATATTCCAAATTCTGTCTTAAAGAAATTTATTGCATCAATTTTTTCATATGTGCCTTTAGTAATACGTTTAACATTGTCAAATTTAATATTGAGAGCAAGCACATGCTCAATTTCTACAATCATCTCATGAGTATCCTCATCCCTAATGGCATATTCAGTATTTAACTGATCAATTTCTTCAATTAAATCATTCAATTTTTTATTCAAAGAGGATTCATCTTCAGAATTTAATTGAAAAAGGGTGATATCCATGTAAACATCATCAGGACGGATGGGATTCAAATTAAAATAAAGATACGTGGAATACTGTTGGACATTGAATGCATGTTTGATTATAACTTTATTAACTTCCTCTATTTTTTCAACATCAACAATAGCAAGGGAAAACTTTTTTTTAACAGACATGATAGTATATATATGTTTTTATAAAGATAAACCTTTATGTAATATATAATATCCATTAATTTTTCACATAACCAAATCACCAACCAATTAATATCATCCAAATTACTGATTAAAATAAGTATAATTTAATTTTAACAATTCAAAAAGCATTATTTAAAACATCAATAAAATAATTTAGGAATTCAAAAAAATAAAGCACCATCCCTATGAAAAACAAAAGATTGAAAAAATTAAGTTTTAATAACTTTTAGTAAATTTAATAGAAAAGTTTATATAGTAACATAATGTAATTAAAACATAATTATAAAAAACCCCATATAAGGAGTGTGAAAACTATGGTAGATTCCGAAACCATTGATACAAAAGTTTCTGACAAAAAAGAAGAATTCAATGATGAACAAGAAGAAGAAATTAATGACAATAATGAAGAAACAAAAGAAAAAAGAAAAAACTTAGGTGATGGAGTAATCAACGATTTATATGCCAGCATTGATGAATTCAAAGAATACATCAAAAATATGCAAAAAAATGCAGATAGAAAATATTCTGAATATAAAAAATCCACTGTTCAAACCATTGACATTGATTTAATCGAAACCAAAGAGGCTTACCATATAAAAGCAGCAGTTCCAGGCGTTTCCAAAGAAGATGTAATGATTGAAGCAGGAGACAATGACTTGACTATTGAAGCTAACTTCAATGCATACATCGATGAATTTGAAGAAGAAGCAGAAGTAATTGCATCCTCAATAAAATCAGGAAAATGTGTAAAAACAGTAAGATTTGAAAACAGCCTTGATTTAGAAAACATCACTGCAAAATTCACAAATGGAATCGTTATCATAAACATTCCAAAATTGATTATACCAAAACATAAAATTAATGTGGAATAAATCCACATTTTTACTTATTTTTAAAAAATTAATATCTGACTTTTCCGATGTGTCTTGTAGCACCAGGATCTTCACCATTATAATGTGCCAGGTAATAGATGAACCATTCCAATGGAATTACAAGGACAAACGGAGACAATAACTTGTCGACATCAGCATAGTCCTTTAACTCATAAATGATTGATTTCAATTTCAAGTTTTCAGAAAAGTCGATTGCCTTGTCAGTAATTTCATCAGATTCGAAGTCAGACCTTAAAAATATGATAGGAACACCTTTTTCTGCCCTTTCAATCAATCCATGTCTGAATTCAGCAGAATACTCAGGGCAAGCATGCTTGATTGCACCTTCCATAAGCATGGTCATTGCCAACTTATAAGCAAGACCAAAGTTTGGTCCGGAACCTAAACAGTAGAAAATATCCTCTTTTTTGAAATCCTCTGCCAATAATCTGTTGGAATATTCCGTGGTTTTTAATAACTCTTCAATAGTATCAGGCATTTGAGCTAACTGAGCCAACAATTCATCTTTAGCTTCATAATCACTGGCAGTGAATAAGATTTGATATAAGCATGCAAGTTGGGTGATATAAGTTTTTGTACCCAATATTGCAGTTTCAGTTTCACACCTAGTGACAATTGGAGTTTTAGCTTCTTTAATCATTGAACTTTCAGGTTCGTTTGAAATTGAAACAGTGTGTATATTAAATTCATTTGCTCTTCTAAGTGAAGCAAGAGTATCGGCGGTCTCACCGGATTGTGATGTGAAAATAGCTATTGTATTCTCATTTTCAACCAATTTCTTATTATAGTAAAATTCATAGCCTGTATATACTTCAATGTCGATATTAGTGGAGGACATCCTTATTGCATCCCTTACACTATAACAGGTTGAAATAGAACTTCCACAACCGATTAAATAGATTTTATCCTTATCTGAAATTAAGTTAGAAACTTCATCCATAGTAGACATTTCACTTTCAAAAGTTTTTCTAAGGGAATCCGGTTGTTCCATCATCTCATCATACATCTTATATTTCATAGCTCAAAACTCCTTTAAAATTAAATATTATAATTATTATATTGTTAATCAAGATATAAAAAGGTTTTTTAAAAATGGTTAATATGAAAGTAAATTTAACTTCAATTGGAATGGAAAAGGGCAGACAATACGAAACGATAATAACAACAAAAAATGAGGATGGGACCAAAAATGCCGCACCGATCGGTGTGCTGTGTGCCGGCGAAAACAGAATCGTCAATCGTATTTTTAAGGGGAGCCATACTTTGGACAATATTGTCCGTGAAAAAGAGTTTATTGTCAATATCACCCATGATCCAGAACTGTTTAAGACTTCCACCTTGGGAAATTTGCCTCAAAGCCATTTCAATGATGACATGTCCCTCAAAAGTGCTGATGCATATTTCAAATGTGAAGCATTTAAATTTACCGAAGCGGTCAAGCAAAGCGATCCGATAAAAAAGAAAGGTGAAGCGATTGTATTTAAATCAGAAGCAACCGATTTGATAATCAACAAACCTGCCAAAGCCATGAATAGAGGATTCGGATATGTTATTGAATCCTTGACCAATTTAACACGCTTTGATTTGGTTGATGATGCAAAAAAAGAGGAATACCTGACCCATTTTAAAGAGGCAAACCGCGTCGTTTTAAAGGTTGGAAGAAAAGAAGATATAAAAGCGATGCGGAAAATAAAAAAAGAATTGATTAAAAGAGGACATAACCTCTAATCAATAATCACATCCATAAATTCAAAGTTATCTCCATCGAAGAGTCCCTTATCTGAAATCTTGATTGACGGAATGACAAGCAATGCCATAAATGCCATTGTCATGAACGGAGCTTCAAGCTGACAGCCCAAATCATTTGCCATACTGCGCAGGACACCCACATCATGGGCAACATCATATGCATCTTCATTAGACATCAATCCTGCAATCGGAAGCGGCAATGAATGATTGAAATCTGAACTTACAATAGAAATGCCACCTCCATCATCAATTATCTGATTAACGGCCTGCGCCATAGTTTCTGAATCACAGCCAATGACAATTATATTATGTGAATCATGAGCAACTGATGAAGCGATAGCTCCTTTTTTAAGTTCAAATCCATTGATGAATGCATTTACAACTGTATTTCCACCGTAACGTTCCACAACAGCAATCTTTAAAACATCCTGATTAATATCAGGCTGAACTATGCCATCCTTAACCTGTAATCTCGCAGTTGCCTTCTTGGTCAACAACTCCCCATCCAAACTCTCGATTACATTGACTTCACATTCATCACCACCATAATGTATGTCAAAATCACTGGCGGTTTTTTTGGAAGCATTTATACTATTCTCAAATTCAATTTCCGGAACATCAAATAAAACATTTTCTCCATCAAAGACACATTCCCCACCAATATATGTTTTTAAGACATTACATTCATATATGCTCTCAAGAACAATAAAATCTGCCTTCGCACCTTCCACAATGGCTCCGCAATTCAGATTATAATGTTGTGCGGGATTAATCGTTACCATATGAATTGCCTTTAAGACATCAATACCAAGATTAATCGCTTTTTTAATGGACAAGTTTAGATGACCCTTGATTAAATCATTTGGATGTTTATCATCACTTACAATGAAATCAAATAATGGAGAATAAATCTTATTGTCAAAAATATCTTTAAAAAAGACGTTAAACTCATTTTGATATTTAAGAAACGAATCATCATTATATATATCAAAAAGTCCTTCCATATTTAGGGCGGATGAACCGTCCCTCACCATAATTTTCATACCTTTCAGCTTTTTTTCGAGGGCTTCAATAATATTGCTGCATTCGTGGTCAGTGCTTATACCCTGTGCAAGGTATTTATCCAAATCATCACGGGAAAGCAATGGAGCATGACCATCAATTGGCTTGCCGTATTGTTTTGCCAATTCAATCTTACGAATAACCTCCTCATCACCATTTATAACACCCGGAAAATTCATCATTTCCCCCAGTGCAACAATTTCATCCTTCTTAAGCAAATACTCAATATCTGATGCGCCTAAAATAGCACCTGATGTTTCAAATGGAGTGGCTGGCACACAGGAGGGTGCTGCGAAATAAAAATTAAAAGGAACCTGTTTTGCATTATCAATCATTGCTTCAACCCCTTCAATTCCCAAAACATTAGCTATTTCATGAGGGTCGCAAACGACAGCAGTAGTGCCGTGACGAACTGCAATCTTGGCAAATTGAGCAGGAGTAAGCATACTACTTTCAATATGAATATGAGAATCAATGAATCCTGGAACAATTAATCCTTCAACATCAACCAAATATTTTTCATCAAGTGTGATTGGAGTAATCTCTTTAAATAATCCGTTTTCTATTGTAATTTTTGCGGGATATATCGTATCAGTTATCACATCAAGAATATATGCCGTAAATGACATGCTCAATCCTCCATGAGAGCATTGTAGAGAAGTGGCAGGAATGTACCAATATCCGTTACAATACCAACAACCTGAGCGCTTCCCCTGTCTGATAATTTTGTAACGGTGGACGGATTGATATCCACACAGATACTTTTAACCCTTGAAGGGAGAAGATTTCCTGTTGCAATAGAATGAAGCATGGTTGCAATCATGATGACCATGTCCACTTCCTGAGCATAATGCCTCATTATCCTTTGGGCTTCGGTAATGTCGGTTATGACATCAGGCAAAGGCCCATCGTCACGAATTGAACCTGCAAGAACAAATGGAACATCATTTTTAATGCACTCATACATGATACCTCCGGTCAAAGTGCCATCTTCAACCGCTTTTTTAATGGAGCCTGAGTTGTTGATTCTGTTGATTGCCCTCATATGGTGAGTGTGACCGTGAGCTACAATCCTTCCGGTTTCGACTTCAATACCTAATGAAGTGCCGAAGAGGTTTGATTCGATATCATGAGTTGCAAGAGCGTTTCCCGCCATGATGACATCGATGTATCCTTCCTTAACAAGAGCCGCCAAGTATTTGCCGGAACCTGTGTGAACTATTGCTGGTCCTCCAACAATACCTATTTTTCCGCCTTTTTCCTTAATTTCCTTCATTTCATCAGCAATACCATTGATGAGATTCATTAAAGGTTTTTCGGAAGAAACTTCACTGTTCATGAACTCAAACACTTGCTGTTCGTCACGTGATCTGTGAGGAGGTGTGACCTTAACCCCATCAAGGCCAACAACTATCTTGTCTCCAGCCTTAACATCAGATATAGGCTTTACAAATGCCCTTTTCTCATTTTCATCCACAACTACAAGACAGTCCATTTCAATATCTTCGACAGGAATCCAATTTCCATTGTAGAAAATATGTGTTGTATGATTAGATGATGAATAAAAGCCCTCTGGAGCAACTTTGTCTTTAGTTGATGCAACAAGATTGACTTCCTTAATCTCATCAATTGATGCACCTAAAACAGACAATTCATCTAAAATAGAATCCAACAATTCGGGAGAATCAGCTGATACTTCAATCTTTGCATGACTTACGTCTGACTTTTTACGTCCAATATCAATTTCCAATATGTCAAATTCTCCGCCTTTGTCCATGATTATACCCATTGTTCTTGTTAAAGTCAATGAGTCGATAATATGGCCAGAAAGCTCAATAGTTCTTTTATTCATAACAATATGCTCCATTTTTAGTTAATATTATAACTTTGGTTTTGGTAATATTTAATTTTATTGATATATTGTTGAAAGAGCCCATTTGAGAAGTAAAAAAATTATATATTTACTAAATACATACTTTAAATTAACAAGAGATTGGTGATAATATCAAGGATGATGAGTTTGAAGAGTTTCATGATTATGAAAGCTTAAAAAATTACTTTAAATCAGGGCTTTATGACATAGCAGAAGAGTTGGATGAAGAAGATTTTGAAAGAGTCAAATCATTTAGGGACGAGTTTAAAGAAAAATACTTAACAAACCCCACTGTCGAAAAAAAAGTAGATAAAATAGAAAATGGGTTCTTTCAAGAGTTTATGCAAACTTTCGATAGCAATATTGATATCGACCCCGGAAGATTGATAGGTTTGACTGACGGCATTTTCGGCATGGTAATGACTCTTTTAGTCTTTAGTCTGGCTTTGCCAGGAATCGAATTGTTAAATGAAATGGATTTTATAACTTTTTTACAATCAAATGCCCATACTTTTGGTTTAACCATTGTAAGTTTTATTCTGGTCAGTTCCTTTTGGATTTATCATCATGAATTTTTAAAGATTGATTCATTTAATATACTTCATTTATGGATACATA
Source organism: uncultured Methanobrevibacter sp. (assembly GCA_900320515.1). GTDB lineage: Archaea > Methanobacteriota > Methanobacteria > Methanobacteriales > Methanobacteriaceae > Methanocatella. Next base: position 35,617 of record ONSJ01000004.1, on the reverse strand, counting down.
TGTTCTTTTTGGCATGCATATCCGTTACTCCCTTTACAACATCCATTATGGGTAATTATTCACAGTTTTTCATAGCGGAAGTGCTATTTGGAATAAATATATTTTTGACAATCCTGACCTTTTTAATAATGTATCATCATGCATATACTAAAGGATTTTTAGAGAAAAAACCTTCAAAAAGTGAAAAAAGATACGTTATAAATACGTTCATCCTCATTATAATCCTTACCCTTGCCGTAAATATTTTGGGCTACACCATTTCAGAGGATTTTATGTATCTGTTCCTGTTGGTCCCAGTAATTTCTACAATTCGAGACATCAGATTTAGAATGAAATCCTGACCACATTAAAAAAAAAAAGAGAAAAAAGGAATAAAATCTATAACATTCCCTTAAAATTTTTCATAACTCCCAAAATAGTATCTTTAAGGTAAATATTTGAAACATAAGCAATTATTATTCCCAAAATAATCAGCAGAATCAAATGCCCTCCAAAAAATCCCTCATAGAATCCGGCAGCAAAACTTCCAAACATGAGTTCGACCAAAGGATACTCTAGAATTCCCAGAATCAATCCAACAATCAAACCGAATACAATAGCATTAGCTTCATTATCAATAATTCCTGCAAAAAATCCTACAGCCAGAATAATGGCTATTACAAAAGACACCCATGAAAAACCAATGAACAATCCGATTAATGACAAGATTATTGCTGCAATCAATGCAATTATCGTAGGTATGATAATCATTCCCAGATTGATTTTATCTAAAAAAGAAGTGGGAGCAGATTCGAACTTTGAAACCTCCCCAGTTGAAATATTGGTTCCGCATTCTGGGCAAAACTCAACATCATCCTTTAATTGGATTCCGCAATTTGGACAGGCACCTGCTTGAATTTTTTTTACTCGAATGTTTACTTTTGAACCGCATGTAGGACAAAATAAAGTATTCTCAGGCAATTCAGATCCACAAGATTCACATCTTAAAGCTTTGTCGACGCGTTCGATTTTATTGCCGCAATTGTGGCAAAAATCATCATCACTACTTACCTCATTACCACAGTTACTGCATTTGATAACATTATCTGCATCAGAAGAATTATTTTCTTCTTCTAATTTAATATTGCTTCCACAATTTGGACAGTTCTTAAAATCATCGCTCACATCCAAACCGCAATTGGAACATTTAACCATCAAATCACCCAATTAATTAAATAATAAATTTTTTTTAAGTTGATCAAATTCCTCTTGTGTTATTACATTAGATTCTAGTAATTGCTGAAATTCTTTTAATTGCTGTGCTTTGCTCGGTTCAGCATTTTGATTTTCAATAATGACCTTTTGTGGTTGATTTCTTAAAGATTCAAATAAATCTACAAGATTTTGACCGAATTGATAACTTGGAAGCCTAATCTCATAAAACGTGTTATCAACAAGCTTAATTAATAATCTATCAAACATGTCAGCACTATCATTATTAGCAATCATATCTTTAAACCTTGTGGCTTTAAGAGATTGAATATCATTTTGAATATATCTCTTAATATCATGAGCAGAAGTAGGTGCACGCTTGGTTATATCTTCATACCTACTTTCATCACCTAAACCTAAAGTAACTCTCATTGAAACAATTTTATCAAAATAAAAGTTATTTATTCCTGCATTAACCTTTTTCCAATCACGATTATCGATTTCCATAAATACAAATTTATCCTCTTTAATCATGAAAAATCCATCAATCATAGTCTCATTACCAAATGCCTTTGATAAATTCATGAATGGAATTCCACCAGAGGTAACTGCATATACATCAGTAAAAAGAGCATTTACAGTATTATGCTTTGAAGTGCCTTTCTCCAGTCTGTTAAACCTACGAACACTTGTTAAGAAATAATCTTCGTCCTTAATTCCAAATTCCTCAGCAAGTTTATCATACCTTGCAATAATTTCATCACGCCGTGCATTCCATTCCTGCTGTTTGGATGAAACAGAAGCCCCATTAGCCAACCTATGACCACATTCAACACAGAAATTAGTGTCTTTTTTATTTTTTGTTCCACATTTTGGACAAATATCAGAATTAGCTTCAAATTTTTCTACTTTCTCGCCGCAATTAAAGCAGAAGTCAGAACCTACAACTTCAGCCCCACAATTATTACATTTAACCATTAGCTCACCTACTGTTGATTAATTGTTTTTCTAATTCTATTTCCCCATGCATTTTCCTCAATATCTTTAACAGTAGAATCTAAATTATTAGACACATCTGCAACAGAACTGTTTAAAGCATTGATTTTATTATCCATAATATCCAGTTCCAGTTTCATGAAACCTTTTTCAATGTCAGTATATGTTTTTGAGGTTTCCTCGGAAATCATCATCACATCAGTTCCTTCATTTAACATGTCCATTAACCTTAAAAATACATGTTCCTGATGTTGTTTCTCGTATTCTTTTATATCTGCGACACTGTAAACCTTATCAAGCAACATTTTAATTACATTAATGAAATCCTCCCTATCTGAGTGCCCATTAACATTACTTGGAAGAATATCTGTCTTGAGTAAAAATACTGAATCAATATCTTCATCTTTTTTTAATACTAAAGAATATCCTTTATTTTCAATATATACTAATGCTATTGATTTTCCATCATAAATGTCAACTTCTACTTTGGAAAATTCCTTTGGTATTGATAAAAAATCTAAATTTCGCACCAACATTCTATCACCTATTTAAATTCAACAGACTTTGCATATTTCTTTAACATATTGAGGTCATATCCACCAACAAAAACAACTTTACTGCTGTCATCATTTCTAACGCCTACAACATATTCAGGCAGATTCCGCATATCAATATTATTATGCAATATAATCAAATCTCCATCACTTTGATAAAAGTCATAGATAAATGTAGTGGTCAGCACATGAACTGCATGATCAGCCGCATTTGATTCCCCAACAGGTAATCTGGAATCATCATAATAATAGACTGCAAAATCATCTTCCCCAATTACACAATCTGAATTATCTTCACAGTATTGTTTAGTACATCCTAATGCTTTATTGGAATGGCACCAGGTTAAATCACTATAATGCTGACCTAATGGAACATCCATTGTAAACAACCCATCAAAATCCTGAGAGGATGTTGCAAATGAATTAACTGCAGTAACACAAACCAATGCCAAAATAACCATCAGCAATAACCATTTTTTCTTGATAGACATCACCTACTTTTGGTATTAATAACTTTAGTAAACACATCATATAAACATTGCTATTAGCATGCTAATATCCTATACATATCTATTAAATAGCCAAATTCTAAATTCAAAACCATGAGAAAAAAAGATGATATGAGCATTATATCACTGTTGGCACGTTCCAAAAAAAGAGTAAAAGTGCTGAAATCCTTAAAAAAAGAAGATAAAATCCCATCAAAGATAAGTAAGGACATCAATGACAACAGCAATCACGTATCCAAATATCTAAAGACACTAAAAGAAGCGGAGTTGGTGAAATGTCTCAACGAAGAAGACAAAAGATACAGATTTTACAGCATCACCGACAAAGGCAAATATTATCTTGACAAGGTAGAAAAAGACTATAACGACTGATTTTAAAAAAATAAAAGTTTAAAGTCCAAAGAACAGATATATAATGAATACTATGACCATCAGCCAGATTCCCCAACCCAAATCCCTTGCCTTTCCGCTAGCAATGCTTGTGACTGTGTAAATCACAAATCCCCAAGCGATACCTAATGAAATGGAGTAGGTCAGAATCATCATGATGATAGTCATGAATACGGATGCCGCCACAATCAAACTGTCCCACTGAACATTCTTTAACTGCCCTATCATCAATATGCCGACAATCACCAACGCTGCACAGGTAACAGGGGAAGTGAACAGTCCCAATATCAATGGCGCAAAGAATATTGAAAGAAGGAACAGTAAACCTGTGACGATAGCTGTCAGGCCTGTCCTGCCGCCGTTTCCGATACCCGCAGCACTTTCCACAAATGCAGTAACGGTACTGGTACCCAATACTGCACCGACAATGCCTCCAACTGCATCAGCCATGAATGCCTTTTCAATTCCGACGGCCTGGCCTTCATCATCAATGAATCCGCATTGCCTTCCCAAACTCATCAGAGTTCCTGTTGTATCAAAGAACGTTACGAATATCAGTGAAAACAAAATCATCATCAGGTTCGGAATGTTTGAGAACAGCTGTGGGAACCCTCTGATGAATCCGCAAAACAATGACAAATCAAAATTGGCCGATACGATATGTGACGGAAGGGAAGGCATCAATATGTTGCCAGCACCAAATCCGCAAGCAGTAAAAATCACTCCAATTATGGCAGTCACAATCAAACCGATAAATACTGCAGCAGGAAGTTTCTTCACATATAAAACCAATGTAATGATAATGCCAATCAATGCAAGAAGCGTTGGAGGAGTTATAAGAGATCCCATGCGAACAATAGCGGATGGGTCAGCAACGATGATTCCAGCACCTTTTAATCCTAAAAATGCCAGGAAAAATCCGATGGCCGCACCAATACCTAACTTCAAGTCAATAGGAATGGCATTTAGGATTGCTTCCCTCAAACCTGAAATGGTGATTATCAAAAAGATAATGCTTGAGAGGAATACAGCAGCAAGAGCAGTTTCCCAAGTGTTTCCCATCGCCAATATAATCGTATATGTAAACAATGCGTTCAGCCCCATACCGGGAGCCAATCCAATCGGATATTTAGCAACCAGACCCATAATAAAACAAGCAATAGCAGAAGATACTGCAGTGGCAAAGAACACTCCAGCAGCAGGCATTCCTCCATCAGACAAAACAACCGGATTTACCCCCAAAATATAGGCCATTGCAAGGAATGTGGTAATGCCTGCTGCGATTTCTGTCTTGAAATCAGTACCATTTTCACTTAATTTGAAAAAATTGTCCAGCATATAATCATCAAAAAAAATTTAATTCATATATTACTATTTAAAAAAAAGCGATATTAAATCTATCTATTATTTTTTTACATCAGAATTATTCAACCAATGTTAAAAAATCATAAATGATTTTCGCTGCTACAACAGCAGTGCTATCTCCTAGCCTGTTGCTGGCAGTCTCAACAACATCCAGCCCAACAACATTTCTGTGAGCCAAAGTTTCAATAATTGCTTCGATTTCAGAAATGAATAATCCTCCAGGAGTAGGATTACCGACATTCGGAGCAATAGAAGGATCCATAACATCAATATCTATTGAAATGTAAATAGGCCCATCAATATTTATCAGGAAATACTCAATGGCATCCATATGCTTGTGGACATCCTTATTCTTGAATGTTTGGATATTATATGTTGATTTTACAAATTCATTTTCATCAGCCGAAGAAGATCTGATTCCGATTTGAACCAAATCGACTCCCATTTCATGAGCCCTTCTCATTACAGTTGCATGAGAATACTTTTCACCGATAAAGTCAAATGCAAGGTCCCTGTGGGCATCCAGGTGTACCACTGTCAGTTTCCCATATCTTTTAATCAATGCCTTGATGGCTCCTATGGAAGCTGAATGCTCGCCGCCGATGACTATCGGGCGGATGTTCAAGTCCAAAATTTCATTGACAGTGTCCTCAACTATCCTGCAAGTTGCCTCACAGTTGCCGGGAACAACGTTTACATCCCCGAAATCATGAAAACGAGTTGTCAAATCTTTATTAAAAACAGTATTATATTTTTCAAAACCAAATGAAGCTTCACGAACAACAATTGGCCCCAAACGTGAACCGGAGTGATAAGAAGTAGTGCTGTCAAATGGAACTCCGATAATTCCAAATGAATTTTCAGTTATTTCATCATTTTCACAAGAAAATGCAAATTTCCATGGTTCATAGGTATTTAAAAGCATAATTAATCTAAAAAAAAGGAAAAATAAAAAAGAGAACTTATGATCCTCTAGTTCTCATAATTTTCATATTTCCCATAGCAACAATGTATTCTACTTCAATACCTTCAACGATTGCATCTTTTAAGTCTTCAGGCATTGGTAAGTCAATTGTATCATAGTTTTCCATATCCATGATTTGTACGTTGTCGCCTTGGATAGAGATTACTTGTCCTAATCTTTTGTCGATAATAGGAATATCTACTTTGTTATCTACAGGTTTTACAAGACTTCTTTTTTGATTATCGAAAACACCGACTGCTTCAATTCTTGCTTTTGCAGCTCCGTGTTTACCAGGAGATGAAGTGGTGTAACTAATGATTTTACAAGCTTCTCCTCCTAAAACAATGTATTTTCCAACTTTTAATGTTTTAATTTCTACAACTTTTGTTGACATTAATTTTCCTCCATTTTTTTTAAAAACCGGTTTTTAATCTTATAATAAGGAATATTATTAGATTAATATAAATTATCTTTTCCATTTTATATAAAGTATTCGTTTAATCATCTCAAAAAAATTATATTCCAAAAATATTAAATTAATTAAATTATTTAAATACATTGAAAAACATAAATTAGAATTGTGATAAAATGAAGATAGCAATAGTTTCAGGAAAGGATGAAGGACCAACAAAATTGAATGCATTTGATAATGCGCTGACAAGTGCTGGAATTGGAGATGTAAACCTCATTAAAGTATCCAGCATGCTTGCAGGTAATGCCGAAATCCAAAAGCTGCCAAAATTAAAAGCTGGCGCTATGGTAAACTGCGTCTTATCAGAAATCACTTCAGACAATCCCGGAGACGAAATTACTGCTGTAATTGGATTGGCTATCGGAGAGGAATTGGGTTGTGTCGTTGAGACATCAGGAATCAACAGAACCCCTACGGAACTAATTGATGAAGCTAAGGAAATGGTAAAATACATGATGGATAAGCGTGAAGTAGAAATAAATGAACTGATTATCGAATATTCAACTACAAAAGTTGAAAACATTGCATCATGCATATCCTCAGTAGTTTATTTGAATGACGACATCGTGGAGTAATGAAAATGGATGAAAAAACCCGGAAAATCGCCAGAAGATTAGCAAATAAAATAATTAAGGAAGTCGGACCTGCAGTAAGGGAGTATGCCGGAACAGAGCTGGCCGGTGCAGAAGTAAAGACCGGTGCTGACGGAACCCCCACATCTTTCATAGACCAAGTTGCAGAAGAAAAAATTGTCACAATATTGAAAAATGCAAATGTCTATTCCTATTTAGTCAGCGAAGAAATTGGAGAAGTAAAATTAGGAAAAGGAACCAAAAGAAGAATTAACTTAACCCAAGAGCTGAAACGTACTGATTTGAAAGAGGACGAAACTCCAAAATTCATATTTTTAATCGATCCAGTCGACGGAACAACAAACGCAATAAAAAAAATCCCCGCTTATGCCATTTCAATTGCAATTGCAGATGTCAATCAGGGACGCATTGCAACAATCAATGATGTCGAACTCGGATTTTTATACAATCTAGCAAACGGTAACTTCTTTGAAGCGGAAAAAGGTAAAGGGTGCAAATTGAACAATGAAAAGGTCAAACCAAGCAATGTCATTAAAGTCAATCAAATGACACTTGGAGGATTCACAAAATCCGGAACTTCAGAAGCTTCAAAACTGGTCGACAGCGCACGTCGTATGAGAGTTTTAGGAAGTGTCGTTTTAGAGCTTTCCTATGTTGCAAGCGGAAAATATGATGCATTTCTTGATTTGAGAGGAAGCAGAATAATTGATATCGCTGCAGGAAAATTAATACTTGAGGAAGCGGGAGGAATCATAACCGACAAATACGGCCAAAAGCTCAATAACGTATTGAGCATTTACGAAAAGGCAATCGTTGTTGCTGCAAACAATGAAATAATGCACAAGCAAATGATTGACATACTGAACAATAACCAGGCAGACATAATCGGTAAAATCGGAATCATATCAAGAATTGACCAGACCCCACCAATCGTATTTGCCGCAAGAATAATTGACTACCTTCTTACAAATGGCCGTGAGGTAATCATAGAAAATCAATTGGTGCATGAACTGGTTAAATTAAAGGAAAATCCAGATTTAGATAAAATAATTCAGGAAAGCAAAGATGAATACCCTAAAATCGCACCGATGCTGGATGACATCAACTTTAACATTGACTACGAAAAGATATCAGAGAACCTCTTTGATTTCGACTGCGACATGGCCCTGATTCTTGGAGGGGACGGAACACTTCTAAGGGCACACAATAAAATGCACAACAACGTTCCATTATTTGGAATAAACATGGGTACCGTCGGATTTTTAACAGAAATCGAAGTTGAGCATACCTTTGATGCACTGGAAGAAATCATGAAGGGAGAATACTACAAAGAAAAAAGAACACGACTCATAGTATCCCACGAAAACCACAACTTCAAGGCCATGAACGAAGTCGTGGTGATGACAGACAAGCCGGCAAAAATGCTTCATTTCCAGATACTGGTCGACGGAGAAATCATCGAAGAGGTGAGAGCCGACGGACTGATCATTTCGACACCAAGCGGTTCAACAGCATATTCAATGTCTGCAGGAGGCCCTATTGTGGATCCTAAAGTTGCAGGATTTATCATAAACCCAATTTGTCCATACAAACTGGGAGCCAGACCATTTGTCGTATCAGACAACAGTGAAATTACCGTCAAATTGCTTAAAAAAGGTAAAAATGCAGTATTCGTTATGGACGGCCAGATTAATGAAGAGGCAAAATATGAAGAGGAAATCAAGTTCAAAAAATCCCCTAAAGATGCTCTTTTCATTAGAACTTCAACCAAATACTTCTATGAAAAAGTTAAAGACAAATTAAACGAAGGCGGAATCAAAAAATCCTCCTAGGTGCAACAATGAACAATCTTATAATTGATTTGACGCATGGCGGAGTAAAAATAGCCGTCAGTTTGTCCAAAAAGGGCAATGTTCTTGCTTATGACCTGTACAACACATTGAAAGGCATCGATGCCAAAATGCTTGAGGTCTATGGCGTTGAACTAATACAGTTGGATGAATTGAGTGACTTTAAAGGAGATATGAATGTAATCTATCCCATCCACATGCCTTTAAGCTTTGATGAAATAAGATCATTCAACCCTGATTTGAACTGGACTTTCCAGAGCCATCATGAAATCATCACAGAAATCCTTAAGGATTGGGGAGATGGAATCCCCAAAGTTGAAATAACCGGAGTTAAGGGAAAAACAACCTCTGCATTTATGCTTAAGGAAATTCTTATTGACGAAAACCCCTTGATATTGTCCAGCCTTGGAGCATTTCTATATGAGAATAAAGAGGAAATCGTTTTAAAAAAGGACATCTCAATTGCCCCTGCAAACATTAAAGAAACAGTTGATTTAGCCTACAAGATAGCCAATCCCATTTGCAAAATAGCCGAAGGCACCGTTGTGAGTGAAAACTTAAGAAAATACAACTCAGCAATCTTTGAATCATCATTGGGAGTGAGCGGAATTGGGGATGTGGGACTTTTACTGAATATCGTTGAAGACTATCCCATTGCAAAGGGAAGAAGCACCGCCAGTGAGGCCAAAAAACAGGTATTCAGATGCAGATGCGTATGCATTCAAAAGGAGGCTCTGGATGAGTACTATTCAGACATCAAACATGAAATGACCAACACATTTTCCCTGACTGACCACACAGCAAACCTGTACGTTGAAAATGCAGAATATGACCTTGACCAGACCAGCCTGGAAATCGCCTATAACAATATAAAAACAATAAATGGCAACCTCATTTCAGGTAAGATCAAAGTGAAAACATTTGCTCCGGGACCGCACCACGTAAGCAATGTTTTGGGAGTGATATTGACTTGTCTCAGTCTGGAAATCGAATCCGGCAAGATAATAAAAGGGCTTGGAAACTACAAGGGCATACCTGGCAGAACAACTAAAAAAACAATTGAAAATTCCACCATCATTGAAGAGATCAATCCAGGATTGAATACAGAGGCCATAAAGGAATCCATCAACATGATTCAAAATTTGAAGGATTACTATATCTCAATCGGCGGAGATTACGGAATTACATGTGAAGAGATTGATGAAGAAAAACTATCCGATTTTTTAAACACACTAAACACAGACATCATCCTGACCGGTGAATTGGGATTGTCAATTGAGCCAAGATTAACTAAAAAAACTCAATACTTCAAGAATTATTGTGACGTTTATGATTTAGCTATAAGCAATGACAAAAACCTTCTTTTCATTTACAGGTCTGATTACCGCAAACTTTCACAAAGATGAATTTTTCAAAAAATTGAAACATTTAATATAGATTAATTCTAAAAATTAATAATGTAACAAAATCTTATAGGTTGCACTATAAAGAAAAATTTTCAAATGGAGATACTTAATGATTGTAGGAACACGCGGTAGTAAATTAGCTTTAGCACAAACAAATCAAGTATGTGCGGATTTATCTAAAATAACCGGAGAATCTATTGATGTTGAAATTATTAAAACAAAAGGAGATAAAATCACTACATCCCAATTGTACAACATGGATTCAAAGGGACTCTTTACCAAAGAACTGGATATAGCCCTTCTGGAAGAAGAAGTTGATTTCACCGTGCACAGCTTTAAGGATTTGCCTACCGAACTCGATGAGGATTTGGAAATCGTGGCTGTTCCAAAACGTGAATCTCCAAATGAAGTGCTTATCTCCAAAAAAGACTGGAACGACTTGGGCCCGGGTTCAAAGCTTGGAACAAGCAGTCTTAGAAGAGAAGCATTTTGTAATCATTATAATAAAGAATTTGAACTCAAACCTATCAGAGGAAATATTGAAACCAGAATTCAAAAAGCTCTGGAAAGCGATTTGGATGCCACCATAATGGCACAAGCCGGCTTAAAAAGGTTAAATCTAACCCAATACATTAAAAATGTATTTCCGCTAGATTATATTACACCACCTGCTGGCCAGGGTGCATTGGCAATAATTACCCGTAAGGATAGTGAAATGAAAGAGAAAATATCTAAATTAAATGATTACATTTCAATGCAAGAAGTATTTGCAGAAAAGAAAGTGTTGGAAGAGCTGGGCGTCGGCTGTCAATGGCCAATCGGTTCAATAGCACAAATGAATAACAACAAATTTAATATTTACTCAATATTATTGACTAAAGAAGGAGAAATCCTTAAAGAGCACAGTGAAAAAGGATCCGTAAAGGATGCGGTTGAACTTGGCAGGCGCATCGGAAAAATTTTCACAGATTATGTTTAAACGGAGGAATTAAATTGAAAACTATTAACGTAGGAGTTGTCGGAGTAGGAGCGATGGGTGAAAACCATGTTCGTGTCTACCACAAAATGGAACAAGCGAATTTACTCGCTGTAAGTGATGTAAGCGAAAGAGCACTCAAAAAAATTGAAAAGAAATATGGTGCCAAAGGTTTTACAGAATATAGCGAACTATTGGAAAATCCTGAAATAGAAGCGGTAAGCGTATGTGTACCGACCACATTCCACCATGCGGTGGTAATGGAAGCTATCAAGAATGGAAAGCATGTTCTGGTGGAAAAACCGATTGCATTTACAGTGGAAGAAGCTGAAGAAATGATTGCTGCTGCTAAAGAGGCAGGAGTTCTTCTTGCGACAGGACATGTTGAACGATTCAATCCTGCTGTTCAAAAAGCTAAAGAACTTATTGATGACGGAGTCATTGGCGATGTAGTATCCGCATTCGCAAAAAGAGTAGGACCACTCCCACCAAGAATCAAGGACGTTGGTGTTTCAATAGATTTAGCTATTCACGATTTAGACATTATGAATTATTTATTTGAAGAGGAAGTTACCCAAGTTTACGGTTCAATGAACTGCAGTTTTGACGACAGTGAATTTGAAGACCATGCAGAGATAATGGTTAACTTTGACAATGAGTCAACCGGAATCATTGAAGTTAACTGGCTTACACCATATAAGCGTAGAGAATTAGAGCTTACAGGTACCGCAGGAATCATATCTGTAGACTACATCAAACAAAGTATTGAAGTATATGGTAAATTTGCTCAAGACATTCAAATCAAGCATGAAGAACCTCTTAAAAGTGAATTAAACTCATTCTTAAATTCAGTGATGAACAAAGAGGAGCCGGAGATTACCGGTGAAGATGGACTCAAAGCTCTTAAAATGGTCATCGCTGCGAACAGATCCTCCAAAGAACATAAACCAATTAGTTTTGAACAACTCGAATAGGTGATAATGTGAAACAAAAATTAATTCAAAAAGCTCAAGAACTAAGACAACACGGATTTACAACCGGTGAGATAGCTGATGAACTTAATGTTAGTATGGATACCGCCAGATGGTTAACTCTCCAGAAAACAGAAGAAGTAAAAGCTGAAGCGCCAGTTGACTTTGCTATCAATTGGAAAAGCATCGGTGGAAATTCCACCCGTTTAAGTTATGTTTCAGGCGCTTTAAGCGATATGGCATTATCACATGGAGATGTTGACACTGTTGTTGGTGTTGCAGTCAGCGGAATTCCATTTGCAACCGTGATGGCAGACCTGATTGAAGACATGGCAGGCGAAGACACTTCCTTAGCCATTTTCCACCCTCACAAGCACAGAAAGGATGCTGATGAAAGTGATGATGAAGGTACAATGAGTACCAACTTCGCAAACGTCGAAGGCAAGAAAGTCGTTATAGTTGACGATGTAATCACAAGCGGAACAACCGCAAAAGAGGTAATTCACACCGTGAAGGACCTTGGCGGAGAACCTACTTGCGTTACAGTCCTAATCGATAAGGCAGGACTTTCAGAAATTGAAGGCATACCTGTTGAATCTTTAATTAAAGTTAGTAGATTATAATCTACTACAATTTTTCCTATTTTTTTGACCACCAAGACCATTTACAAGAAAACCTTATCAAAGAGATTGACACAATTTAAATACAAGAGGTGAAAATGTGTATATAACAATCATTGCATTTAACAAATTTCATGGCTCCAAACCCCTTAAACTGGATGGAATAGTCAAACTAGTTAAGGAACCTGACAACAAATATGATGCGGAGGCAATAGCCTGTGAGATGAGATATTTTGGAAAAATAGGATATCTTGCAAATAGCGTCAATTCAGTTATAAAAGGATGCATGAGTTCCGGAAGGGTTTATGACAAAATCGAAGACGAGTATTATGCCCGAATCAAATTCATAACTGACCACAACGCTATAGCAAAAGTATTGACATCTGACGAATTCATAGAAGAAATTGAAAATCCTGAAAGCGACGTTCATTACTTAAGCGAAAACCCCGCAGAACTGGATATCGAATACATTAAAAAACACTACTGAAGATGATGAAAATGATGGCACTTGAAAATGAAATTGAACTCTTAAATCCGCAGGTACATGAAAACCTGGCGATAATTCCATTAAAAACTGAAAAATCATACATTGACCTGTTGACCCTTAAAAAAGGCCTTGAATTGGGACTTGTCGAAGTCAAGGAATGTGAAACATCCACAGTGAATACGGTAATTGTTAAAAACAATTCAGTTGTTCCGCTGATTCTGATTGACGGTGAAGAGATTGTTGGAGGAGACCAGAACCGTCTCGTCAATTCCACCATCCTGGTCAATGCGAAAAGCCATATGAAAATACCTGTAAGCTGCACTGAAAAAGGAAGATGGGCATACAAAAGCGAATTCAAACAATCAAAGTATATTGCAAACTATAACACAAGACGGGCAAAGGAATATGCCTCAAGAAAGCAGGACTCATTTCAGAATGTCATCTGGTCATCCATCAATAGTCTTGAGGTTGAAAACGATTTTGCCTCTCCTACCTGTGCAATGGAAGAGAGCTATGAACACCTGAAAATAGATCATAACAAGATACTAAAAGAGTTCAACGTTGAACCTGGGCAGAATGGTGTTTTAATCATTGTAAATGGAGAAATCAAAGGCTTTGAATTATTCTTAAACCCTGAAATATACAAGGAATTTCATGAAAAGATATTGAAAAGCTATCTGATTGACTCAAAAGTTGAAAATGAAACATTTACAATAAATGTTGATGCCGCAAAAGGAGTTATCCAAAACGCACTGAATTCAACATTTGAAAAGAGAGACAACATCGGCCTTGAGGAAACCTTTGAATTTGAAAATGATGATGGTCTTGGAAGGTTATACTCATATAAAGATAAAATTGTCCATTTATCATACTTCACAAAGTTAAAAATTAAGTTTGAGGATGAGATTAATGACGATATCAGTTTAAAATCTGATATCTAATTCATCCATCATTTTTTCTATTTTAAGATTCAAACTATTTATATTTGATTCGATTTCCTCTTTTTCATCAGCCAACTGGTCAAGTGAAATGAATTCCCCTTCAAAAGTGTCCACATAACGGGAAACTGACAAATTGAAAGCATTGCATTTTATTTCTTCAACGGAAATCAGATTGGAAAATTTTGGTATTGTCAGTTTGTTTAGATAGACATTTTCCATTTTGGCCATTGTATTATTATCCAATATGAGATTTTTTCTAAATAGTCCGGGATATGCGCGGCCGCTTCTTTGAGTTTCGTAGTCCGCTGCCATGTCAATAAATAGAATGTCATCATTTTGCCTGTTTTTCTTAAATACAATAACCACTTCAGGTCTGGAACGTATGATTTCATTTGGAATTCGAATGATGGCCTCGATATAGTTTTTCTTGCATGTGAGATATTTTCTAAGGGTTTCCAGGGAGTTTTTAAACAGGAAATTCTCGGAAATGCTTACCGCCATTATTCCATCATCCTTTAGAGAATCAATAAGATTGAGCAAAAACAGAAATTCGCTTTCTTTAAGTGATTCATATTCTCCAATAAAATCGGTTCCGGATTCATTTTCAAGATCAATCTTTTCAACAAGATTTTCCAAAGCAATATTCAATTCACTGTCCTGCTTGAATGAGTCCCCATCCATGCCGAAGTTATCCAGAAGCAGGCTTTCGAGTTCGCTGCGCTTATTTCTTTTAGCAATTTCCCTGCTTTGATTGACATTTGATGAATAGTAGTTCTTTATGGCAATTGGAATCTTTGACAATATGACATCAAATGATGACCCATTAATGTCAATGGAATCCAATGCATCCTCATTCTTTAAGAAGACATCTTTGAATGATAAATGATTTATGAAGAATTTTACAAGAGTATAAAAGTAATTGAGCTTGTGCGAATCCTTACCATAGCAATACTTCAGGTCATATCCTATACTTTCGTATAACTTCATTATGGACCCCCCATCCTTTATGAATGGATCATATGCGCTGTTGATGGTTTTTTTCTCGGACAACACGATTCGAGACAGAATCTGATTAATGTATTCTGGATTTGAACCGATGTGCATCAGTTTGGAATCTGAAATTATGCTGAACACCTCGCTGAACTCGAAATCTGAATCGAAAACATCGAATTGAGAAATCAGGTTAATTATCTCACCGACATTGTGAGCCTCTTCGCTTGTGAACTTGAATGTGTCGATTTCATTGTCGATGGTTGCAAACATATAATCAAAATAATCGGAATTGTGATATTCTGAACTGAATACAATGTTTTCGGGAAATACCTTTAAGAAATCAGACAAAAACCCAGGTTTTGAGTAGTTGTTGTTAACGACTTCCTCAATGAAAGCTTCAGAACTTTTAATATAAAAACCGTTTAATTTGAGTGAATCAAAAAGCAAATGTTCCTGATAGCCATTATCCCTGTAAGCTTCATCAATAGTGAGTTCCTTGTCCTTCAATTCAAGCTGTAAAAAATCTTTTATGGTATCTGAGCAGTATTTATACAAAAATGCATACATGACAATGTAGTCTGTTTCAGGAGGAAGCTTATATCCCCTTGATTGAGACATCAGCATTCTTAAAATCTTATAATTTATGGATTTCCTATTCCTCATTTACCTTCACCCCATAAATCATTAAGTATCGCTTCCTTAAGGTGCCTGTCATATTCCACTTGACGCAAATCCTCAATAATCTTATCGTTTATGGTGTTTAAAAGTTCCCCATATTTCATTTGTGTTTTCAAATCCGGAACAATAATCTGAAGTTGTTTAATCTCCTTTAGTGAGGTGTGAGGTATCTTGCCGCTGCCCCCAAGCTCGTGGAGCTGCTTTTTAATATGGGCATTGGTCAGGAGATGGGCAATGAACTCCGGATCATAACCTTCTTTAAGCCTTATTATTGCTATCCTATCACTTATAACAAGGTTTTCCTCTTTTACACAAACGACATCATATGGATAGGTCATTTTCATCAAAACATCATTTTTTTGTGTAAAATATCTTTCTTTAATATTGCTTTTTAGAGATATCTCTTCAAAATCAGACAGATCTCCGTCCTTTTTAATGGACCTTTGAACAATGACTTTGAAGTCCTCCCCATTTTCATCTAAGTAACGTCTATATGATAGGCCGGAAAATATTTCGGCCATATCATTAAGTATCATCTTTTGCATGTTAATCCCTTTCAAAGAAAGTTATTTGAAGATGGTGGTTGAATGAGCATTAGTTTTGGTGGTGAGCCAAAACTAATTTATTGGTAAAGACCGGCTACGTCATCGAGTAGCGGTGTTTCATCAGGAATTTCAGAAGGGTCGACTTTTTCAGCGGAGACTCCTCCGATAACTCCTACACTTTGAATGTTATTCTTTAACACAGCTGTTGAAGTAAGGCCTGAACCTTGTGGGGACAAGACAAACAAATCAAGAAATGTCTCATCTTCCCCGACAATGAATGCAGGTTCAATTGATTCAGCAGACTTTGTTTGAACTTTGATTAAGATATGTTTAGCTTCGTTTTCTTCTTCCATACCAATTTCTTTTCTAATTGTTTCATCCAAATCTTTAACTTTTTCGCTCCAATTAATATTTGGGTTCATATTATTACCTCGCTTATTCTTTTATAATGCACCTTAAAATACAATGGTGTGATTTTTTTAGTAACAGTCAATGCATTTTTTGAAAAGTTATGCACTTTTCAATATTACATTGGTTTTAATAGTATATAAACTTAACTATTTTAATTATGTTTTTCAAAAAATTACAGTTGTTAAGCTGTAAAATATTATTTATTTTAGGACATATATAAAGTTTTTTGTATTTTTTGAAAAAATGCAAAAAAGTGCAAAATCGCAGATGTGTACATGCAAAAAAATTCAAAAACAAAATATTATAAAATTAGAAAAAAATAGGCAAAAGCCCATTAACTGAAAAAAAACTTAAAATAAAAAAAATAGAGATACTGAGACAGTTATGCCTCAGATTTTTCCTTTTTGCCTTTTTTGTCGACGATGACCATTTTTTCTTCTTCCTCGTCAACTTCCATGACAATCGGATCGGCTTCAAGTGCACCAGGATCCTTTTCAACACATTCGTTGATTTTTGATTGGATTGTTCCGATATCTTCAGTATCAATCAAATCAACAATTTCCAACTGTTGCTGGAATCTTTCAATACCCTCGAGAGGAACATTTTCAACGAATGGAATTGCTCCTGTAGCGCCAGTTATTTTCTTTTTGTCAGGATCTGCACCGTTCTCATACAATGCTATGATACTTTGACCGGTAATGTGACCTTGCACTTCCGCACCAGCCAAAATCAAGAATCTGATATTCGGATTTGATATAATATTCGCTACAACCTTTTCAATGCCTAAGTTTTCTGTTTTACATGGGCCTGCAATAGCTGCTCCTGTCAATTCTGCTTCAATGTGGGAAGCAAGAGTAGTTACTGCAACTGGACTTTCCGGATCTCCCACAACATAGTCACCGCTGATTACCGGCCAACCATCTGCAGGGGCTTTTTTATCAACCATAATTGATTCCTCCTATAGTATAATTGTGATTATATTTAAATGAATATATAAATATTTTCATCAGAAATACAGTTCGGAAGGTTTTCCAATATACTCAAAATCATCCTTGTTTCCCAAGTACTTGACTCCAATGACCTTGCCGTCGGGAAACCTTGTGACAACGCTCATACCGTCATTCACATCAATGACAATCACTTTGGTGTTTTTCTCGCCAGCAGCCTCAATTTTGATTATCTCATCATTTTCCAAAAGAGTTGGGTCTTCAAAATCATTGCTGATGTCTGTTGAATACCAATGCTGCGGCAACTTGACCCTAATATCTAAATTATCCAATAAATCTTTAACATGCATTTTTAATCCCTCTGATTAAATGTTAATTTGAAACGTTAATAAAGATTTTGTAACTTGTCAAGGGTGCAAAGTAGCTAAACTATGAAATGAACCTTGTTCTTATCGACATCTGCCAGCTCATGTGCAGGAGGGATATCGTCGGAATGGCCCAATGCCATGATGCCTACAACCCTGTAGTGGTCATCGATTTTCAGAATGTCCCTGACAATCTCTTCGGAATCTTTTCCGTTTTTGGACCTCAAATGAATCTGAACCCAGCAGCTTCCAAGGCCAAGCTCTGTAGCCATCAGATGCATATAGGTCAGGGCAATGGAGGAATCTTCAATCCATGTATCGGCAACCATGGTATCTGCAACTACGACAATGGCCTTATCGGCGCCACCAATCAAGCCTGCACCATGATCTTTAGAATTTGCCAAATCAGTCAATGTCTCCTTTCGCTCAACCACCATGAAATTGCACGGCTTGCGGTTCATGCTGGTCGGCGCAAGAAGAGCGGCCTGAAGAATCTTGTCCAGCTCCTCCCTTGTCACCGGCTCGTCATTGAATTTCCTTGTACTTCTTCTCTTGAGCATAACATCTATAAGTTCCATAGTAATGTTTTTAGAAAACTAGATAATTATATGTTGTGATGTAGATG
Source organism: uncultured Methanobrevibacter sp. (assembly GCA_900320515.1). GTDB lineage: Archaea > Methanobacteriota > Methanobacteria > Methanobacteriales > Methanobacteriaceae > Methanocatella. The sequence continues at coordinate 16,768 of ONSJ01000004.1, read as the reverse complement.
ATGAAAATGATATTTTTGAAAAGATAGATACAAAGTGAAAAAATTGAATGTGAAGTGAATTAAATTATACTCCCCATGCAATGATAATGGTTTAATTAATTGGAATTTGAATTAAATGGTTGGCAAAAAATTTGTCAAAAATCACATCATTAATGTTGCGACTATCAACAATCCGAATCATATAAAAAAATTCGAAGTTACGGCAGTGCAACTCCGAATTTGCTATTTTTCACGACTTGTTAATCAGTCACTTAATAGTTATTGATTTCATCATTAATAAAACAAATGGTTTTTGAAATCAAAACACCATGGTGAAAGCAATATTTATATTGACTTAAAATAATTACAAGTTCATTACAATATTGCAATTAGTCCATACATAGATTTAAAAGCGATTAAAACAATAATCAGTAATTACAAAAAGTTTTGGTGAAAAATATGCAAGATAAAAGCAATATTGATTTTGAAAATATAAGGCGCATGAATGAAATCGCAGAGGTTTATGAAATTACAAAGCAAAACAAAAAGGCTGAGAATTATCACAGAAACATCGTCAAACTCTGTGACAGACATCCGAAAAATGAAACGGCGCTCCAATATAAAATACACTCCCTGAACCAACTAAACAAACCATATAAATCCCTGGAAACAACAAATGAACTTTTGAATCTGAATCCGAATAGCCTGATTGCACTGTTCAACATCATAAAATTCCTAAAGGAGGCATCATATGTTTAGGAGAAACAGCCTGGAAAAGACAATTGAAAAGGCAGAAAAATACTTCAACAAGGGACAGATGTATAAGGCGAGAAACATGTATCTGAAAGCCCTTGCACAAGATCCAAGCAACATCGCAATCCTGAATAACCTTGCATTCATATATCATGTGCTTGGAGATGAGGACACATCAAAAGGATACAGCGAGATACTTTTAAAGGAATGCGATGAGATTCTAAAACATGAAACCGTAAAGGAGATTCTAATATTAAAGATTCCGGCACTGGTCTCCCTTGAAAGAACATGGGAAGTGATGGAAGTCATTGATGAAATACTGAAAATCGATTCAAAAGACATGAATGCCCTCTTTCAAAAATCATATTATCTTGAAAAAGAAAAGCGACACAGGGAGGCGCTGGACTGTATAGAAGAGATATTAAAAAAGCATCCCTACCATATCGGATCACTTCTTTCAAAAGGCAGAAACCTGGTTGAACTGAATAGATTTGAGGAAGCCGAGAAATGCTACAATCTGGTTTTTGAAATCGAACCCAAAAACAAGGCGGCAATCTCTCTCAAATCACAAATGCTTAAAAGGAAATACAACCTGACAATAACGTCACATGATTTGATGCTAAAGGCAGTGGAGAGCTTTGAAATGGAAAACTTCAATGCTTCAAGAGATTATTTCAAAAAAGCGCTGGACATGAGCTCCGAATATGCTGAAATCTGGTTTGCCCAAGGTGAACTGTTCATAAGGACAGGCCACATCAGCGATGCAATAACATCATTTGAAAAGGCATTTGAGATAAATCCCACCAGCGGAGGAATAGTAAAGCATAAGGAGTTTTTCAAGCTCCTTGACCGCATGAAAAAAATAAATGTGTTTCTCGGATTTGAAGAAAAGGGATGAATTGAGTTTTTAAAAGAACTCACTATAACTTAAATCCGGTTCCGACAAACTGGGCGACGTCACGTCCGATGTCATCACAGATATTGACGATTACGATTGATGATGTGCGTCCGCTTTTGCGGCATGTTGCCTCAGCAATCAGCTTTTCGCCTTTTGGAGCGGACAGATAATTGATGCTTACCTGCTGAGCGACAGTCAGTTGGTGAATCTGATTTGACAGAACTGCAAATGCAAAATCAGCCAGTGTGAATATAACACCGCCCATCACTCCACCATAAGCATTCTTATGGTCGTCGGTTATCTTTAAGCTGCAAACCGCCTTGTCTTCTGTCAGCTCATCCAATGTTATGCCTGCATTTACTGCAAATTTGTCTTTATAAAAGAATTCCCTTGCGCTTTCTATTGTATCAAAATTAGCCATAATTACACCAGATAACTATTTATTAATCATCATTATTAATTTTTTTACAAAATATTAACCGACAATCCCCTAAATCATCACCTTGAATGACTCCCAAAACAGATAGACCGCTCCAATAATTATCAAAACAGCGAATATTTTTGGAATGTATCTTGTTTTTCCAATCAGTTTTTCAAGATTTATTCTTGAAATCAGAAGGCTTAAAACGAATAGCATCAATCCAAAGCCCAGACAGTATAAAATTATATTGAAAACGGCGTACGGCCAGTCGCTGGAAGACACTAAAAGTGTTATGAGAGAAATCAGATATGCGCTGTAGCACGGCGCCCATGAAATTGATGTTATGAATCCCAAAATGAATGAGCCGACAATTCCGTCACTCTCTTTCGGCAATTTAACGCTGAAACTGAATGAATAGTCAACAAGCATCAAAATTCCGATTGCGAGAAGAAGCACAGCCGAAAAAATCCTTATATAGAAAATGTATGAGTACACAATGGATGTGAAAAATCCGGTCAGAAGAACTATAACCAGAAAAACGCTCAACAGTCCCAAGGTGAATGAAACTATTTCGCTTTTTGACTTTGTTTTCAGGCTGAAAGCTACGAATATGGGTATTACCGGCAGGATGCAGGGAGACAATATTGAAATTACTCCCGTAAAAAAGGAAATCAGAGGAAATATTTCCATTTATATCTCCTTAAGCTCCTTTAGAAATTCATCAGCCTCGACATATCCCTGGATTTCATGAGTAACCTTGCCGCTAGGCTCGATGAACTTGATGATAGGAGTTCCGTAAACCCTGTACTTATCGGCGAATTTAGGATTTTCATTGATGTCAACCAGAAGGACGACATAATTTTCATTCAGCTGTTTTTGAACATCAGAATTGCTTAAGACATTATTTTTCAGCATGTCGCAGTAAGCGCAACTGGCCTGATCAAAGAATATTGCTACAGACTTGTTTTCACTCTGTGCCGCATTCATTGCCAAATCAATGTCAGTTGTCATGTTCAGGCCCTGAATGGTGCTGTTTTCAAAATCCGCACTATACGCCGCAGGAGCCACTGCAAGCAACATGATGGCCATTAAGATAAAGACATATTTTTTCATATGGAATAATCTAAAAATAATTATTTATAAAGTTATTCTTAATCGTTCTTTGAGATAGCAAAAATAAGCGTCATGCCAAATAACCGTTTTTCTGGAAATGGTCTTCCATTTTAATATAGAACTCCTCGTCTGTGAAATTAAAATTGGTATTGAATGACTTATAAGCTAGTTCGCAATCCTTTTTTAAATTGAATCTGAAATCAGGACGTGCCCTGAAAAATTTTTCAAAACATATTTTGGAATTTTCAGGGAATGGAACCTCCTCAAAGGAAATCTTTTCTATTGACATTTTCATGGCGCATGAAAGAACTGTCATCTGGATAGCTGAAGCGTAGGCATCATAATACTGGCTATAATCCAGATTTACATTGAAGTATATCATGAAATTAATCATCACATGAGAAACCCAAATTAGAGAATTCGGTTCGAATTTTTCCAGCTGCAAATCGGTGAACTCGAATATTCTATCTTCCAGACTTTTCTCACTGTTATCGCTGCAGAAGCCTACAAACTCCTCAAATGAGTAATTTGTCAAATATTTAGTGTAAGCGTCTTTAATCTCCTCATCACAGGGATATTTGGAAATATTTTTCAAATCCTTTTTCCTTAAAACTCTTGGATAGGTAAACATCAAAGTAATATATTTAATTTATTTAATTAATAATTTCCTAAATCACTATAATTATACTAAAAAAAAGAAAAAATAAGCAAGGACATCTATACGATGCCTTGTGCGTTCATAGCGTCAACTACTTTCTTGAATCCTGCAATGTTTGCTCCTGCGACATAGTTTTTGTCCATGCCGTATTCTTCAGCAGCAGCTGCAGCATTTTCAAAGATAGTTTCCATAATGGTTTGAAGTTTGCCGTCAACCTCTTCAAATGTCCAGGATAATCTTTCTGAGTTTTGTGACATTTCAAGTGCGGAAGTTGCTACTCCACCAGCGTTGGAAGCTTTACCTGGTGCGAATAATACTCCGTTTTCCTGTAAGTATTCGGTTGCTTCAATAGTGGTTGGCATGTTTGCTCCTTCAGCAACAGCTAAAACACCATTTTCAACTAGGATTTTAGCATCTTCTAATTGCAATTCGTTTTGGGTAGCACATGGTAATGCGATGTCACATTTGATGGTCCATACGCCTTTTCCTTCATGGTATTCAGCGGAAGGTCTTGCTTCAGCATAAGCGGTTAATCTTTCACGTCTTACTTCTTTTACCTCTTTGAGCAATTCAACATCAATTCCTTCTGGGTCGTAGATCCATCCGGTTGAATCGGAACAGGTTACTGGTTTACCGCCTAATTGTTGTGCTTTCTGGATAGCGTAAGTAGCTACGTTACCTGCACCTGATACGACAATGGTTTTACCTTTGATGTCAATATCATTTGCTTTTAACATTGCGTTTGTGAAGTATAATAATCCATATCCTGTAGCTTCGGTTCTTGCAAGAGATCCTCCGAAGGATAATCCTTTACCAGTCAATACTCCTTCGTATAATCCTCTGATTCTTTTGTATTGTCCAAATAAGAAACCGATTTCTCGGCCACCTACACCGATATCCCCTGCAGGAACGTCAGTGTCTGCACCGATGTATTTGCATAATTCAGTCATGAAACTTTGACAGAATGCCATGATTTCCCTGTCAGATTTTCCTTTAGGATCAAAGTCGGATCCACCTTTACCTCCACCGATTGGAAGTCCGGTTAAGGAGTTTTTGAAGATTTGTTCGAAACCTAAGAATTTGATGATTCCGAGGTTTACTGATGGGTGGAAACGTAATCCGCCTTTGTAAGGTCCAATTGCTGAGTTGAACTGTACCCTGTAACCGGTGTTTACTTGTACTTGACCGTTGTCGTCTACCCATGGAACACGGAATTTGAACTGTCTTTCAGGGTTTGTTAACCTTTCAAGAAGTGCATTTTTTTTGTATTCTTCTTCGTTTTCTTCAATTACTACCCTTAAGGATTCTAAAACTTCACGAATAGCTTGGTGAAATTCAGGTTCTGAAGGGTTTTGTTCTATTATAGTTTCAATTACTTCATCTACGTATGACAAAATTATTCCTCCGAATAAAATTATAAAAATTATATCATTAAATTTTAACAATATAATTAATTATTTGCACTTCCTCATATTTAAATATTATTCAATTTTTACTAAAAATAAATCAATATTATTCATAAAAATTAAGATAAATATTATACAAATTATAAAAAATATAGAAACATGTATTTTAATTTTTAAATCTTTTCAAAAATTTTTCTACAATCGACAATAAAAATTATCAATACATAAACAAAGTCGGAAAGCATCTTCCACCATAAAATTTCCGAAGATTTGAAAATTAAAAATGTTCCGGAAAAGCATATGCTGCACCCAAAAAACCGAACAAAAAAGGAAATACCAAAAAATTTTAAACAAAAATATATAGAAATTTAAAAAGCATATTCCTTTATATACTATAATTTACAAATCAATAACTGAAAATGGGTAAAAATCAATTTTTAATAAACAAAGTGATAAAATATGATAAGCAAAAGTCAATATGAAACACTCAAGGAAAATTATCTGAGCAAAAACAGGAGCATGCATTCACTATATGTGGAACTAAACAAAGAAAAGACCGTCCCCAAACAGATATTTTTCAAAATAATCAACCAGATACGCCAAGAGGAAGGTCTAAGCGAATATTATACAAAAAAAGAAAAAAGAAAAAGTAATATTATAACACATTTGGACAAGTCTCCAAACTGTTATAATTAATAGTCTACGTAATACCTTAAAACTGCTGCAATTCCACCAAATGCCCTGAACAGTTGCATACCTTCTTCAGTTTCAGTGGAAATGAATTCAACATCAGTATTCATCTCTTCAGCCAATTCAACAAATTCATCATCAATGTCTATTGAATCCTGCTCTTTGAGATTGTCACCGCAGTCAGGACACTTCTTATGCATGTTGTCCGCTTCAGCCTGGGACTTGACGGTGATTTTTTCCTCGTGACCGCAGCCTGAACAGACGAATGTCTTACGCATGCTTGACAAATCCTCAGACAAAAGCAATACGTCAACTGCACCCATAATCAGGTTTCTTCTGACCTCATCCTCCCCATAGGATGCAAGACCCTTTTCCTTAATCAGCTCCTTGATGAACCTTTGAACAAGTTTCTTTTCATGCATTACGTCAAGGTTTTCCAAATCATCGGCGGATTTTGTGATGACCTCACGGATTCCCTCTTCACCAGTGTAGGAAGTGTCTACAATTGATATTACCTTATCTTTAAGCTCATACTGAAGATAGTCACCATCATAGAAATCTTTTTTGGTAAAGCCCGGACCACCAAGAATGATTCCCTTCAAATCATCTTTTAAAGGAAGGTAAGCCTCGTTCATGTGGTCTCCGATACGTTTTAAAAACTGGTGAGCGAGATCCTCAATTACACGGTCAAACCTTCTCTGTGACTGACCCCCGGCCTTATGTTTTCCAGGAACTCCACTTGTCAAGTGACCTAGAATGTTTTCCCTTTTACCTTTTAATGTACCGTATGTAGCTTCGTTTCTGTCAATAACAGCCACACCATAGACGTCGTGCTCCTCAATCATGTACTCCAAAGGCTCTACGAAAAACTCATTGTTACATTTATACCAGTAAGTCTGAACAGGTTCAGGCGGCTCCAAAATGTATTTCTCCATCTTTTCAGTTCCAGGACCGCCTTTAGGAATCATACCCACAAAAAGGACGATACCGTTTTCAGGAGGCTGTTTGTATAATTTGATGCTCTCCAAAATAACCGCAATTGCAGACTGTACGTTTTTTCTTGTTTGTTTACTCTTAATGTTAGCACTCTGACCCATTTCATCTCTCATGTGCTTACCAACATCACTCAATTGTTTGGTTGGTGGAATATAAACGGAAACAAGCTCAGTACCTCTACCTCTCTTATTTGCTAATTCTTTTAATGTCTTTTTAAATTCATATAATTCTTTTGATGATACACTAGCCATGTTATCCCTATAATAATTAAATTAATATAATAGATATAATTATATAAATACAAATATAAATAATTAATGAAAAAACACGGAAAAACTGCATAATTCAATGTGACTTCTATGAAATGGAAAATCGGAAATGTTAAAATAGACAATCAGGTGGTCCTTGCACCCATGGCAGGAATATGCGATTCGGCATTCAGAAGAATCATAAAATCAATGGGATGCGGACTGATTGAAACTGAAATGGTGTCAGATAAGGCAATAATGTATGAAAACACAAGAACACAGGAAATGCTTTATATGACAGATGCAGAAAGGCCAATTTCCCAGCAGATATTTGGAGCCGAAGCCAAATCATTCAAGATAGCTGCAGAATACATTGAAAATACCATGAAACCTGACATCATCGACATCAACATGGGCTGTCCGGTTCCAAAGGTGGCAGTCAGATCACAGGCAGGAAGTGCGCTTCTCAAAAACCCTCAAAAGATTGGTGAAATCGTGGAAGCTGTTGTTGAAAGCGTCCATGTTCCGGTAACCGCAAAAATCAGAAGTGGATGGGATGAAAGCTGCATCAATGCCCTTGAAGTTGCAGGAATTGTTGAGGATGCAGGAGCATCAGCAATAACAGTCCATCCAAGAACAAGAGAGCAGAGATACGGCGAAAGTGCAGACTGGTCAATAATCAAGGACGTGAAGGAATCCCTTTCAATACCAGTCATTGGAAACGGAGACATATGGTCATGTTATGATGCCCGCAAAATGATTGATGAAACAGGCTGCGATGCAGTGATGATCGGCCGTGGCGTTCTTGGAAACCCCTGGCTCATAAGGCAGTGCATTGACTATCTTGATGAAGGAATAGAGCCTGAAGAAGTCACACTGGATGAGAAAATCGAAATGATCAAAAGGCATGCGGAACTGCTTAGCGAAATCAGACCCGAAAAGGTTGCAATGCACAAGATGAGGACACATACGGCATATTATCTGAAGGGCCAGTGGAGAAGCTCCGAGATAAAGCCAAGAATATTTAAGATGAATACAAAAGAAGAATTGTTTGATTTGCTTGAAGAATATATTGAGCTAGTCAGCTGACTTTTTACCATTTTTCCACAACTTTTTAATTGCCATTCTTTCAAATTTCAATTTATTATTAAAAAATTTACACTTGAATAAATACTTTTTATACTTTATTTTTAAAAAACAAGTAATTTTAAGCTAAAAAAATAATTTAAAAATAACAATAACTGTTATTCATTTTTTTAATGAATCAATATTTTTAAATATGATTAAAACATAATCTAATTTAAGTAATTATCAGATATTTTAGTATAATTTCCAGTGTAATGCAAATTAATTTTTTGACCATCAAATGTCGAAAAAAATATGCTATATTATGCTAAGCAGTATTTCATGGTTGGTAATTCCACAATATTAATAACCTCCAAAAAGAATATTATAATTAGTAATCATGAGGTGGTATGATGTCTGATTTTGAAGAAAAAACAGGTGATAAAATGATTGAATTGCAGTTAACTAAAAAATCAAGTACACTAAACCTCCCCATCAATAAGTTAATTACCCGCTATATTATGAGAGGATTATTTATTGATGATTATTATGAGCCTCCTACACGTAGTGAAGAAGAGCTTATGGAATTAGGTAGAAAAGCAGTTGAAAAAGACAAAAAAAGAGGCATTCCTCCAAAAAAACATAATTTTGATTACTTTGTCGGATTGTTAAATGAATAGATTTAGGGAGAATTTCGATGATTTTTCTAGATACAGGATATTTTCATGGACTGATGGACAAAAAAGACATCCATCATGAAGATTCGATGAAGATTAGAAATCAATTGAATGAATTAAATGAAACAACAGTGATTAACACCACAGTAATGGTTGAAACATTGAACAGAACTGTCGGATCAAGAAAAAATCTCAAAAAGACTTATGAAAATATTTGTGCCGAAAACATGGTAATTCCCCTAACTAAAAACGACTATCTGAAATCATTGGAGATTAATGGATGGTATTCAAACACAATCAATTATAGTGACTGCACCATTTTAACAACAATGATGGAAATGGGAATTACAAGGATTGTTTCCTTTGATGCCTGTTTTAAAAAAATTGGAAAATACGAGGTAATATCAATGGCCTAAAAGGTGATATGATGATTTTTGATTATGAATTCGACAATGAAAGACTCAAAATGTTAACTGAAAAAAAGGCCAAAGAACTAAATATATCCGTTGACCAATTGATTTGGAATTATATCAACAGGGGAATAATGGAAGACAATATTGATGAAGACCTTTTTGAAGAAGTCCATTCCAAAAAATATTTGACCGAAGTCAAGCGGGCATTGGGTATTGAATAATACCTATCAACATAATTTCAATTTTCCAAACTTTTCAAAGAGTTCCAAATCACCATAAGAAATAGTATCAACTTCAAGCAGATCCATGCCTGTGATTTCAATCACCTCACGTGCCAGGCCAACGTAAGTGTCAGGATAGTCATTATATCCAAAGATATGCCAGATGATGTCACCCTCAAAGACAATTTCCAGATACCAGTCATACCCTTCCAGATCATCGGGGTCACGGGCATTTGACTTCTTGTGATATTCATCAAAAATCCACATGTAGACATGATATCTCTCAAGCAATCCCAAAATTAGCTTTTTATCCCTTTCAGTCAGTTCCTTTTCAATGTATCCGTCGATTCTACCTTCAGAAAAATTAATGATCAGCCGAGGATTTGGAAGCTCATAAGGATATGTCTGATAATGGCCAAATTCAATTGCCTTAATATCCAATTTATCTTCCAAATAAACGCCGTCCTTTCTGATGTCAAAATAAAGTGGAGTTACGAGCTGCTTTTGATAGTTGAGGTGCAGAACATCAAAATCAAATAGTTCCTTTAATATTTCTCCGAATCCAATCCAGTTTGGAGGGAAATTGTTCTTGAAGCTGTATTCCTCGAAATTGTCCGTCGAATATATTATGACGTTGCATGAATAGATAAGCTCTATCTTTTCAAAATAAGTGAACTCTTCTGAGACAAAGCCATCAAACAATTTCAAATCATCAAAATCATGCAGGAATTTATCCTTTTGGGAATCGGTGAAATTATGAATCCTGCTGGTCATGCTCTTCCTCAAGTCGACCAGTATGTCAATCCATGATGAGTCACAAAGGGAATGTTCGCTCAAAAACTTATCGCCGCTTCCCCTCTCTGAGATCTTATAATATGCATTGTTGTTAATCATATCAATGGTGAAACACTCATAGTGGCGATTAAGCCTTTTAAAATTAAACCTTTGTGTGATTTCGATTTTTTCAATCATTAAAATATCTATCTTAGACAAGCATAATAAACTTAACTAAATTTAAAAACATTTATAAGGTAATTGCTATCAATTATTTAATTAAGTGATAGTATGATTAGAAGATGCCCCCAATGCGGAAGTGCTGCAGACGATAGTTATGGTTTTTGTATAAAATGCGGACATGAATTTCCAAAAATAGAAGTGGATTCAGACACATGCCCATCATGCGGATTCCACAATCCTCCGGAAGCCGAATATTGTGTCAAATGTGGTACTCCATTAATCTTTAAGCAACAATTTGAAAAAACAAGCACCACTAACCTTGGTCCTATTGTCATTCAAAAAGAGGTTGTGCAGAGTCCTCCCGAACAAAAGCAAAACATGACAAGCAGATGGCTGATATTTTTCGGTTATCTTTTCTCAATTTTGGGCGGAATTCTTGGATTGATCATTGCAATCTATCTGTCAACAAGAAAGGACCCTGTTGCTCGAAAGCATGGGCATATCCAATTGGCAATATTCGTATTCTACATTGCGCTAATAGCCGTATTATATGCAACCGGAAACATCCCTGCAGATGCAATATCCCAATACAAACAAATACTATCTGGGAATTTTACCCGCATTTAAGTGCAGATACATCAGTATGGCACCTGCACCATCTTCATAATATCCCGGAACAACCCTATCTATTTTAAAATTGAATGTCTTGTAAAATTCGACTGCCCCAGTGTTGTTTTCATTGACTTCCAGATAAATAGTGTCAAGATTTAGAAGCGACAACACTGATATTGCCCTTATAAGAAGTTGTGTTCCGGCTTTAAGGCGACGGTAATTCTTGTCCACTGCAATGGAAATTATATGGCCCTGATTTTCATATTTAATCCAAAAAAGAACATATCCAATGACATATCCATCTTCTTCTGCCACCAAAAAACCGACACCCATTTCATACAGCTGCTGGAACATTTTGATGCCATAAGACTGGTTGAAGGACATGTTTTCTATTTCATAAACTCTTTTTAAATCATTTGGCTTAAATTTCCTTACAAGCATAGCAAATTAAAATTTAAAAATCAATGTATTTAATAGTTTTGATGACAATAATATTAAAGTGAGGATTAAAAAATGTGGGACGATTTTGCCGAGTATATCTTAAGCGAAACTGAAAACAGAAATGTCAAAATTGCCGAAATTGCAGTGGGAAAGTTTGACAGAATCGCAGATTATCTGGCTTCAAAAGACAATATAGATTTGATTAAAACGGATATTGCTCCGAAAGATGAAACAGTCATAAAGGACGACATTACAAATCCCAATATGGATTTATACAAAGATATTGACATCATCTATTCAATAAGACCCCCAAGCGAACTTCAGCCATACATCGTCAATCTCGCAGTTGAAATCGGATCCCAGCTCATAATCAAGCCGTTGACAAACGAAGATTTAAATACAGGCAACGCTAAAATGAAATTAAAAAATTTCAAAAGGGCAAGTTTTTACACTTTAAGGTGATGTAATGGAAAACGTTCTATCGCAATTTGACTCATCAGCAGAGGGGCTCAGCAAACAGGAAGTCCTTGAAAGGCAAAAGGAGTATGGTCTGAACAAGATTGAAGAGAAAAAGCCGACACCATTAATCAAACTCTTCCTAATCCAATTTATTGATATTCTGATAGGCCTGCTTATAGTTGCGGCCGTTGCGGCCTATGCAATTGGGGATGTCATTGATGCCTGCGTAATCATGCTTGCAGTTCTTTTGAATGTCATCATGGGTTTCATTCAGGAATACCGCTCCCAAAAGGCAGTTGAAAGCCTAAAGAATCTGATTGTTAAAACTGCAGTGGTCAAAAGGGAAAACAGAATCGAGCAGATAAATTCCGAAGAGCTGACAATCGGAGACATCGTAATACTTGAAGAGGGAGACAAGATACCGGCAGATTTGATATTGATTGAAGCAAATAACCTGGCCTGTGACGAATCATCCCTGACCGGAGAATCCGAAGCGGTCAAAAAGGAAATTGAAGATGAAGTCTATATGGACTGCAATATCCTTTCCGGAAATGCAGTGGGCGTTGTCAAAGCCATCGGAATGAAGACCCAAGTCGGCGAGATTGCGGAAGTTGTTCAGGAGGATGACGAGGACACCCCATTGAAGGCAAAAGTGGGAAGGCTTGGAAAGACACTTTCACTAATTGCAATTGCCGTGTGTATCGCCATCTTTGTTTTGGAACTGTTCAAAGGAATTCCACTTGTCGAGACATTCATGACTGCAGTTTCCCTTGCCGTTGCGGCAATTCCTGAAGGGTTACCTGCCGTTTTGACATTGACACTTGCATTAGGCATGTCCGAGATGGCCAAATCTCAGGCAATCGTCAAAAGATTATTGTCTGTTGAAACATTGGGGTCATGCACAATCATCTGCAGTGACAAGACAGGTACACTGACCGAAAACAAAATGACCGTTGTTGAATCCTATTTTACAAATGAAGACAGAACACTGGAAATTGGAAAACTATGCAACAACGCCAGCATCTCAAACGGAGAAGCCATAGGCGACCAGACTGATGGAGGGATTTTAAAATTCTGCCAAAATCATAAAGGCGACTTAAAAAGAGTTGATGAAATACCTCTTGACAGCAATCGTAAAATGATGACCACCATACATAGCCTAAACGGTGAAAAGAATATTGTTTTTACAAAAGGTGCTCCAGAAATAATTCTAGACAAGTGCAAACACATAGATTATGATGGAAGTATTAAAATTATTGATGCTGAAAGCAAGGAAATTATAATTAAAAAAATTGATGAAATGAGCGGTCATGGCTTGAGAGTAATCGGATTTGCATACAAGGTTGAAGATGATGATGAGCCTGAGGAAAATCTGACTTTCACAGGACTTCTCGGACTTGCCGACCCTCCGAAAAAAGATGCCAAAAAGGCCGTAAGCGATTGCCTGAAAGCCGGAATCAAGGTAAAGATGATTACAGGCGATCATGAAAAGACAGCCTGCTCAATTGCAAAAAACCTGGGAATCCTTACAACAGGAAGGACAATAACCGGAGAGGAACTTGAAAAGCTCACCACCGAAGAGTACCTGGCAATTGCAGATGACATACAAGTGTATGCAAGGGTAAAGCCAAAGCAGAAAATGAGGATCGTTGAAGCACTTAAAAGTTCAGACAACATTGTTGCAATGACAGGTGACGGCGTAAACGATGCGCCAGCACTTAAAAAGGCATCAATCGGTGTTGCAATGGGTGACGGTACAGACGTTGCAAAGGAATCAGCAGACATGATTTTAGAAAACAACGACTTTGCAACAATTGTCAAGGCAGTCAAGGAAGGCCGTAAGATATATGACAACATCAAAAGGTTCGTCAAGTTCCAGGTCTCAACAAATGTCGGGGCCATACTGACAATTATCGGAACATCCCTGCTAAGCCTGCCACTTCCATTCAATCCTGTTCAGCTGTTATGGCTGAATATTGTAATGGACGGTCCGCCGGCCCAAACATTGGGAATTGAAGGTGCCGAAAAGGACCTTATGCATCGCCCTCCCGAAACAGGCGACATTCTGACCAAAAAGACCCTGATTGAAATATTGATTTCCGGAATCGTAATGGCAATTGGAACAATTGCAGTATTCAGCTATCAGCTGAGCATAAATTCAAGCAAAAGCAAAGCGATGACCGTTGCATTTACACTGTTCGTAATGTATCAACTGTTTAATGCATACAACAGGAAAGCAAATTCAGACAAGCCGAGCACTTACCTTTATGCGGCCATTGTCTTATCATTCCTACTTCAATTGTTAATCATATACCTGCCGCAGCTGCAAATCATATTCAGGACCACAGCAATCTCATTGATTGACTGGGCGGTAATCATAATCGTCGCATTTACAATAGTGATAGCTGAAAGAATAATGAAAAGAGTGATAAAATGAAGATACTATTACTTGGCGGAACAAAGGACTCAACAAACATAATCGAACATATCAAAGAAACTCACGATTATCATATCCTAACTACCACCACAACAGAATACGGGGCAGAACTGGCCATGGACGCCGGAAGCGATGAGGTGATTGCCCGCCCGCTTCCAAAAGATGAAATCATTGAAATAATCAAAAGGGAAAATTTTGATGTGCTGATTGATGCAACACATCCATTCGCCAAACATATCACACAGACAAGTGCTAGCATCGCCAATGAACTGGAAATGCCATACATCCGCTTTGAGAGACCTACCACCAACCTTGAAAACATGGACACATCGCATATCCATTATGCAGATTCATTTGACGAAGCGGGAAAATTGATTGAAAGCAAATTCAGTCAAGGAAACGTGCTGCATTTTGCAGGAGCCAACACCATGGAAGACATCCTGAAACATGTTGACGTCGGCAGGTTCTACCCAAGAATACTGAAGGTGGAAAGCTCCATTGAAAAATGTGAAAAGCTGGGCATTGATCCGTCCCACATCATTCCGATGAAAGGTACCGCCAGTCTTGAGGAAAACCTTGAGCTGATTGAAAAGTATGATGCAGGCGTGATGATTACAAAGGAAAGCGGCGATGTGGGTGGAGTCATTGAAAAAATCCAGTCTGCAAATGAAAAGGATGTTGCAGTTGTGATGATTCAAAGACCAAAAATAGATGAATTAAATAAAAATGATATTGTATCTAATCTTGACGAATTAGATATTAAGCTAAAAACTTTTTTTAAAAAATAGATATAAAAATAAACGCCGAGACTGGGATTTGAACCCAGGCGAGGGTGACCTCACAGGATTTCAAGTCCTGCGCCTTACCAGACTAGACTATCTCGGCATGTGAAAAGGAATATTTAGAAGGATTCTAAATATTTATCCTTTAAGTTCAATTTCAATACTTACATTATCAGGAACGTTTACTTTCATGACTTGTCTCATAGCACGTTCGTCAGCTCCAATACCGATTAAACGTTTATGAATTCTGAGTTCCCATTTTTCCCATGAAGCTTTACCTTCTCCATCCGGAGATTTTCTTGTTGGTACAACTAACTTTTTAGTTGGTAAAGGGATAGGACCAGATAAGTCGACACCAGTTCTTTCAGCAATTTTTTTAAGTTGATCACATACGTATGCTAATTTTTCTGGGTCAGTTCCAGTAAGTTTAATTCTTGCTTGATTCATTTATTCTCCTCCAAAAAACAAAAAGAAAGAAAGTAAAAAATTACTTTCTAAATATTGTTTACAAACTTATTTTGCTGCGGTTTGGATAATTCTAAGAAAGTACATGCTACTTGGGAAGTGTGACAGTGGAATACAGGAGTGTATCCAACGGTAATTACACCAGGGTGTTGTAAAACAACGATTTGTGCGTCGAATTCTTTTGCTACGGTAGGAGCAGAGTCAGTGTGTCCTGCTACGTCTCCTCTTCTGATATCGTTTTTACCTACACCTCTTACGTTGAATCCGATGTTGTCACCAGGTTCAGCAACTTCAAATTGTTCGTGGTGCATTTCGATAGATTTAACTTCTCCGGAAGCTCCAGCTGGTTCAAAGATAACGTTTTCACCTTTTTTCATTACACCAGTTTCTACTCTACCTACAGGTACGGTTCCTACACCAGTGATGGAGTAAACATCTTGGATAGGGATCCTTAAAGGTAAGTCAGTAGGTTTTTCAGGTGGAGTTAATTTGTCTAATGCATCAATTAAGTTGTCTCCTTTGTACCAGGTAGTGTTTGGAGATGCATCGTTAATGTTGTCACCTTCAAATGCAGATAATGGGATGAAAGGTACGTCAGCAGGGTTGAAACCTACGGTTTTGATTAAGTTTGAAACTTCTTCTTTTAATTCATTGTATTTGTCTTCGGAGTAATCAACTAAGTCGATTTTGTTGATTGCAACGATTAATTGGTTGATACCTAAAGTTTTTGATAAGAACACGTGTTCTTTAGTTTGAGGCATTACACCGTCGTCTGCTGCAACTACTAAAACACCAGCGTCTGCTTGGGAAGCACCGGTGATCATGTTTTTAACGAAGTCTCTGTGTCCAGGACAGTCCACTACAGTATAGTCGTATTTTTTGGTGGAGAATTTTTGGTGAGCTAAGTCGATAGTTACTCCTCTTTCCCTTTCTTCTCCTAATTTGTCCATAACAAATCTGAATTTGTTTTCTCCGTCGTCTAATTGTTGTTCAGCGATTGCACCAGCTTTTAATAATAAGTGTCCAACTAAAGTGGATTTTCCGTGGTCAACGTGTCCAATAAATGCTAAGTTAAGA
>ONSJ01000011.1 GCA_900320515.1 uncultured Methanobrevibacter sp. | reverse complement strand
AAACGAACTCATACACCAAAACAACAAACAAAATACCTGAAAATAATAAAAATTAATGCAAAAAAATTTTTAAAAAATAATTAATTTTGAGTCGCCCTCTTTTTTTGATTTAAATTATTTTTACCAAATTTTTAGCAGTTTTTTGGATAGTTTATTTTGTAGTTTTAGGGTATTTCAGGGTAAATTCCTCATAAATACCAAAACAAATTGAAAATGGACTCTTGCTTGATATTGTTTTAATTAATTTGACGTTTTATTATTTTGATGAGCGGATTATTTCTTTTAATTATTTCATTTGTTATTTTAATTATTTCACGGTTTGAGTTATTTCATGTAATTTTTGGTGTTTATATGTGTGGTTCCAATGGAATATTCTTCATTAAGTCTAAAGAAATTTTCCAGCTGAACGTGTTCAACCTGTGCAGAAATTGCACAATTCAAAAAAAATAGTTAGATGATTCCATGAATCATCCTTAAGGCATCAAGTAAACCATGACTGTATTCGATGCACCCGAATGCAGTTCTCATGTCCTCTTTTTCAAGATAATATTTGGAATCGTTCCAGTAATCAATTGCCCTGTCATAGACTTCCTTTTCCTTTCCGACAAACTCTATGTGGGCTACCTGATTCAGGTTCCTTTCAAGTTTTGCAATATCCTTTGCTATCTTTTCCGGGCTTTCCAGTTCACTCATTTAAGTTGCCTCCAAACGTAAACGATTCTTTGTGCTACAGTAAAGTAGGACAATATCACTAGAATGTAGATAATGTATGTAAAGTAGATGTCGCCTGCAAAGTATCCGATTATTGCCCCGATCATCAGGATTATCATACGAACAGCCCTTTCTGCAATTCCTATGTTGCACTCGGCACCCTGTGATTCCGCCCTTGAACGAACATAGCTGACGGTTATCGCTGAGTGTATTGCCAGAACGCCAACAAACCAGTCGCAGTATCCTCCGAATATGATTCCGATGTAGATTATTGCATCTGCAAACCTGTCCATTGTTGAATCAAGGAATGCGCCGAATGGGGACGCCCTGCCATGGTATCTTGCAACGGCACCGTCGACAACATCAAGAAATCCTGAAAGCAGTATTGCAACAAATCCTAAAATAAGATTGTGGTTTGCAAATCCATAGGCTGCAAGAACTGCAACGAATGGAGAGATAACTGTTACAATATTCGGATTTATGTTCAGATTTCGGGCTAGCGGGTTCAATATTTTTGTCAATAATGGTCTTAAACTTTGAAGCATAATTATATATAAAGATTTTATACAATATAAAGATGAATGAAAGTATTGAAAACAAGCATTGATGAAGTTGATGGGAAAGTCATATCTCAGGCAATAAGCGTCCTGGCCGATGGGGGAGTGGTGCTGTACCCTACAGATACGGTTTATGGGCTGGGTGCCAACATATTTGACAATAAGGCAGTTAGGCGAGTCTTTGATATCAAGCATAGAAGCTATCTCAAGCCCCTTTCAATACTTGTCAGTGATGTTGGCGCAATAGATCTGGTTGCAAAGGCATCATTGTCCCAAAAGAAAACTATTGGCGAGTACCTTCCGGGGCCGTACACATTCATTTTAAAAAAAAGGAAAATCGTTCCAAGATCCGTCACTGGCGGATTGAGCAATGTGGGTGTCAGGGTTCCGGACAATGAAATCGCCTGCAGGCTGGCAGGCATTTTTCCGATAACCACAACAAGCGCAAACATATCAGATGATGAAATGCTGTCAAGGCCAAGCGAAATCCTGGAGCAGCTCGACTGTGAAGTCGATTTGGTGATTGATGTGGGTGAGCTTAAATCTGAAAAGGCATCGTCAATCATTGATTTGACAGGTTTGAAACCAAAAATAATAAGAGATTAGGGGTTAATCTCTTCTGATGTATTTAATTGCCACTATTCCAAGCAGAATCAATAGCATTATTATTCCAATGGTTCTTTTTCCGGTCACATGTTTTGACAGGCTTATTGATTTGGAAACATTCTCTTTTGAAACTTTTTGAGTATTGTTCGGTGCTGTTTTGCCGTTGCTTTGTGTAGGGCGGGCAGTGTTTTTTTGCTTTTCATTTAATGTAGTGTTTTCACTGGCATTGCTAATATTTTCAGTTTTTTCATGGGTTTTGTTGTTTTCACTGGCATTGCTAATATTTTCAGCTTTTTCATGGGTTCTGTTGTTTTCGGTGGTGTTGGTAATGTTTTTTTCGTATTCTGAGGATGTGTCATTTGAACCGCTTGCATTGGCGATAATTTCCTTTACAATGTCTCTGTAGGTTATCTTATATGCAAAGAAGTTTTGGTGGCCGGATTTGTCTGAACTCAGTACCTGGAAGTCAAACACTGCCTCGGTTGTATTGTTGATTTGCCTTACGGCCCCGCTGTCGGGGATTGTCTTTGTTGATGCTGTTGACTTGATGTTTTCGATTAGAAGCGGATCTATCCTCCATCCGTTGAAATCATCGGTGAAGTGCCATATGGTATGCTGTGTGACAATGTCATTTCTCATGGCATCGTCATAATAGTCCACAAAATAGGTTTTCAGGTAGTTGCCGACGCTTTCACCAGAATTCTTGTTTGTGGCATATGTTGTGTCCTTTACACTATATTCCTGGCCGGTCTTTGCTTCATGCTCTCCATAGTTGATGCAGTATCCGTTATATCCATTGTCAAAGGTAATGTTGACGTGGCCGTCCTCGCTTGCAAGGACTTCTTCTTCGGATTCGCTGCTTCTTAGGATATTTGTCTCGTTTTCTGCAGATACGAAATTCATGCAGGTTGTGACCGCAAATATTATCATTAGGATTGTAATCAGGGGTTTTTTCAATATTATTCACCTCTTGTGATTTTGTACTATTGGCATTGTTTGAGGTTATATATAAATGTAAGGTAACCTTTTGGTCACTATGGATTAAATGACGGTTAAAATTCGAAATAATATGATAACATCTAATTTTTGCACTTCTTTGATTGTTTTGGCTCTAAAAATCAGTATTTTATCAAAAATTAAAAATTTTTATAACATATAAAAATCAATATTGTATCATGAAGGTATTGGCTAATTTTGAAGACAATCATAAGATTCCGTCAAACTCATCACTTGATGATCTGCTCGACGGAGGTTTTGAAAAGGGATGCATAACCCAGATATTCGGCTCTCCAAGTTCCGGAAAAAGCAATGTCGCATTGATGCTGGCCGTCAATGTTGCAAAAGCCGGCAGAAAGGTAATCTATATTGATACTGAAGGAGGAATATCAATTGACAGAATCAAGCAGATTTCAGGACCTCACTTCTCAAACGTGGCCAATAACATAATGGTTTTCGAACCGACTGATTTTCTGCAGCAGACCGAAAACCTAAGGTCAATCGACGTGTGGCTTCGAAAGCACCATGAGGAGGTTGACCTGATTGTTCTTGATTCGGCCGTTGCACTTTACAGGGTGGATGACATGAAGTCATATAAGCTGAGCAAGGAGCTGAGAAAGCAGATTCAGCTTCTGTCCAATCTTGCCCGCAGGTATGACATTGCGGTAATCATTACAAACCAGATTTACAATTCATTTGATGATGAGGGAAACAGTGAGGTTAAGGCGGTCGGCGGAGATATTATCGCCTACATCAGCAAGGTCATAATCAGATTGGAGCGCGGAAGCGAGATTGACCAGAGGATTGCCACCTTGATGCGACACAGAAGTCTTCCTGAAGGAAGGCAGGTTACTTTTTCAATCACCTCAAATGGTATTGAGTAGGTTAATTTTATTAACAATTAAAAATATATATTTATTTTGGAATTGTTTGAGTGATAACTATGAGGGAAAAGGATTTCGATATTAAAAACCCAAAAAAGAAATTTCAAAAAACCGAAAGAGTACCTCCAGAAGGATATGAATGTGCTAACGACTTTTTTGAAGATATGTATATGGACAAGGACATGATTTGGATGGGCCAGAACACCAACCATTTACATGACGATACAATTGCCGATGCTATGATTGAGGCCATTAAGGAAAAGACATTCTGCAGATATCCTGCCCCTGAAGGATTCAGTGAACTTAAACAATTGATTTTAGACGATTTGGGATTAAAGGATTTGGAGGTATTGCTGACCTCCGGCGCAACAGAGTCCCTGTATCTTGTTATGCAGGCACTTCTTGAACCTGAAGACAATGTGATTTTATCCGATCCGGGCTATTTCATCATAGGGGACTTTGCAAACAGATTTGCAGGTGAAGTAAGGTACGTTCCGATTTATTATCCTGAAAACAACTACAAGTTAACTCCAAAGCTTTTAAGGGAGAATATGGATGAAAACACCCGTATGGTAATATTGATAGATCCTTTAAATCCGTTAGGTTCATCATATACCGAAGATGAACTCAAGGAATTTGCAGAAATTGCAAAGGAAAATGACTTATACTTATTGCATGACATAACTTACAAGGATTTTGCAAGAGAGCACTTTTTAGTGGAAAACTTTGCTCCGGGTCAAACCTTGACAATCTACAGCTTTTCAAAGATATTTGGAATGGCAGGTTTAAGGGTAGGAGGAGTCGTGTCCTCAAAACCTATAATAGATGCCATCAAGAATGCGGTTGTCAACGATTTGGGAGTAAACATCATTTCACAGTACGGTGCGATTGCAGGACTCAAATCAAAACCTCAATGGTTTGACCAAATGAGGGAAACCTGCTTTGAAAACCAAAGACTAATCAATGAAATGATTGAACCGATTGAAGGGGTGTTCCTGCCTGTCTATCCGTCTGATGCAAACATGATGGTGATTGACCTGTCAGGTGCTGGAATAAATCCTAAAGCGATGTCAAATTACCTGATTGAGAAGAAACTCTTTACAAGAGAAGGGGAATACACTTCCGAAGAGTTCGGAGACAGATATCTGCGTATCAGTTTTTCAATTCCGACTGAGGAAGTTAAAGTATTCTGCCAAGAGTTCCCTAAAGCCGTTGAGGCATTAAGGACTAAATAGGTTCGCATGAGATTCAGATATCATCAACCTATTCCAAACTTTTATGAAATTGAAAACCCTCACCATCCCAAAACCACAATTACCGATGATTTTTTAAAGGAATTCAGAGACATTGCCATTGCCTCAAGATTTGCCGGTTTAAGCTATTCCAAATTGAGTGATGAATTTAAAAAGGAATGGGATATTGACTGGGATAATATCATAATTCTAAAATACGCAATGTCTGAAGAAATCTTGAAAATGGACCCCTCAAAGGAAAAGTGCAAACTGATGGATGAGGAATTCCAGGAAGTCGGGGCAAAAACCTTCGCTCTTGCAGACATCCTGAGGGAAAACGGCTTCAGGGCAGATCTGATCAATCCCCTGGATGACCGGGTAAGCCTTAGGGCAATTGCGCTTCAGTCAAATGATGCGGTAATCACAAGAAGCAACATGTGCCTCTTTAAGGAAGGATTGAACCTGGGGTTCTTCATGATTGAAACCTCAATTGAAAACCTGCCGTTCAAAACTGAAAATGAGATGGAATGGGTTCGCGATTACTGCTCAACATGCGGAGTATGCATTGACAGATGCCCTGAAAAGGTATTTGATGAAGATGGTAAATTTTTAAGAAAACAGTGCACGGCACATCGTGAAGGATGCAGTGTCTGTATTAATTTCTGTCCCTTTTACAAAAGAGGATATGAAAAAGTCAAAAAAAGATATGAGAGGATGAAAAAATGAGTGATAAAATAGCATTGGTATCATGTAGTGGACTGTCCCCATTAGGTCTGGTTGTAAGGGCTGCCAGTGTTGAGCTGGCATTGGAAAATGAAAACATTGTTGCGGCTTGCATTACAGAGTATTCAGCACAGCCTAACAATTGCGCACCGATTCTGGATGATGCAGAGATTGTTACAATCACAGGTTGCGGAGATGATTGCGCTTCAGTAATATTGAATGAGAAGGATATAAAATCAGTTAAAAACATCGCTGCAGATGCAGTCGTCAAGGCTTATGATTTAAATCCGTTGGATGCTGTTCGTCTTGATGAAGACGGTGAAAAGGCAGTTGAAATATTGAAAAGATATATCCTGAAAGAATTAGAGAACATTTAATTCAGTATTTTCTAGCTTTTCAATTTCATCAAATTTGTTGTTTAAAAGCAGCAGAATGATTTCCAATGTTTTTCTGATTCCGTTCTGTGACCTTTGAAATAGGTCTTCACTGTTGTTTTCACATAAGTCAGCGTAAATGCCGGTTGTAGTTGAAACTTCATATTCATCAGTGATTATGCAAATTCCTCCACGGCCGATGCCTGCTGTAGTTCCTACTGCAATGTCACAGTCAGTCAAGTCTTTAACGGCACGTGCCATGATTTTGCTGACTTCAATGTCTCCTTTTTCATCATAAACTTTAATTCCTTTAATCAGCTTGTGGGGTTTTGGAGGATTTTTGACATTCAAAATCTTCACAACGGCTTCAATCGTTGGAATGAATAAGCTGCAGGTTACGCTAAGCTCATTATAATCGAAATCACCATATTCTTCAAGATTTTTTACATATTCCCTTCCGAAATTGCCTTCATAGCATTGAGCTATCGCATGAAGTTCCCTTCCGATTTTTCCCTGGGTGAAACATTCTGCAGTTGCTATCTTAATCATTTTGATCTCTCAACAGTTTCAATGCATTTATTGTAATGACTTTTGCCACTTCATCCAAAGTATATGGAGTTACAGGTTCATTGTCCCTGATCAGTTTGTTTGTGGTTAAAATCAGATGGTTTTCTGTTATTCCCTGCTTTCTCAACTCTTCAACGGCAGGATTTGATTCGTCATACTCGGAAATGTCCTTGATTTCAATATTTTCATCGCCAAAGCCGAATATTCCTGCAGTTCCAATTGTCTTTGCACCTTTTTTGTGAGCATGCTTTATTATTTTGGCGGCTGTTGGGATTGTGTTTCCTCCGGCGATGACAATAATCACGACATCCCCTTCAACCAAATCAAGATTATCAGCATCAATATATTCAGGATAGCTTATGATATTTCTGAATTCTTTCTTGTGGGTACAGAGCTGTTTTATGAAATCCGGTTTGTTTTGCCCGGCCTCTGCTCCAAGAAGTGTGAAAATCACATCGCCTCCATCAACCTTTTGGCCATCAAATGCAGCTATTGTTTTTGGGCCTCCTCTGTGAACCTGCATCAGGTTTATTGCAATTCTCAGCCCTAATCTTCCACAGCCGATTAAATCGATCCTGCCTTTAGGGACCTGTCTGTCTTCCATTTTTTTAATTTCATCTGTCATTTTATCACCTGTATCGGTTTTTTGTCAACAATTCCTACGTTTATCTTGAGTTCTTTTAAAACATCTCCAAGAGCATACAGTCCTGGTATTTCACTTTCATGGTGATTCAGGTCAATCAGTGTAATTCCCAAATTAATTGCCAGAATAGCTGTTTCCTGTGTCAGGTCTCCAGATATCAATATGTCAACATTCTTATTTTTAGCCAATAAAACATATTCCGGATTTTTAAGTCCAAAACCTGAAATTATTCCTATATTTTTAATTGCCTCATCATCATCTAAGCTATTCACAATTCTGGCATTGCTGAAATTATCTAAAATCTGTCTTTTCAATTCAATGAATTTCCGGTCTGTTTTGCAGATTCTTCCAATACATGTTTCATCATCAAAATAACCTGAAACTTCCAGTTTCAATGCTTTTGCCAGTGCATCATTTGCTCCGCCGCCGATTATGTCCCAATTCGAATGTATTGTGTATGTTGGTGTTTTGGGTACAAATAATGGAGGATGATGAGTTACTATTAATGTATTTTCGTAATTCAAGTCATCTTCGGGCAATAAGTCCATATAAATCTTTATTGAATTAATCTCTTCTGTTAAATCATAATCCCCTTTAAATCCTACTTCATCATGGTCAAGAGCCAATGATGGGGGAATTTTTTCATCCAGAAATTCGATTATATCTTTAAGTTTCATTTAAATCATTTTTGCGGTAATTTTGCTTATCTCTTCTACAATCAGTTCATCCAAATCAAAGGGATTGATTGTTGAGACTTTAAAGGCATTCACATTAGCCAGTTCAACGAATTTGTCAATGTCCATTTCTTTGAAAATGACCTCTTCATAGAATCCCATTTCACAGGCACAATAAAGAACGCCTTCCTTTTCAAGAAACTTGTTAATCAGATTGGTTAAAACGCCAATTGTCAATGTCATCGTTCCGGAGGTTTTTGTATCGATGCCTTTGGTTTTTATGATTGCCTTATTTTTAGCTTTAACGACCTCTAATCTTTCATGGATGTTATTTTTTTCAGCTAAAAGCTTATCATTGTCTTCAGCTACAGGATCTTCTATTATGAATGTCTCAACATCAAATTTTGATGACTGCTCAATATTGATTCCTCCAAATCCTGTTGTGTCTATTACGACATCCCCTGAATAAATCAGATCCAAATCGGATGAAAAATCAGCATTAGTTATAGGCTTGCCGCCCAAATCAGTATGAAGCAGCTCTTCAAGATGGGGATAAATGTCAATCAGTAATATGTTTTTGTATTTTTCACTCAATCTTTTGACGATTCCAACTCCGGTGAAATAAGTTCCAATGACAATTATCTTTTTGTTTTCATCAAAATTCAAGCTTTCAATGTAGTCAAAAACAGCTTCGGATTTTTTATCTATAATTCTGTTGAAAATATCAATCAATTTAGTTTCGGATTTAATTGTCAGTACTTCTGAAGTAATTCCTGTATCGACATTCATTGTTTAACCTTCTTGAAACCAATCTTTTCAAGTGCTTCACATGCTTCGCTGTAAACGGCTTCTTCAATAGATTTTTTATGAATTATATGTGAAGGTGAAGTTCCTGCAGTCAATATTCTTCCCTTATTGTCAATGAAAATAAGTAGTGAACCGGATCCTGGAATTCCCAAACGGCCTCTTGCTATTATCAAGTCAGCATCGCTTTGGTCAAGTGCCATATAGGCTTTTGCAAGAGCGGGAATTCTGCTGGTGTCTGCAGTATTGGTATTGATATGGAGTATTTCTGCAGAAGGCAGGTCATATTCGCTTAAAACTTGATTCAGGACTTCCACTTTTATGCCGTTCTTGTTTGGTATGTAAATTTTTTTAGCATTTCTGACATAATCCTGAATTTCTCTGATTTCTTCAAGTGTGTCTCCGAATCTGCAGTTGTTTCTGGACTCTTCAAATGCGTTTCTTATCATTCTTTCAAATGCCATTTTGTCACCTCCTAAAAAAAGAGATTAAATAGTTTGAGGTACCAAATCCAATTTTTCAATAACGTTGACAACTTCGGAATAATTTCCATAATTTGGGGAACCCACTCCCTTGACTTCATGAGGGTAATTGTCGGCTATGACGGTTGCCAGGTTGTTCGCTCCGGCCTTAAGTGAAAATTCCACATTTTCAGGTCCGACGGTTGGAGTCGGCATTGTTATTGTAATTGAAGGATACATTATTCTTGTGACTGCAACCATCTTCAGCTGCTCTTTCAATGGGAAAGGCGGCCAGTCTGCCATAGGTGTTCCTTCATATGGATTGAATCCCATTATTGGAATCTCTTCCAAGGTCTTGAAGTTGGACAGGTAACGCAAGTGCTTTATTCTGTCTTCCTTGCTTTCCCCAAGTCCCAATAGTAGGCCTGAGGATAATCCTACGCCTGCATCGCTCACCCTTTTGCAGGTTAGTATCCTTTGGTCTAAGGAGTCTCCAGGTTTTCTTTGATAGAACACGTCCTCGTTTATTGTTTCTAGATTGCAGCATATTGTGTCTGCACCCAAATCCGCCAAATCCTGAACTGATTTTTCAGTCAGGTCTCCTCCGACATTGACAAGAATTTCCAGGTTTGAATTTTCCTTTACGATTTTGCATGCATTAACTGCTTGCTTTCCTTTATAGCCATATCCTCCGGAACAGCTTACGCGGGGAATATGTGCCTCTTCGATAGATTTAACAGCCATTAATATTTCATCATTTGATTTGTAAAATGCATTGAAATATCCTTTTTCGGAAGTTTCCTCTGCAAATCCGCAATATTCACATCTAGGTTGGATCTGGCATTTGTTTGTAAGGTGTACAGTAGAAGTTAGCTTGATTACTTTTGATTGACTGTCTCTTATGCCGCATGCTATCTTGAACAATTTCTCCAAATCGTCATCGTCCTCGATATCTAACAATTCTAAAAATTCCTCGTCGCTTAATTCTTTTCCTTGTCTTGCTTTTTCTAAAATTTCATCAATCATATAACCATCTATCTCTCGTATTTTTATTGAAATTGCTTCAACTTATTTTTTAATAGCTAATTTCTTAACGATTAAAAAATAAGTTAAAATTGTTGGGGTTAACCAACAATCAACTTATATTGTGTTTATTCGTCTTTACCTAAGTAATCGAGTATGGTAGGTACGATGTCTGCTAATGAACCGAAGTTCATTGAGTCAGCGGTACCTAATAATGCAGCTGGGTTTAGTGCATCGTCCATTTTGTCGATACCTTCGTTTTGCATTAATGCAGTTACATTGGTTAAAGCTTCGTTAGCCATCATTTGTGCAAATCCAGCTGGTGCACCTAAGATTTGAGTAACTGTGTCTCTGTATGCTAAAAGACCTGCGTAGGTAATAGCGGTAACTGCTGAACACATGTCACATACTGGACCAACCATGTTTGCTGGTAATGTGAAAGCGGATCCTCTTGCTTTTTGACCTAAGTCTACTAAAGTGTCAATTGCAGCTTGGTCAGCGAATCCTTCAGCAATGTAAACTTGTCCTTTCATTTCAGGTACAGCACCTGGGTGGTAGGAAGCTACGTTCACGTTTTTACCTAAATCTTCGAAGATTTTGTTTAATCCAGGAGTTGGGATAGTACATGCGTGGGTTACGATTGCACCGTCTTTAATATCATCAGCGAAGTTTTTGATGATGTCAGGTTGCATACCACCTTCCGGTAACCAGGTCATTACCCAGTCAGCGTCTGCTACTGCTTCGGAATCATCGTTAATACATTTCATACCTAAGTCTTCAGGGTGAGTAAAGTGAATAGCACCTTTAGCTGGTTTTGGTACGGTTTCAGCTAATTCGTTTACTTTTGCTCTGATAGCAGGCATTACATCTTCTGGGTTTCCTGCTTTGTGTGCTGCAATTACTTCTGCGTAATCAAAGTCATCTACTACTACAAAGTCTCCGTCAAAAATTGGGTCGGATACGACTACTTCATCTACGCCAGCTAATTCTAATAATTCTGCACCCATTTCGCTTCTGCAACTTCACAAGCTCTTGAGAAGTTGGTAATTCCACTTGCAGCGTGTGTTCTGTAACATCCTGCACCTAAAATTGCTACTTTCATTTTTTTGCCTCCTTTGTTTTCATGGTTTCCAAATTTTTCTTTTAATTTAGAAAGTACCATTCTTTTGTCTCCTTATTTTAATGAACTTTTATAATAGTTGAAACTATTTAAAAAGTTTTACTGCATGGAGACTCCATGAGTAGAACTCAAAGAGTAATAAAAATTATGGTAGTTTTATTCCATGCAGTAATAAATATTATTTAAATTATCGTACTATTTAAAACTTGTTATTACTCTTTTTTTAGTATTATTTTTTTTATCCTTTTTTAGTTATTAGTAATACTAGTATTACTATTTTTTTATTTTAATTAAGTTTAGTAATACTTTTTATTTCACGTTATAATTGATAGGGATTTGTTTTAGGTTTGCCTAAATCGAAACTTATTTATTGATGATTTCACTGAAAATAATATTAGATAAAGTAATTTTGGAGTAAAATTTCATGTATGACTTAATAAAAAAGGCGGTTTATGATGATGATGCCGCAATTCAAATATCAAAAATGGACAAGGATGTGACCTCCGTCGTTGATGCGATTTCAGAACTTTCCCTTAAAGAGACAATGAAATTGGGAATGCAATTTAAAAGGTTTCCTTTAGGATGTGACCTGACTGAAGTGGTTGCCGGAACATGCGCCTCTGATTTGGAGATAATGGATTTGTTGGGTAACTGTCGCTTGTCTGATATGATCGGCGCTCCAATTCACATCTGTGCTTATGCGTTTTCAGACATCGGCGAAAAATTCGGAATGACCGGACTTGAAGTTATGCAGAAGGTTCATGAGATTGTTGATGTTCCCCTTGATTTGGACCATTTCGGTGAAAACGGTGCGATGAGACTTCCAAAAAACATTAGTGGATGTGGGGGTGAATGCTATAATAAGGGTCCTGCATTCACGGAATGTCCCAGAGGCAGGATTCATGAGCGCCTGATCGATAAGGAGCTAGAACAAAAGGACGATAAGGAGGAATGGGTTAAACTGTCATCATCCGTTGCGGTAAATGTCACTTGCGAACAGACTGGTGACGGTCATGCGGCTCCATTAAGGGAAGCTGAAGACATTGCACAATTGGCTAAAAAATATGGCAGAGGCCTTGAATCCATCATGTTTGTCGGCGACGGATATGATGAGGTCATAACCGGTTTTGAAAAATCCATTGAAATCGGTGCAGATGTCATTGTTGTTGAGGGAGGTCCTTTCAACAGATGCGAAAACACCACTGAAAGCTTTGCAAAAACAATTGCAGCTGCAAGGATATTGTCTCCAGGTAAAGTGGTGGCCACCAACGGGGCCTATGAACATGAGGTTCGTGCAGGTTTGAGAACAGGATTGAACATGGTCATTACAGGATTTCCTAAAAATCATCATGGATATATGTGCGGATATGAGCCGGGAACAGCCAGGCGCGGAAAGTTCGGGCTTCCAAGAATCATACAAATCATCAATGAGGAGTTTCCGAATCGTGGCCTTCCTGTCCAAAAGCATGACCTGTTGTCATTGGCAACAGCTGTCAAGATTGCCGGGCCGGATTATGTATATCCTAGGAAAATCGGATCATATCATGTTGGAGATGCCCACTGGGCAACTTTGGTCAACTCAAGGATGTATCAGAATATCGAACTGAAACATACCTTAAGCGATATTGTTGAATTGGCTCGCGGAAATGTTGTCTCCTTGCATGGGGGACGGTTTATCTCATGGGTTATTGCAAACGAATTGGACAGGTATGTTGATGAAATCATAATTTCAGATGTTGACGATTGGGTATTGAAAAACACTGTCAGTAATCTTCAAGATGCTTTGAACGCCACAATCATTGCTGAAAAGGATGACAAGGCTGCAGCCGATAGTGCGGACTTTTCAATCGCATCATCAACAATGATTCCGGTCAAGGAAAGCATTTTGAAAAAAGTTCCAAATGCATTAACAATAGTTTAGTAATAATTTTTTATAAAAAATTATGCTTTAAAGTAGTATTATTTTTATAAAAAGTATTACTATTTTTTCTTTATCTATTTTATTATATTTTTCTTCTTAAATTTAATTTAATTACTTATTTTCAAAAAATAAATGTTATATTTTTCTTAATTTGATTCAACTAAACGTTTTATTCTCTTTTTTTAATATTATTAGTATTTAAATGATTTTCTTAATTATTAATTTTCATTGAAAACTTGCTTGAGATGCTTGTTTAATAAAACTGAGTTGTTACTGTCATCAGTTTATTTATTAAATAATTAATTCTTCTTAATTTACTTTAAAACTTTAAATTTGCAGAGTAATACTTTAATAACATTTATATGGTTATTACTATTCATTACTATATAGATTATTTTAATTAATTTGTTAATTTGAATAATTTGGAGATTATTTTAATAATAATTGGAGAGAGTAGTGTGGAAATTACTGTAGAAAAAATAGCAATGATTAGAGAAAATCACAATCCCAAAAATACGAATTTAAATTTGGACATTGACTGGTCAGTTGAGTATACCAATACTGATCAAAGGAATGTGAACTACAATATTGTTTTAAAATCCGCTGAATGCCTAAATTTAAATTTCAAGGTTGAAGGATTGGTCATGTTGGACATTTTTGAAGAGTTCCTCCAGCAGGAATGTTCTCAAATTGTTTTCCATCACGCATGTACTATGTTAATGAATATGATTTCATTAACCAGGCAATCAAATTATGAGCTATTGAAAGAGGATACAAATTCTGCAGTAAATATGAATGCTGCTTTTTAAAGATTTGGTGAGTATTATGTTTGAAATTAAACACACGTTATGCCCTTCATGTAGTGTTGGTTGTGGTATAAACGTGATTTTAGATGGTGAAGAAATTGTTGGGACATTTCCCTATAAGAGACATCCAGTCAATGCTGGTAAAAACTGTTTGAATGGAAGAAATTCCATTGAATGCTGTGAAAGCAAATTTGAAGATATCGATTCTGAAAAGGCAATTGCAGACGCTTCAAAGGAAATTAAATCCTGTGATTCATCAGAAGTATCTGTAATCTGTTCAGGATATGATACTATTGAAGAGGTTGAAGCGATTAAAAACTTCGCAGAATCCAATGGATTCAACATAGGATTTTATTCAGATGATTTGAAAAATGTTGATGATGTCGCTTCATATGATGAGCTTGCAGCTGCAGGCAAGGTATTTGCAATTGGGGATTTGCTGTATGAAAATCCATTGATTGGAAGAAGGATTGTTCATGCAAAGCAGAATGATGCAAAAATTTATGCCTTGAGCAAAAATGAAAATGCAGTCACTTTCAACATTGCAGATGAAACATCCACTTCATCAGTTCAGGAATTTTTGGATAAATTCGCTGGTGAAATTGATGATTCTTCAGTTGTTGTATTTAATTATGTTGATGAGGCTGGCGATTTGGATAAATTGGAATCATTAAGCTGTAAGGTTTTGCCTGTTTTCAGCAAACCTAATACAAAAGGTGCTTTAGGCATCGTTGATCCGAAATCAAGCGATGAAATGATTGAATTGTTTGATAACACTAAATTGCTTCTGGTTTTCAATGATGATATTACAGAGGATTTTGATTATGATTTCGGCAGAATCTCAAAAATCATCAGTTTTGCATGTTGCGAAAATGACACTACCGAAATTGCAGACATTGTAGTTCCTGTCAAATCATGGTTGGAACAGGATGGGTCTTTTGTCAATGCGATGGGCGATGAGCAAAATTTCAGTTCAGTCATTGAATCTGACAATTTAGGTATTGTCGAAGTTATTGAGGAGTTAAACAAATAGAGGGGATAATATGAGTTATGTTTTAGCAAAATCTCAAAATAATGAAATTCTTGAAGCAGGTGAATGTGGAGGAGCTGTAACAAGTATTCTTAAATATTTGCTTGATGAAGGATTGGTTGATGGTGTTTTAGCATTAAGCCCTCAGGATGATGTTTATGATGCGTTCCCGGTTTTTGTAACCGATTCAGAGGATTTATTAAAAACTGCCGGGTCTTATCATTGTGCTCCAACAATGATAGGGGATCTTGTTCAAAAATATTTCATTGATAAAAAAGTTGCATTTACAGTCAAGCCATGTGACATGAGGGCCGTTGAAGAGCTTATAACAAGACATAAGATTAACAGGGATAACATTTACATGATTGGTTTGAACTGTGGTGGAACCGTATCACCAGTTAGCGGTAGAAAAATGATAGACTTGTTCTACGAAGCCAATCCTGATGATGTTGTAAGCGAGGAAATTGACAAGGGTCAATTCATCATTGAACTTGCTGACGGCTCAGAAGAGGCTGTGAAAATCCATGACCTTGAAAATGAAGGATATGGTCGTCGTAACAACTGCCAAAGATGTGATGTGAAAATCCCAAGAAAGGCAAATATCGCCTGTGGAAACTGGGGTGCAGAAGACGGTTGGACATTCATCGAAATCAATGATGAAAAAGGTCAGGAATTGATAGATGGTGCTAAAAAAGCCGGAATTCTTGAAACCAAGTCTCCTTCTGACGCTGCTGTTGAAGGAAGGTCAAAAGTTGAAAACATCATGATCAAGATGGCCAAAAAGAATCAGGATGCCACTTATCCTACAGTCAGTGAAATGACTGAATGGAGCCGATGTATCAGCTGTTATGCATGCCGTGATGTCTGTCCAATCTGCTGGTGCTTTGAAAACTGTGAATTGAACAAGCCTTACTTCAAGGATGAAGCTAATATTCCACCGGTTCCAATAGCTTTCCAGGGTGTAAGATTGTCCCACATGAGTTTCAGCTGTGTGGACTGTGGTCAATGTGATGACGTATGTCCGATGGACATTCCTGTTTCATTAATCTTCGATAAGTTGCAGAAAAAATACTATGATAGAAAGAAAAAACAGAGTTATGAGGTGATTTGATGTCTGATGATTTAAAAATTGTAGGTTTATTATGTAACTGGTGTTGTTATGGTGGTGCGGATACTGCAGGGACTGCTCGTATGCAATATTCCCCAAACATCAGAATCATTCGTGTAATGTGCTCCGGAAGAATCAATCCTTCCATGATATTCAAGGCATTTCAGGAAGGTGCCGACGGCGTGTTTGTAGGAGGATGTCATATTGGAGACTGCCATTATGATGCAGGTAACTACAAATGGTCCAGAAGATCAAAAATCGTTGAGGATATCCTTGAGGAGTTTGGAATCGAAAAGGAAAGATTCCGTCATGAATGGATTTCTGCTTCTGAAGGCGAAAAATTCCAAAGAACAATGGAAGAATTCCATAAGACTCTCACAAAATTAGGGCCATTAGAATTAGAATAGAGTTTAAAAATTAGTCAAGCCATATTATGATCGTAAATAGCTGTTTTAGCTATTTACTTTCATTATTTAGCTGTCTTTCTAAGATTAGTGGGACTCTCACTAATGTTAGAAAAATGGTTAAAATAGAGAATATTTTGACTGTTTTTCAATTAATTATCTTTATGTTGATAATTCATCATTAGCCGAGCAATATTGGTTGTTGGCATAACCAATCGATATTGCTTATTTTTCTCCATCAATGTAGGATAATTAATAATTAAAAAGAGATTTGTATAATTACATATGGGTTTCTTTCACTGTCTACAATAGCTATTAAAGCAATCTTCTCCTCACGTCTTTAATAGCTATTCTTTATAAAAATATTTATTACTTTTTTTTAATAAAATATTATTTAAAATAGTATTATTTTTATAAAATGTATTACTATTTTTATTTCATCATTTTGAAGAAATTATGTCTAATATTAATTAAAATTTAATTGGTTTTGTTAAATTTCGTTTATAATTTAATTTTTCAATTATTTGGGGATTGCTTTTCATTATTTTTTATTTTAAAGTAATTCTAATAATTTTTGATATTATTATCATTTTCAAACCAGAGGTCCAGGAATGTTGTTTTCACATAATTCAAATTGATTTTGTCATTGAACTTATTTAATAAATAATTAATTGTCATTTTTTAATTTAAAGCTTAAATTGAAGAGTAATACTTTAATAACATTTATATGGTTATTACTAGTTAGTATAGTATAGATTATCAAATTTGCCTCAATTTTTGATAATTTTTATATGTCCATACCTCAATATAAATTAGGTCATATAACTACTGTAAATAGCTGTCAGGGCTATTTACACTCTATCTTA
The DNA here is from genome assembly GCA_900320515.1 of uncultured Methanobrevibacter sp. GTDB lineage: Archaea > Methanobacteriota > Methanobacteria > Methanobacteriales > Methanobacteriaceae > Methanocatella. Next base: position 44,817 of record ONSJ01000011.1, on the reverse strand, counting down.
ATTGTCTTTCTAAGATTATTGTGTTGATCAGTAATCTTAGAAAGATAGTTAAAGCATATTTTAATTATCTTGGTAAAGTCATTTGTATCTTTAAATGATTCATTTATGATGCAATCGTTTAAATTTTTGCAGTTATTAAAGTTTCTCTCCTCTGCTTTAATAACTCTTTTTTTTAATTAATGGTGATGGATGGGAAATTTAATCGGAGAGATAATAGTATTCTCCTTTTTCTTTTTGCTCACGGTCTTTGTAACTGTCGAGCTTGTTTACCCGTGGTCTTTTTGTTTCCTTATCCCTTCTGAATGTAATGTTTAAATTTCCTAAAAACTCGTTCATTGCATTCCTTAAGTCGATCGGCTTTGAAGCATGACCGTTAAGGCCGGGAGTTCCGTCAAACACCATTGCCCTGTCGGAGATGTAGTCGATAAATACGATGTCGTGGTCAACAATAAGTGATGCTGCATTTTGGCTTTCAACCATTTTGCGTATAACTCTCGCAGCTATCAGCCTCTGCTCAACATCCAGGAATGCTGTCGGCTCGTCGAAAAGATAGATTTCGGCATCCTTTGCCAATGTTGCGGCTATCGCCAGCCTTTGAAGTTCCCCTCCGCTCAGGCCCTTGACAGGCTTGTCAAGCATTTCATCCAGTGTCAGAGGTTTCATTATTTCGCTTTCAAAGATTTTTGATCCGAAACTTGGAGCGTTCATGAATAGAAAGTCGCTTACGGTTCCTTCGAAGTTTGAAACGATATATTGGGGCTTGTATGCTATTGTAACCTCTTCGTCAACCTCTCCTGTTGTCGGCTCTTCCACGCCTGCAAGTATCTTGGCGAATGTTGTCTTACCGATACCGTTTGATCCGAATGCGGTTACGATTTCGTCATAGAATATTTCACCCGCATCGGCAGTGAGGTTGAATCCGTCATATTCCTTTGACAGGTCGGAATAGCTTGAAAGCGCATCCCCTTCATCTTCCGGTGTCGGTGGCCTTATTGTAAATTCGATAGGATTTCTCCTGATTCTCACATTCTCTTCAGCTAAAAATCCATTTATATATGCATTTATACCTAAACGAACTCCTTTTCTTCCTGAAACTACCCCATATCCTCCAGGCTGTCCGTACAGGATATGGATATTGTCGGACAGTGCATCCAAAGTGGCGAGGTCGTGTTCAATGACAAGAACGCTTTTGCCCTCTTCGGCAAGTGAACGGATTACCTTGACCGCATTAAGCCTTTGTGACACGTCCAGCCAGGAGGTCGGTTCGTCGAAGTAGTAGAAATCGCCTTCTCTTAGGACGGTTGCGGCTATTGCAACCCTCTGAAGCTCTCCTCCACTCAGATTTTCCATCTTACGGTCCAGAACGTTTTCCAGCTGCAGCTCTTCTGTAACGTATTCGAGCTTGTCACGTTCATTGACATTACTTAATAAATCTTTCACCTTTCCCTTTACAACCTTCGGAAGCTTGTCGACCATTTGAGGCTTGAGTATGGTTTTGATGTTGCCTTCTGAAAGATCCTGGAAGTATTTCTGCAGGGAGGACCCTTTATAAAAGTCAATGACTGCATCCCAGTTTTCAGGCTTGCTTTCAAAGTCTCCGAAGTTTGGAATCAGACTTCCTGATAGAATATTCATGATTGTGGACTTACCGATTCCATTCGGACCTAAAAGTCCCAGAACTGTTCCCTCTTCAAGATTCGGAAGTCCGAAAAGCTCAAACTGGTTTTGTCCGAATCTGTGGATCGGTTCTCCTGCAGCTTCAGGCAGGTTTATAATCGAAATTGCATCAAAGGGGCATCTGTTGGTACATATTCCGCACCCTTCACATAACTCTTCAGATATCAACGGTTTTTTTGTATCTTCATCAACCACTATTGTGTCCTCATCCATTCTGACGCCCGGACAGTAGTGTATGCAAAGATAATCGCATTTTTTGGGTTGACATCTGTCTTTGTCTAAAATTGATATACGACTCATTATAATCTCCTTAAAAATATAATCATTAATAATTATGTTAATCCTTATAATTAAATTGTTGCACGATTTGTTGATAATCATTTCAAAATTAGGATATGACTTGCCGACATTTTTGCCACAAAGATAATAAAAGTTTTAAGTAATTAAGTTTAAATGTAAATTATAGAAGTTTATTTCGGTGATTAAATGAAAATCAATAAAATATTAGGTTTGTTTTTAATATTTGTTATACTAATTTCCGCTTGCGGAGTTGCTTTTGCAGAATCCGGAAGTGCTAAATCATCTGATGGTTCAAGTTCATCATCTGATACCTCTAGTTCATCATCAGATAGTTCAAGTAGTTCAGATACATCAGCAGACACTAGTGCTGATACCAGTTCAGATTCCAGTTCGGACTCCAGTTCCGATTCAGGTTCAAGTTCAGATTCCGGTTCAAATTCGAATTCCGGTTCAAGTTCCAGCGGCGGTCAAAGTTCATACTCTTATACAACTGACCAGCCAACATACAGTTATTCAGACAATTCCGGGGATTCTGGTTCCTCCGGCGATGCTGCAAATGCTACAGCAAATAACAATACACATCGTAATGTGACAAATCATACTGCAAACAATACAAATGTTTCTGCAAATCCAGGATTTACCCTTGGCGATAACGCATTAGTTATAATGTTGATTGTCGGTGTATTCATTGTTATTGCAGCAATTGTAGTTGTATATTTCAAATTAGATTAAATAACTAGATTTTTTCTAGTTTATTAATTTTTTTTATATTTTTTTCTTGTTGTTCCAAGCTGTTGCAGTTGGAAACTTAATTTGATTTTTAAAATGAGATTTATGGGGATAAGATGAAACAGGTCATGATCGTCAGAACCGATTTGAAGATGCGCAAGGGAAAGATTGCAGCCCAATGCTGCCATGGTGCCATTGGGGCGTATAAGAAATCTCCTGCTGACAAAATCAGAAAATGGGAAAATGAGGCCTATGCAAAGGTGGTTTTAAAAGTCCAGACTCTAGAGGAGCTGACTGAACTTAAAAAGATTGCCGATAAAAAGGGCATTGCAAATTATCTGGTAGTTGATGCCGGAAGGACACAGATACCTACATCAAGCGTAACAGTTTTGGCTCTCGGTCCCGATGAGGATGAAATCCTTGACGAAGTGACCGGGGATTTGAAACTTTTGTAGGAAAGATGTCATTTAATTGAAGCTGCTTTTAATTAAACATGGTTGAAATTATGTGCATAAAACAGGTTGTAAAAATTGGGGGAAGTCTGTTTCCAGAATATGCAATTGATCTGGCAAAACGCCTAAAAAATACCGGTTCGGTTATAGTTTTGGGTGGCGGAGAATTTGCCAACCTGATTCGCAGGTATGATGATGAAATCGGTTTCAGCGAAGAGGCCAATCACTGGACGGCCATAGATTGCATGGACATCATCGCAAAACTTGTAAACGACAGGGTTGATTCCGCAAGATTGGCATATACAATCGATGAGGTTCGTGAAATATCAGATGAAGGATTCACTCCGATTTTTGTCGTTTCCGAATTTTTAAGAAAAGAGGACCCCTTCGAATGCAGCTGGGATGTGACTTCAGATTCGATTTCGGCATATGTTGCCCACCTCCTAAATGCAAACCTTTTAATAGTAACAAATGTAAATGGTATATATACCCATGAACCGAAAGAGCCAGGTTCAACACTAACTTTTCAGGAGTCATCGATTGATGTAATGCTGCCGACTCTTTTACTAAGGTATGGGACTGATTGTTATGTTGTGAATGGGAAGTGCCCAGAAAGGGTTATGTCTTTAATAGACGATAATATAAATGATTATAACTTCGATTACACACAAATAATAGGTGAATAGAATGAAAAAAGTTGAATGTATTTCATGTAAACAAGAAATTCCATTAACTGGAACATTCGTCGAATTCGAATGCCCAGAATGTGGAGCAAAAATAGCAAGATGTGAAAAATGCCGTACTTTCGGTCACGGTTACAAATGTGAATGTGGTTTTGAAGGACCATAAACGTAAAAAGGAGGAATTAGAATGGGTGAAGTATTAACTACTATGAAAATTATGCCAGACAGTCCAGAAGAAGATTTAGAAGCTATCAAAGCAACTATTCAGGATTCAATGCCTGAAGGAGCTAAAATCCACGATATTGCAGAAGAACCTATTGCATTCGGTTTAGTTGCAATCATCTTAAACTTCATCACTGATGACGGTGAAGGCGGATCTGAACCTGTTGAGGAAATGGTTTCAGCTATTCCTGGTGTTGCCAGTATCGAGATTACTGGTGTCGGAAGATTAATGTAAATAGTATTCATTGATTTTTCCATTTATCATTTAAGTTATTTTTTTAATAACTTATTTCATTTCTCTTTTTATTCATATTTTTTTCGAATATGCTATTTTTTTTTGAAATTTTTCTAATGTATTATATACTGTGTATGACAGTTTATTTATTTTAATAATAATGATTTTCTCTGTTGGATTTGCTTTTGCAGAAGATGCAAATCAGACCGACTCAGATTTGGGTGTAACTGATGGCGAGGTTATATCCGAGGGGCCGGTAAAGTCTTACGCTGAGTTAAACACTGATTTGCATAAGGGTGCCGATGTAAGTCTAACAGCAGATTATACATATAACGAAACAACTGATACTATAAAGCAGGTCGAGTTGGTGGGAAGTGCCGGCCAGGCCTATACAATAAATGGTAATAATCATATTATTGATGGTGCCGGAAAAGCCGGTGGGCTTAAAATCTCTAACGCTAAGATTACCATTAATAATTTAACTTTTAAAAATTGTAATCAGTCAGCTATCGAGAATTATAAGAACACCACTCTGATTTTAAACAATGTGACCTTCATAAATAATAAGGATGTTTATGGGGGAGCAATTTACGCTGATGATTCATATGTCACTGTAAATAACTGTAATTTTTCAGAAAATTATGCTAAATATGGAGCGGCAATCAATGTACGTTACAGTGTATTGACCATCAACAAATCAGAATTCAGTAATAAGAATCCTATGGAGTGGTCACTGATATACGCTGCTACAGGTGCATCTGTAGAAATAAATGATTGTATTTTTGAGAATTTGAAGGCCAAATATGCAACTGTGGCATATGCAACAACCAATTCATATCTCAGAACATACAACTCCAGATTTGTTAACTTGTCTGCAAGTGCCACCGGTGGGGCTATTGCCGTTAAAAATTCAAAGAAATTAATGATTACAGTTCAAAATTGTGAATTTGAAAATGTGAGAGCAGCTAAAAACGGTGGGGCCATTTTCATTGATGTAAATGCAGATTCTGATACATATTTAACTGGAAGTTCTATTATCAATCTCACCAAGTTCACAAACTGTTCCGCTGAATTTGGTGGAGCAATGCTGCAGCTTGGAGGATTCATGAATGTCCTCAGTTCTGTTTTTGAAAACAATCATGCAGAATATAGCGGCGGGGCAATATACTCCTCAAATGCAACTTTTTATGCATTTGGCTCTACATTTTACAATAACTATATACGAGATTTAAATAGATTATCCAAAGGCGGAGCGCTATACTTGGATTACAGTAATGATGTAGATATCAGGTCATGTAATTTCACAGACAATAAGGCATCTGAAGGAGGAGCAATCTTTTTATATAATACCTCTTTCGTAATTGTTGATTCAAATTCTCTTAATAATGGTGAATTTTTACATTCATATTTCAATAGTGCAACTTCAGAATTCAAAAATTGTGGTTTAGGTCCTGAAGGCAAAAAAGACAAGTATGTTTTTGACGATGTATATTACCCTTATGTTGTTGATTTTGAAGGTAAAAAAATCGTCTTGAACCCTATTAAAATCACTGGAAGTGTAACTGACCCATTCTTTGATTTGCGTGTTTTCAATGCTACAACTCCGGTTAAAAACCAGGGATCAAACGGTGCCTGCTGGGCATTCGGTACAACAGGCGCACTTGAATCCGCATTCAAAATGGCTACCGGAATCACATTGGACATTTCCGAAGACAACATTCAAAATTCAGGATTAATGTATTCAATATATGGTAAACCGACCGTCACTGAAGGTGGAGTATTGGCCGGCGGTTTAGGTTATGTTTTAAGCTGGCTTGGAATTGTCAATGCAGAATATGATAGCTATGACGAGCTTGGAAAAATATCCCAGATATTCTTTACTCCTGAAAGCTATCACTTCACTGATGCGATGTTTATCGACACCAAGAACAGCACTGCCTTAAAACAGGCATTGCTTAAATATGGTGCATTGACTATTCACGTTAACGGTGCAGATCCTCAAAATAAATATTATAATAAGACCAGTCATGCATTATACTGTGACAATAAGACTTTGGGAAACCATTTTGTAACAATTGTCGGATGGAATGATACCTACAGCAGAACCAACTTTATTATGAATCCGGGTGTGGACGGCGCATGGATTGTTAAAAACAGCTGGGGAACCGATTGGGGAGACGGAGGATACTTCTATCTTTCATATGCTGATGCTCCATTTTTAGATGCTGCAGCCGTTGCATATATCATAAACAATACTGAAGTTTACAATAAGCTTTATCAATATGATATTCCTGCATTAGACGTATTTTTAACATATGGGGGAGTCAACAGCCTTTCATATACCAACACTTATGATTCCATCGGCAATGACTTGATTGGAGCGGTTGGAACCTACTTTATAAATGATAATACCTCATACACTATCAAAGTCAAAGTTAACGGAAACTTGGTTTATTCCCAAAAGGGAAAATCTGCTTATTATGGTTTCCAGACAATCAGGTTAAATAAAACCGTCGCTGTTAATAAAGGCGACAAGTTTTCTGTCGAAATCGAAGTTGATAACAATAGGGTTCCTTGTGTTTATAATTCAAGATTGTTCTTCCAAAAGAATCATTCTGTAGTGGACACTCCAAAAGGAAAAGAAGAGTTGGCCAATAGGGGAATAACTGCATCAATTAAGGTATACACCTTAAACAATCCGAATAATGTAAGTGGAGTAAAAGTGTATTCCAACAATAAGACAAATCTTGAAATCAAGAGTTCAATCGAAGGGGCTGTCATAACCATTGCCAAAAATGGTAAAAGCATAGCTAATACCACTGTAAAAGATGGAAAAGCGGTATTCAATAATACTACCTTTGAAACTGGAAACTACACTATCATCACTTCATATGATGACGAGGAAATCATGAGTTCTCTTGAAATCTACCCTACTGTAACAATAGTGGATGATGAAGTTAAGGTGGATGATGAAAACTTGGTTTTCTTTTTTGCATTCTTTGATTATGATGGCAATTATTTGGCTAATACAAACGTAACATTTATTGTTGATGGCAAGGAAATTAACAAAACAACAGATGAGAATGGTATTGTTGGATTAGGCAAATCAGAAATCGGTGCTTTAGATGCAATGCATAATGTCACTGCCATAAATACAGTCACTGTAGAATCTGCTGTGTTTAATGTTGAAATATTGTCATTTAGCATTAAAGCGGCAAATGTTGAAAAATATTACGGTGATCCTCAAAAGTTAAACATCAGCGTTGTTGACAGTAAGGGATTCGGAGTGGCTGATAGGACTGTAACTGTTGTAATCGATGGCAAAACTTTAAATGCCACAACTGATGATTATGGTGTTGCTCTATTTGATTTAAACATGGCTGTTGGCAATTATATTGCTCAAATATCAGTTGGTAAAATTAATACAACCGCTAATGTAGTTATTAAATCCACTACTCCAGTAAATCCTCCTGTTAGTCAAAAAATTGTTTTAAAAGCAGTCAAAAAGACTATAAAAATCAAAAAGTCTGCTAAAAAATTTGTCGTAAAAGCAACTTTAAAAATTAATGGTAAAAAGGTAAAGGGAAAAATCATTAAATTCAGATTCAAAGGAAAAACCTACAAAGCAAAAACCAACAAAAATGGTCTTGCAAAAGTTACCATTAAGAAAAAAGTCATCAAAAAACTTAAAAAAGGTAAAAAATACACCGTAAAAATTACTTATGGTAAAAAGACTGCAAAAACTGTTGTTAAAGTGAAAAAATAAGGGAAATTCATTTTTCCCCTTTTAATTTTTTTTTGGTTAATCAAAATATTTATATGTGATGGCCAACAACAATTATATAACACATGTTAATTTTTAAACATCATGGTGCAAAAAAATTTAGATTTACCTAAAAATTACCAAAACCTTTATATACTATGATGACCTACTTTTATACAAGTGACATAAATTTAGGCATACCTAAATTTTCACTTAACAAAACATATTATTAGTCAATAATAATACAATCTCCAAAATATAAATATTTGGTATTAAATTAGCTTTTCACAATTTTCTAATTTAATACAAGGGAAATCTTCTGCCAATATTTCCCGAAAAAAACACGAATTGGTGTTTAACTCTCCTCAACCAAAAACACCAATTTATTATCTATTTTAGATGAACAGATATAACTACTCTCAGAAATTAAATATGGATTTCATATTTAATTTCACCTACCTTTTTATTGATTTTTTTGAAATCCGAATATTTTTTTGGTCATCCAAAATATTTAAATATCATGTTGATCTACTTTTATATAACACGTGTTAATTTTTAAACATCATAGTGTAAAAAAATTTAGGTTTACCTAAAAATTACCGAAACCTTTATATACTATGATGACCTACTTTTATACAAGTGACATAAATTTAGGCATACCTAAATTTTCACTTAACAAAACATATTATCAGTCGATAATAATACAATCTCCAAAATATAAAAAATCTGTCAAATTAGATTTTTCACAATTTCTCTAATTTGGCGCCCGGGAAATCTTCTGCCAAAAATTTCCCAAAAAACACGAATTGGTGTTTAACTCTCCTCAACCAAAAAACACCAATTTATTATCTATTTTAGATAAAAAGCATATAACTACTCTCAGAAATTAAATATGGACTCCATATTTAATTTCACTATCCTTTTATTATTTTTTTTTCAATTCTCTTAATACATAACTATATTTATAATGAAATTTTAATTATAATATGCTTTAAAAAATATCAAATTAACGTAGGTAATTATCATGGATAGGACAAGAAGACTTATTATCGTAATACTTGTTGTTATTCTAATAGGATTGATAGCAGTTATTGCAGGAGCGCTATTCTTAGGACATGAAAGCGTGCTTACTCAGGGAAATAGGAATATCCTGGTATGTGCAATTGATGAGAGTGAAAGCAGGCCAGGAATGGGTGCTTGTGATATGGCATTCATCATCAATTTGGAGAATGGTACTCTTAAAAATTACACTCCTTTCTATCCTGGTGACATGACACATCCTACAGCTTCCGAACCTAAAGAAGCGCAGGATCAGGGTGCGGGGTCAGCGCTTCTTCTTCACGATGCATTTTGGGATGCTGACAATGAAAAGGGTTTGCAGTATGCAAAGGAAATAGTCGAATACCGCACTAACACCAAAATAGATTCCGTTGTGGCCATTAACAGTCAGGCTCTTGATGCGATCCTTTCCGCTGCAGGGCCATTGGAAATCAACGGGAAAACTACAAATGCAAGTGGGATCGACATCATCCGTGAAGATGGAAACAGTGGTGTATCCAGAGGAGATGCAGTGATGGGCGTTGTTAAGGCTGCTGCAAAAGCGGCTTCAAGCAATCCTAATGTTAAATCTTCAATGGTGAATGCTGCACTCGACCAATACTCCAAAGGAAACATTGTCATGGATAAGGAAGGCGACTTTGCAGGATTGCTTGCATCAAAAGGGTTTGAATCAATATTCTAACCCTTCTTCAAATTTTAGGCTCTAGTTTTTTGATGAACAGTCCCATAAACATCACGACCATTGGGAAAAATATTCCATAAATCACAAATAACAATTCTGAAGATATCACATCACCCATAACCGTTGATGCGGCCATAAGCATAATCAGGCTTATCACCGGCGCCAGTATGACTATAAACGTATAAATCAATATGAACGAGTTCAGCTTCTGCGAGAACTCTTTTAGTTTTATCTGCATATCAAAGGAAATGTCCTTTGCAATTATCTCCAGGCTGCCTGCCAGATTGCCTCCCACTCTAAGCGTTCCGACAATCTGATGGATTGCCCGGGTGAGGCCTTCGGACTTGACCCTGTGGGACATTTCAAGCAGGGAATCCTCAGTTGACTTTCCGAACTTGATTTCTTCCAGAACCCTGTTGAACTCCCTTGAAAGGGATCCGTAATTGGCGTTTCTTATTGTTATCAGTGCATCGTGCAGTCCTCTTCCGGCTTTCAGCTCAATGCTCATATGCCTTAACGCATAGGGAAGCTCCTGATTCAAGTCAGAATAGCCTCTCTGCTCTTTCATGTGAGGGTACTGCATTAGAAAGATGTAGGCCATAATCACTATAACCAGATACATTGCGCCGATTTCCAAACCTGTAAAAAATGATATCGCCACAAATCCGATAATCACTAATCCCATGACATGTCTTTTCAAAAGGATTTCAAGCAGGTCGTCCCTCAATTTATCGAAGCGGGTTTCATACCTTGCCTGTTTGGTGTTGATGTCGAAGTTTAACTTTTCAAGCATTGCGGGATCAATGCCCGCATTTTCATTTTCCCCCTTAAATGAGAGGTTGGTAAAAAAGCTGATGAGGGATAATGCCCCTCCTCCGATTATTATGAAAAATCTGTCAAACATGCCAATCACCCGTTTAGGATAATCCTGTTCAGGACCTTCTGAGGATTTTTATAATACAGCTCTATAACGCTGTTGACCCCTTCAACGGAACGTATGTTCTGATTTATCATGTGCCTCAACACCAGCTTTCTGTTTTCAATCTCGTTTTGAAGCTCGATGATTGACTTTCCGCTCAGGTTTGCAATCTGTTGCAGAGTATTGCTTGTTATGCCGATATTGTCGATGGTGTCCCTTTCGGGATTCCATTGGAATATCTTGTTCAGCTGGACAGTGCCCTCCTCCATGCCGACAACTTCAGCGACTTCGCTGATTCTTCTAAAGGAAACTCCCGAAGGTGTGTAAATTCTGTTCTGCATAATTATAAAATCGATTGCCTGAATCATTATTTCGGGAACTGACATCGGTTCGTTGGTAAGTCTTGTTATGGTTTCCCTTGCATCATTTGAATGCAATGTCCCAAAGCCTGAATGTCCTGTATTCAGTGCAGTGAAGAGGGTGATTGCCTCATCGGCCCTGACCTCTCCAACAATGATTCTGTCCGGGCGCTGCCTCAGTGAATTCTTGACAAGGTCATTCATTGTCAGCTCGCCCTTGCCCTCGACATTGGCCGGCCGTGTTTCCATGCGGATGACGTGTTCATGGGGAATCTGAAGCTCCAAAGTATCTTCAATTGTAATGATTCTCTCATTGGGATTGATGAATGCTGAAAGCGCATTTAATGTAGTTGTCTTTCCGGAACTTGTTCCTCCTGAAATTATCGCATTTGCTGATTTGACTCCAAGCCCGTCGATGCAAAGCCAGAGAAATCCTGCCAGGTCCACAGAAATCGTCCTTGAATTGATCAAATCGATGATGGTCAGCGGGTCTCTGCGGAACTTCCGTATGGTGAGTGAAGGTCCGTCAGCCGAAACTGGAGGAATTGTGGCATTGATTCTGGAGCCGTCCATCAGCCTTCCATCAAGAATCGGTGATTCCTGGTCAATTCTTCTGTTGATTTGTCTTGCAATCGAATCAATCAGGTCTCTGAGTTCGCCTTCATCTCTGAACTGGAGGTTTGTCTTCATCATTCCATATTTCCTGTGGTAGACGAATATGGGCTTTGAAGTTCCGATTATCATGATTTCCTCAAGCTCATCATCCTGAATCAGGGGGTCAATTGCCCCATATCCGATGATGTCCCTCAGGAACTTTCGTGACAACCTATCCAAATATTCATTTGAGGTTCCATTATCCTGAAGTGTTCCGCTTAACCTTAAAGATAAAAAGTTCTTTATGTCATTTAACAGTTTCTCTTCACTGACCTGGAAGTTTTCGCCAGTTGATATGGCTAGGTCAACCAGGTTCTCGCGCATTTCTCCCAAAAGGACTTTCTCTTCGGGGGAGTATTCTTGCTTTGTTACATCATATTGTGGTATTATGTCATTGTTCATATCATTCACCATGGTGATTTAGTTATAGTTACTAATTAGTATTACTAACTTATAAAGTTTTTATTACTTTTGAAAGCATTATTAGTGATATAGAACAATATTTAAACATTAAAGCAATTTTGAGGTGGTTTTATCTTGGAAATCGATGAAAAAATCAAATCGCTTGAAGAATGTGAAAAATGCAGGGATGTCCAAATAAAGAAATTTTCCCCATTGAAAGACCTGATTGATTTTGAAATTCTCGACGGGGAGTATATGAGATGCGAATGCGGAAAAAGGCCACTAGATATTGTGATGAGCCATATTCTGAAAATCATGATTGAAGAGGGAATCGTTCCTGAAAAGGCAACTCTCAGAAGAAACTCTCCCGTGCCTCTGTCCGGATTTTACTACAGCAGCCTGAACCCTCAGTTCATCGGAAAAAAGACACTGATATTGTTGCATCCCGATTTTACTAAGGATGTGGCATCAAGATTGATCGATGAAGTTCCTGAGGTCAAATGTGTCCTTAAGGGAAGTCCTCAGAGCACTGTCGGTCAGTTGGATAAGGATTCACAAATCAGCCACTTTGAAATTCTTGAAGGGGATGACACCCAGATAAATGTCATGAGAACCCTGATTCAGGAAAAGATAGTTCTGGTCAAAAGACAGTCAAGACACCACATCGAAGTTGCAGTGACCACCGAAGATAAGCTGGTAAGGCTTCACAACTATATAAACAATAACAATATCAAAAAGGGAACCGCAATTGACGGCATGTGCGGACTTGGAGCCCTTGGAATCTATCTGCTCAAATGCGGATTTGAAAAGGTGATTTTCAATGATGTCAACCCCGAAATGATTGAGGCTCTGAAAAACAATCTGGAAATAAACGGCATTTCTGATGGCTATGAAATATTCAATGTGGCATTTGAGGATTTGGAATTTGGTGATGCTGATTTATGCGTCATAGATGCATTCCCAGGTGTGGATGTTGAAGAGATAGTTAAAAAGGCCGAAAAGATGGCGGAAAATGTGATTGTTATCTAGTTATAATTTATTATTTAATTCTAGAATAATTTCAAACATTTTTTCAATATCTTCAGGCATGTTTTTTTCTACAACTTCAAAGGGGGCAATATGCTTCCGATTAAGATATTCTTGGGCGAAACTACGGCCCATGAATTCTATGCCTTCAAAATTCATAATTACTTTTGAAACATTTTCATCAAAGTCTTTGAACAGTTTTTCGATTTTTTGTCTTGATCCTAAATCTGTGCCGATTTCTTTTTTTAGAAAAACTTCAATTTCACTCATATTATCAATTCATATTTTACTTGTTTTAAATATTTATATATATCAATTTTTGAGTCTAAATTCATTCTTAAACTTACTAATGTTCCATTAACACAATCACGAGGAATTTTTCTAGCAGTGATGTTGTCATTATTTGATATATGGATTAATGCACATCCTGAAACAATTAATACTTCACCATTGCTCCCGGATGTAACAATATTTATTGTGTTATTTAATCCGGTTCCTCTTTCAATATATCCTAATTCATTTTTACTGGATAATCCATTTATTGCTTGGATAATTGCATCACAATCATCTTTTATTGGAGATTTTAACTTTTTTAAAGAAGTAGGTATGGTTATGCCATCATCTAAGAATCCAAATTCATAGAATTTACCATCTTTTTTACCCATAACGTAAGCATTTTCAAATTTTGAATGGTCATAGATATTAGAGATTAATTCATGAAAAACAAATTTCATGGGGGTAATGTTGTTGTTATTGATGTTTAATTCTTCTAAAATTTCATTTGATATTATTTCAGAATTGTCAGTATTCACATTAACTTTTCTAATAGAGTCGATTTTTTTGAAATTAATCTTCTCATTGTAAATCAATGGCAAAGCAACAGTTGGACTAAAATTCCCAATATCTACTTCAATATCTTTCTTTTTCATATTTTCATATTCTTCAAATTTGTTTAATAATATTCTTTTCATCAAATCACCTAAATAAACATTTGCATGTAGATAACAATTGCAGGAATGATCAGAACGCCCATCAGGTGGGATTTACCGATTCCAATGTAGTGGGGAAGCATTCCCATTGCTGTTGAGGTAATCAAAGCCAGGCTCATGTAAAATACCGGTGCCTTGTAGTAAAAGATAAACAGGTACAGTATCACAATCTGGAGAATGATAACTCCAATTGATAGCTTCTTGTAGTCCACACCGCCCATCAGCCTTGAAAATGAGTCTCCCAGTTTCAGGGAAAGTACCAACGAGACTGATACTGCAATCAATGAGGCGAAAATGAAGATTGCCAGATGGTTCAGGCCCATTTCAAAAATCAGATAGGACATGTAGACGGCTATTCCGCTTCTGGGGTTTCCTATGATGTAGATTGCAATCAGTGAAAACAGGCAGTCCGAAATGTTCAGCCCTGATGTTGCAAGCAGAAAATTGACGGTGTCGTCATCGTTGTTGTCGTTTGTGCCGCTCACTGCCTGTGCTATCACCGTTCCCTGTGCCGGTCCGAAGCCCGGAAGAAAGCCGAGAATCGCTCCGGTTATCCCTCCTGCAAAAATGCTTTTGAACTTGTTGTAATCGATGTTGAGCTCGTAGAATGGATTCTGATGTGGTATTGTGGAGGAATCGTTCAGGCTGAAAAGTATAGTGCTTATTCCGAAAAGCCCAGAAAAGGTGCACATCAGTGTGATTCCCGAAGATATCGGCGTTTGGAAAATTATCCAGCCGAGAACTCCCGAAAGCACAAAGAGCAGAATGGCCCACAAAAAGTCCCTGAAGTTTCCAGTCATGTGGCGTGTAAGATAAATCGATGCTCCAAGAAGTATTATCCATGTATAGGGCTTTGATATGTCATGCAGAACCGGAAGGGCTATTGCAAAGACCGGAAGCATCAGGATTGTCACGATTATTGCTCCGAATCCTCCGACGGAAACGACTCTTATCACTTCCTTTGACCTGCCCTGAAGCACCATACGGTGTCCCGGAAGTATTGATGTTGCAGTTCCCTCCTGAGGCACTCCCAAAAGCATTGAGGGGACAAATTCTATAAGCGCATGGGCAATTGACATCGAAACCATGAGCACACATAGGAATTCCGGCGATACTATCGTCAAAAGGAATGTGGAGGATGCAAAAATTATCGCTCCGGCGGTATTGACGTGTATGCCAGGTATCATTCCTGTTGTAGTTCCTATTGCTATTCCTATAAAACATGCTATAACTAATTCTATCATAGCTATTAATTGAACAAACTATAATTTAAAGCTTGTTTAAGCCAATTAGCAATATTTACTTTGTTTTTGAATATTTGGGTGATTTGATAATATTGTTTCCATTAAGTATAAATGTTATTAAGGTGTTAATATAATAATATGGCTAATCTCAAGAAAGTTGGAGTAATTCTGATCGGTTTATTTGTGGCATTGCTGCTGATTGCATTTTTTGTAGGCTCTGCAATCAATCTGCTCGTCCCACCTTCCGAAGCGACTTACAGTGACAAAATCGTTGAGGATATTGGTGGAGACAATGCTTTGGTTGCGACTTTAAAAGGTTGTGCAGAAATAAACAGAAAAGACATCTCTGATGGAAATTTTAAGACAGATTCAAACTTTAATTTGTGCTGGAAAAATGCGAAAAATATCAGCTATGTTGATACTTCTGGCCATAAGGGTTATGTAATCGTGTGGAAGGATTCACCTGATGATTATCCGGACATTTCAAGCAGGAACAAGACAATGTATATTTCCGATTATGTCTCTTCGATGAACGGAACCTGCTTTTTGGTCAATTTCCATGAAAAGAATGCGGTCTACGGGATAATTGTTGGCGGTGATGATATCGAATGCTCAGAATCCAAATTGATGTATGAGATTTTGAATTTGAACCGTTCCGAATTTATTCAAACCTACTCTACAACAAGCAACAGCTATCCGAGCGGTTATGATGGCGGTTCCAGCCATTATCACACCGTCGTGCCTGACAGATACACATTGTCAAGAACCGATCCCGGCGCATATTATGACCATTACGAATATGGTGACAATTACGATATTGATGACTATTTGGAATCTGAAGGATATGATTAGAATTTTTCACGGTTGAATTCCAGTGATTTCAGCGAAATGACTGAAAGAAGTTCTAGCAGTTCCTCACGTGGGATGTTCAGCTCATCGCAAATCATGTCATCCCATTCCTTTTCTTTTCTAATCAGAAATTCTGCAGTTTCAGTTCCCTTTTCGGTTAATGTGATTTTATAGGCTCTTTTGTTTTTCTCATCAATTTCCCTTACAATCAGCCCTTTTTCCTCAAATTCTTTGAATGCTCTGGAAACTCCGCTTCTGTCCATCAGGCATGCCTTTGCGATATCTGACTGGTTTGTGCCCATTTCATAATATAAAAACAGCAGCATATAATATTGGCTGGGCAAAATGTCAGTTCCGCTTTTGATATGCTTGTTCATGTAGAAATCATGAGTCTTGATTAAGGTAATCAGATGATTGGCAATGAATGGTGAATCCTTAATTATATCGTCGTATTCAATCATAAAATCACTAATTAATATTTTAGTGTCAATGTTTAAATAGTATTTGTAACAATTTAATAACATGAACAAAAGAATCATCATCATTTTGGCAATACTTGCAGTCTGCATACTGCTTGCAAGTCCGGTCACAGCAAAGCAAAAGGTAAAGGTTAAGGTATCAACCGACGACTGTGTAATTAAGAATAAGGGATATATCGTAATAAAATTGGTCGACAAGAACGGCAGGGAAATCAGGTCCAATGGAATGATTAATTATACAATCACCGATAAGGACGGCAATTATAAGTGGACCTACAAACAATACAACAGTGGAATCAGGGTCAAATATGATGTGGGCAACTACAAGGTTAAGGTGGTCTTTAAGGGAGATTCCAACTATAAGAAAACCACAAATACCAAAAGCATTAATGTCAAGAATAATTTTGACCCGTATACATATTACGATAACCATAATTGGGGTCTGAACCAGGAAGTCGATGATTATTTTGACGATAATTATTGGGCTGAGGAGATTTATGACGATGTGGACGACCCTGAAAATGAGGCATGGGACATTTGAAGATGTTTCAATGTCTGAACTTAAATAGAGGGAGTTCCAAGCCTCTTCGCTTTTCATCATGCCCTTTGATAATTGCATGTTCAATAATTTTTTTCTTTTTGGCATGCTTAAATTTTAAATATTATGAACTTCAATATTAACATATATTTATTTTAACCTAATTTTTTTTAAACGGCAAAAATATTTGATGCACTAATTGTATGAAAGGAGAATGATTGATGAAAAAATTGATTGTGGGATTGGCAGGAAACCCCAATGTGGGTAAAACTACCGTATTTAATCAATTGACTGGTATGCACCAGCATGTAGGTAACTGGCCCGGAAAGACAGTTGAAAGGGCTGAAGGATATTTCAATCATGGGGATTATGAGTATCAAATTGTTGATTTGCCGGGCAATTATGCATTAAGTGCCCATTCCATTGAAGAAATCGTTTCAAGAGATTTCATAGTGGATGATGATTCTGATGTCATTGTCAATGTGGTGGATGCAGCCAATATTGAACGTAACCTGTATCTTACAGTTCAGATGATGGAATTGGGAGCCAACATGATTTTGGCGCTGAACATGAACGATTTTGCCAAAAGAAGGGAACATTTCATTAACATAGACTTGATGAGCGAGCTTTTGGGTTTTCCAATCATTGAAATTAATGCAAAAAAGAAGGAAGGTATTGAGGAATTGCTCAACACTGTCGAAAAGCAGGCTGCAAATCCCATCAACACCAGTGAAAAGTTGGCCTATGGGGCTGAGCTCAAGGAACATCTGGAGGATCTCCAGGAACTGATTGAAAAGGATGATGAATTATTGGATGTTCCGTCAATTTGGACTGCAGTAAAGCTTTTGGAAAAGGATTCTATTGTAATTCAGAAAGTCCAGCAGTCTTCAATAAGTTCCGAAATCATGGTTGAAGTTGATAAGGTAAGCAAACACCTTTATGACATTTATAACGAAGGCTCTGAAGAGGTCATTGCAAATGCCAGATATGCATTCATTGACGGTTTGATTGCAGAGGCTGTCGAGAAGCCTGAAGTTGAAAAGCCGACCATTTCAGACAAGATTGACAGGATTTTGACCAATAGGATTCTGGCCATTCCGATTTTTCTTGTAGTTATGTGGGTGATGTTCCAAATCGTTTTCACCCTGGGGTCTCCTATGCAGGAATTCATCAATGCGGTGTTTACTCAATGGGGAGAAATGGCGGCAGCGGCAATACCTAATCCATATATTGCCTCATTTGTTCAAAAAGGTCTCTTTTGTGGAGTGGGCGGTGTTTTGACATTTCTGCCGATAATCTTCCTGATGTTTTTATGTCTGAGTTTTCTGGAGGATTGCGGATACCTTGCAAGGGCAGCGTTTACCCTGGATTTGGTGATGCATAAGCTTGTTGGTCTTCATGGAAAGGCATTCATTCCAATGATTTTAGGATTTGGTTGCGGGGTTCCTGCTGTAATGGCTACAAGAACCATGGAACACGAATCCGACAGGATACTTGCAATGATGCTCATTCCGTTCATGTCATGTACTGCAAGACTGCCGATTTATGCAATCTTTACAGCGGCGTTTTTCCCGGACAATGCGGGAACCATGCTGTTGGTGATGTATCTGCTGGGTATTATTGTAGCGCTCATAATTGCTGCGCTTCTTAAAAGGACACTGTTTAAAGGAATGTCTGCCCCATTTGTAATGGAGCTTCCGACATATAAATTGCCATCCGTAAAGGGTATTTTAATCCATACCTGGGAGAAGGTGAAAGGATTTATCAAAAAGGCGGCAACAATCATTCTTGCTGCAGTGGTAATCATTTGGGTGTTAAGCATTTTCCCATTGGGAGTGGCTTACGGATCACAGCAAAGTATTTTGGGAATGATCGGTTCTGCAGTTGCACCTATATTTGCTCCTCTCGGTTTTGGAACATGGCAGGCAGCAGTGGCAATCATTGCGGGATTGCTTGCCAAAGAGGCTATTGTAGGTACCTTGGGAACATTGGGCGGCCTTGATGAAGACGATGAAGAGGGCATAACAAGTTTGGTTCATGATACATTCACTCCGCTGTCAGCATTTTCATTCATGGCATTCTCACTTCTATACATACCATGTATTGCGGTGCTTGGTGTAATAAAACAGGAAACAGGCACTTTTAAATGGCCTGTGTTAATGACAGCCATTACATTGGTTACCGCTTATGTCGTTACTTTCTTAGTATACAATATAGGAACATTGATGGGCTTCGGATGAGATGATTGGCCCCATACCTTTTTTAAAATTTTTAGTCATAACTAAATATTTATATATTGCTTGTTACATAACAATTATTAAGAGATTTTTAGCATGCCTAAAAATTATTTTTTTGGATAATGTGATATTATGGTCAAAACCTTAAAAGACGTAAAGCCCGGTGAAACAGTAACTATTGTTAAATACCATCATTGCGGCGATATTGAGTTAAGAAGACACCTTTTGGGTATGGGCTTCGTTAAGGGAACTAAAGTTCATGTAAAAAAGGTTGCCCCTTTTGGAGACCCTATTGAAATGAGCATCAGAGGATGTGACGTTTGTCTTCGAAAAGAGGAAGCGGAAAACATTGAAGTGATATAAGCTTCAATTTTTCATTTATTTTTTTAGCTATTTTTGTTCGGTGTTATCATGAAATGTCGTATGTGTGGTTTTGAATTTGATGAGACAGAATTGGATAATCGTGGTTGTATAAGCTGCGGAAAGCATGACAACTGCAATCAGGTTCACTGTCCGAACTGCGGATTCGGAAATCACCCTGAATTTGAAGAGGAATTCCAGTTCATCACAAAGCTCAAGGACAGGTTTAGAAAAAGAAAAAGCGGGAACTGATCAGCTGTTTTTGGCATTCAATATTTCATCAACAGTTTCATTAATGCTTATTTTTTCGGTGTCAACATCCCATCCGTTTTCCTTTAGCTTATACAGGATTTCGGTTGTCACCGGCGCTTTCAGGTGAGCCTTTTTCAGCAGTTCCTTATCGGAGAAGATTTGATGCCTGTCTCCTTCGGCTATGATTTCTCCATCATATAGGACAAATATCTTGTCGGCAAAATGGTTGACCATTTCTATGTCGTGTGATGATATTACGATGCTCATGCCTTCCTTGTTGAGGTTATTCAGGATATTCAATACCTTATCGACACCTTCGGGGTCAAGGCCTGCTGTAGGCTCATCAAGAATCATTATGTCCGGTCGCATTGCAATGATTCCTGCAATGGCAACTCTCTTTTGCTGGCCTCCGCTTAAATGGTGAGGGGTCTTTTCTTCAAATCCTGCCATTCCCACCATCTCAAGGGATTCCTTGATTCTTCTTTCGACTTCTTCATACTCCAGACCCAAATTCATAGGTCCGAAGGCAACATCCTCCTTGACGGTTGGGGCAAATAGCTGATCGTTTGGATCCTGGAATACTATTCCTACCTTCTGCCTTACTTTAAGAAGTGCCTCACGTTCAAAGACGATTTTTTCACCTTCAATTTCAACATGTCCTGATGTTGGTTCGCTTAAACCGTTGAAGTGAGAAAATAATGTTGATTTACCTGCACCGTTAGGCCCCATGATGGCTATCTTTTCTCCCTTTTTGATTTTGATATTGACATTTTTTAAAGCCTGAGTGCCGTCGTGGTATGTAAATGATAAATTTTTTGTCTCTAAATGAATTTGTTCCATCTTTCCTCACCTAATTGATTCCTAAATTTTGACCTAAATAACCTAACTGTCCGCTGAACTTGAATATTATGATTTCCAGCACAATGACAATCAGTATAATTGTAAATAAATATAAATAGTCGCTTCTTTCAGGGGATTTTTTCTCATCAAACATTTCGGATGCATCTGAAAATCCTCTGCTCACCATACTTTTATGAACCCTTTCTCCCTGTTCATATGCCTTTAAAAACATCATTCCTATGGTGTAGCCGACTTGCTTTACTCTCCATTTGTAGGGGGTGTTTTTTCCGTGAATGTTGAAATTTCTTGACTTCTGGCTTTTTCTGATTGCCGCAAGTTCATCGATGAACAGGAATAGGAACCTGACCATAATGGATAAAATCATTGCAAGATCTCTCGGCATTTTCAATTTCCTAAATGAGCTTGCCATTTCCTGCAATGGGGTTGTTGATGAATAGATTATGATTGCAGTCAGGGATACAATCAGGCGAACCAAGAGAAGAATCGCCCAATTGAGTCCTGCATCAGTTACATGTAGCCAGGAATAGCTCCAGATGATATTTCCAGGCTGTATGAATGGCTGGAAAATAATGATTGCTCCTCCAAATGGCAACAACATCAATAATCGCTTGAATGAATCCCAATATGATAATTTGGCTATTTTCAAGACAACTAAAAGAAATATCTCCAATATCAGGGGTATGAAAAGTTCCTGGGAGACTACACAGACTACGATTATGAAAATTGTTGAAATAAGTTTTATCCTTCCCTCCAGATTATGAATGGGACTGTCCTGGGAAGCCAAATCGTCAAACCGCATTATCTGTGTTATGTCAACCATATCAATTCACTAATATAATATTAAAAATTTGTAATATATTATTATTTGCTTATGTATAGTTTAATTATTTTCAATTACTTTTAAAAAAAAGAAAAGGGTAGAAATTAAAAGTTAATTTCTACTTTTGACTACGTATGCAACTCCAAATCCTATTACTAGAGTTACAACTACTCCTATAACCAGTGCTACAATCTGCAATCCTTGGTTATCAGGGTTGCTTGCAAATGCATAATCTGGGAAGATTGCATCAGGGATTCCCTTAATTTCTTCAACTGAGAAATCTTCAGCAAGTCCTGAATCTTCTGCAGATTTTTCTAATCCATCAGGATCGCCGGATGCGATGTATGGTGAGAGAACACATATGACAACACATATTATGATTGCAACTCCGATTAAAGCCATGTCTCTTTTTTCCATATTATGCATCTCCTTTATTCCATGCAAGTAAATCTGGTCTGAATTTGTCCAATGCTACAAGAACTATTACAGTTAATACGGCTTCGATTATTCCAATGAAGAGGTGGTACAAGACCATTGATGGAATGCCTATGTTTGCCGGGAATGTTCCTGCGATTGCCATTTCGATAGCACATGCCAAAGCTGCGATTACGGTTGCCAACCATGCTCCAACTCCGGCTGCTGCATATTTTCCAATCATTCCGTTCAATCCTTTGAAGGTGTATAATCCAACTGAACCTCCAATGATTGCCATGTTCAATACATTTGCTCCTAAGGCAGTAATTCCTCCGTCTCCAAATATCAATGCTTGAATAAGGAGTACAACGGTAAATACAAGTACGGCAGCTTCAGGCGCTAGAAATACAATAGCTACTAATGCTCCCCCAACCATATGTCCACTTGTACCAAATGGAATCGGCATGTTCATGGACATGATTGCAAAAATACCCGCTGCGAGAACTGCTAAAAGAGGTATACGTTTTTCATCTAAGTTGGACCTTGCCCATTTCACGGAGAAGTATAATGCGACAATCAAAATCACATAGTATACTATGCACTGTGAAATAGGTATGAATCCGTCAGGTATATGCAAATTTATTCCTCCATTTTTTAAAGTAATACTTTTTTCATGTTTCTTTATAAATGAAGTATTACTGAAAAGTATTATCTTTACTTTATTTGAGTAATATCAAGTTAATTGGGAGTTTTATTAAATATAATGGTTAATAAAACAGTTTTTGTTCTTGACATTTAATATGTTAATGTTATTTGCATATATAAATGTTATTAAAGTAATACAAATTAGTATTATTCTAGCTTTTTTGTAATACTGGAAGCCTTAAAATTAGCCTAATTTCTTGTATTTTTGATGTTTATCAAATAGATTAGGATTGCTATTGCAAAGTATAATAAAACCTGTATGTCCAGAATTCCTGTTTCAATACCTAAAATGGTATATGTTAAAATCAGGGAGTAAATTCCAATATAAAAATAGTTTTTGGTCTTCTGCATTATTTTAAATCCGATGCCTAAGATGGAACCTAAAATTAACATCCCAACAAACACTCCGACCTTTCCGAAGTCAACCACCATCTGGCCGATTAAGGTGGGGGTCACCGTTACCTCGGTTCTCCATGCAATCAGTTTTCCAACCATCATTCTTGGGCCCAGATCGCTTCCCGGAATTGAGCTTGCCAGCATGTGTCCATGTGTCACGCCGAAGTTTCCTCCAATGAAATCAAGCAAATTCAGTACATGCAATGTGAAGTCCGCTCTTGACTGCAGGGAATAGATTGGACTGGTTGAGGAGGTTATTGTCATCTCTCCAAGTGAACGAAAATAACCAATTCCAATGATTGCACCTATACCAATCACTGCACCGACAACAACTTCCCAAAGAGAAACAATATTTCCATAGAAACCTATGATAATTATGATGAGAAATGCTGCAAGTAGTGGTGTCCTATACCCTAGAAGCAATAAAAATGTACAGTCAATAGCCAGCAAAAATAGGAATCTGAATCTCACTTGCGAACGTGTAATTTTTTTGTCCTGGAAATCCTTAAGATATGCACTTGCAATCAGGCAGGTTCCAGGTATGATTAAAAACACGGGCATTGTCAGGGCAGGTTTTAAGAGATATCGAATTGAAGGTTTTAAAAGCGGAATTCCTCCAATGGATGCAATGCATATGAAGAAAAATATGATGCTTATTAATAGCAGACAGAATCCGATTGAGTAAATGTCTTTTCTGTTAAATTTGACAATTCCTTTAATGTCTCCGTTTAAAAAATATTTTGGAAGTATGGTTGATCCAATAAAAAATCCGACAAATGCAAGAATCAATGTGATAACCAGACTGCCTGATGGCCTGTTCATTGACAAAATCAAAAACACTGCAAACAGAAAGAGCACGATTAGCGGATTGAAGATATGATTCTTCAGGATGTTGCTTTTATTCAGCCCATTTAAAAAATTTTCACAGGGATAGAACCTTTTGAAGTAACTGTTTACCCATTGCTTTTCAATGAAGCCTAGGATAGTAAAGATTAAGGTAAATAAAAAGGATTTATGAAATTCATCACTAATCCTGTTTATCAGTGAAGTTAAGGTAGAATAAATCACGCTCATTGTCTACACAACTTAAAAGTTTCGTATATTGGTCACATTAAAGTTCTTGCTGATTTCTTTGATTTGACTGTCCTGGCAGTCATAAATCCTGATAGTAATGTCTTCTGTTACTCCATTAATGTTGCCGAGAATGGAGTTGACATCGTTAAGATTTTCTTTTGTTGCTTTTTTAATCAATAAATTATTGTCAGCATGCACGGCCCTAATCGATTCCCTTTTTCCATTGCTTAAAAGCTGATTGGCAATTTTTTGGCCGTCTTTAGCACTTAATGAACCAACTCCTATTTCGGTTGAGATTTCATATTTTGCATCATCAGGAAGCTTGCTTGTCAAATCTTTTAGGGAAGTTATTTCAACAGGTTTTACCTTGATTTCACATAAGTTTTTATATTTTTCGCCATTGCTTTGGAGACTGATATGGTCAATGTAAATGTCGGCATTCGGCACGGTTCTGTACAATCCGACAAGGTAAGTTTGGTTATTTGAATCAATCAACAGCTTAACGCCGTTTCCGCCATTGTCATCTTCCCAAATGACGGTGCCGTTTAATGTTGTTCTGTTTCCATTTGTTGAATTGAAACCTTCTACTGTGGCATTTACGATAAAGCCGTCTTTATAATATTTGAGGTAGGTGTCGGGTATCTTGTTGACGGTTGACTCATCAAAAGCAGTTTTTTTCAAATCTGATGAATCATCTGTAGTAATATGAATAAATGCAAATGCAATTGCGCATATCACCAATATGATTATGATGTAATCAATCCATGTGAACTTGATTTTCATAATTTAACCTAATCCTCGTATAATGCTCCAACAGGACAAACGTCAACACATTCGCCGCAGTTATTACATTTACTTTCATCAATTATGATTGTATATGCTTTTCTTTCAATTGCCTCTTCTAGGCATACGTCAATACAATCTTCACAAACTCCGCATTCTTCCATATCTACTTTCAATTCGTCCACCATTAAAATTTTTAAAGAAATATAATTTAATTTAACTATTTTGATGTTTATATATTTTGTCAGAAAATTTTTAGGTATTCCTAAAGTTTTAATATGATGAACTTCATATAGTTAACTGGTGTATGTGATGATTTTCAACAAGGGAATTTCAATAGTATTGTCTGGCTTGTTCTTTCTGTTTTTAGCATTATTCTTTTCCACACTGTCTGTTATCTTTTTAAAGGGAGGATTACTTCCAGTTGTAGGATTGGTAATGTTTGTTATATTCTATTTCATTACCAGGGTATTTTACAACTATCTGAGAAATGACGAGAAATATAAGAATAACCGTCAGGTGTCAAGCGATATGCCTGGTGAAAAATACTATACAAAAGGCGAATCCGATCCAAAGAAATTATTCATCGTAATCTGGCTGATAGTGATTCTAATCCTGACTTCAGTGTCATTGTGGTTATATTCTTTTAATAATGGTTTGGTATGAAATTGTTGAAAATTTCAAAAAAACCATAACATTTATATATGATGTAATTAAATATTATAACTGTCTATTTGTATGGATGGGTACCCAAGCGGCCAAAGGGGAAGGACTTAAGATCCTTTGGCATAGGCCTCCGAGGGTTCGAATCCCTTCCCATCCACTATTTTATAATTTTTCATTATCTTCGATTATGCCTTAGTGGCTCAGGTGGTAGAGCGCTACCTTGGTAAGGTAGAAGTCGGGGGTTCGAATCCCCCCTAAGGCTTTCAAACTATTTTTTAAGGATTTTAACATTTTTCTTAAGTTTTTTATTCATGAAATCTCATGTCAAAAATAGTTTCCATAAAGTACTTAAACTATAATTACTTTAAAATAGATAGTATTTATGAATAATTTAATTTTTAATAAATTTTTTAAAAGGTGAAAATTATGAATTATAAAAAAATCATACTTGTTGGATTTATTTCGGCATTCGTTGCTGTTCTGACTTCCGTTTTAGGAGTTACAGGTACAGTTATAGGTTCAGTTATTTCATCTGTACTTTATAACATGCTTTCGGAAGCTTTGGAAGATCCTGTTTCAACCGCATCATTCAATGCTGATTTCGAATGGGAAATTGCATATATATTTCCGCTTGCGGTCATTGCTCTAATTCAGTTATTGTTAATTTTCGCCATGTTGTCTGAATCTGGAATTTTGCCTTCCACATTCCTCAACGCTTACCTGTCCCTGCAAAGTTTGGCTAATAACAATTTGTATAGGATTTTAGGTTTTGCGATGTTGATTATAAGCGTATATCCTCTTGTGCTAAAGCCGGACATTATCAAAAAGGCTCATGGAGTTATTATCGCTTTTGTAGGGTTAATATTTTTGGCCCGTGGTTTTGTGGATATGGGAAATGCGATTACAGCCCTTTATGACGATTTATTCGTTGCCTTTGATTTTCCAATAGCAGTCCTTGCATTCATATTGATTGTATTTGTGATAATCAGAATTTTAATGTCTGCAAAAGATTCTGAAAAGGAGTCAAGATTAACTAAACATAAGGAAAATGAGGAATTTGCTCATAATGTTAGAAAGGTTCACAATTCAAGAAAACATGATTCCTTTGATTATGATAAGAAAATGAAAGAGATTCGCACAAAAAGATATCGCAGAGCAAATAAGCCAAAATCAGACTCTGATGTTCAGTTTAAAAATACTCATGCAGATGAAAAACCTGATGCGGGCATAAACCGGTCATCAAACAATATTCAATTCGAATCTAATGACATTCTTGATGATTATAAGAAATAGGGGATAATATGGGCAAAAAGGACAAAACACTGAAGGATATCCTGGATCTGATTTTATATGAAAACCCGTCCACTCAGGATGAGATTGCCGAAAGATTGGGCATTTCCCGAAGATATGTCACTCAGCTCCTGCAGCCCCTTGTTAAAGACGGCACTGTTAAAAGAGCTTATATGATTGATTTGAAGAGTTATGAGGAGGTTGTTGAATCTGTTGCAGATTACTCAACCACTAAAAACAATACTGGCAATGCCTTGATAAATGACATGCTGAATAACATGTCACGGCATGTCCACTCCCAGCTTGAAATGTCCTTTGATGCCGTTCTGGAATATGATGAGGACAAGGCCAACAAGGCCCTGGAAATGGATTATGCCACAAACAATATGGTTGAAAAAATAAGAACATCTGTAGAGACAATTGTAAGTCTCAGCAAGCACTCCGAAATTTCAAAGTCAATCCTTTACAATGAAATTGCATATGATTTGGAGCGTATAGGTGATTATTGCGGGCATATTGCAAAATTCGTCATCAATGATGTCTATGAGGTTGACGCCAACGTCTTGAAGAAACTTAAAAAGATGTATAAGACTGCACAGTCCATGATTTCTTTGTCCATGAAGGCTTTCATTGAAGGCAAAACCGAATTGAAGGACGATTTGATGGAGCAGGAAGAGACAATTCATATCATGCAATCCAAGGCCATCAATCTGATTGCAACCCAGATGGCTGAAAGCACATTTGATGAAAAGGAACGTTCAAACTATTTCATTTACCTGTTCAGACTCATTAAAGCATTCAAAAGAATTGGAGACATTTCTGTAGAAATGATGGATGTTGCAGTCGAGTTTCATGACAATATTCCAAGACCTACAACTCCAAGAACTTTCAGATAATTTTTTTTAGATAATCTATTCGTCATATATCCTGGTTGTGGCATGTCTGTCAGCCCAGCACTGGATGCAAACGCCGACAGGAAGGCCTGCAGTGTGGGTATGTGCTTTTAGGATTTTGACATCTAATGTTGTTGTTTTTCCGCCAAGACCCATCGGACCTATTCCTGACGCATTGATTTCCTCTATGATTTCCTCTTCAAGTTTGGCTATCTGTGGGTCGGGATTTCTTTCACCAATTTTCCCAAGCAACGCCTTTTTACCTAATTTTAAACATAAATCGGAAGTTCCTCCAATTCCAACACCTACAACTGTTGGGGGACATGGTTTTCCTTTTGCCTTGAGAACGGATTCCACAACAAATTCCTTAATCCCTTCGATTCCTTCGGCGGGAAGGGCCATCTTCATTGCATTGTTGTTTTCTGAGCCGAATCCCTTTGGCAAAATTGTTATTTCAATGTAGTCTTCATCAATCAGTTCAATGTCGATTGGGGGAATGTAGTCTCCGACATTTATGTTGGTGTTTTCGCGTGTGAGGGGATCTACAATGTTTGGCCTGATTGGAATGTCTGTTGTGGCCTTTTTGATTCCCTCCTCGATTCCTTCGCGCAGGTTTTCAACTTCAACGTTACCCAACTTTACAAAAACAACCGGCAAACCTGTATCCTGGCACATCGGAATTCCTTTTTCTTCTGCAAGTTCAATATTTTTTAAGATTGCTTCAATATTTAACCTTGCCAGTTCATGTTCTTCTATTTTAAGAGCATCTTCAAGTGATTTTTTTACATCATCACCGAGAACGATAACCGCTTGCTTGTAAAGTTCATAGACAGTTTCCTTAATAGCATCTTTAGTAATCAAATTAATAACCTTTATAAAATTAATTAATCTTATTTTTGACTTTTGAAATATTTAAGTTTGTTTAGTTTATGGTATGTTCCATTTTGGTAGGGAAAATTAATCTGTATGCGGTTCCGTTTTCAGTTTCAATCAAACTTATGTTTCCGCCCAATTGTTTTGTCAGGCTTTTAACTATTTCGCATCCAAGGTTTTTTGTAATTTTCTTCGGATTTTTAATTCCAACACCGTTGTCCTTGATTATCAGCATTGCGGTGTTTTCGTCCAATTTTGTAATCTTCTTGATTATCTTTTTATTTGGCGCGGATTTATCCGGAAACGCATGTTTTATGGCATTCATGGTTAGCTCGTCAATGATTAGAAGCAGTGGTGTTATGACTTCAATTGTCAGGTTCAAATCTTCATCGACATATGTTTCAAACTCGACTTCTACAGGCAGTTCAATCAGCCTTTTTGTCTGGCTGTCTTGGTCAAGCAGATATTCGTTTAAATTGATATTTTTGAAATCCTGGGATTTGTATGTCTTTTCATGTAGCAGCGCAAGTGATGTCAGACGTGTCTGCATATGCTCGATGATTAAATTTGGATCATTTCTGTATGCTCTTTTTTCAAGATTTAAAAAGCTGTTGAGAATCTGCAGATTATTCTTTACCCTATGGTGGATTTCTTTAATCAGAATCAGTCGCTGTTCATTGGATTCAATCAATTGATGTTGTTTTTCCATCTCTTCGGTTATGTCAGTCAAAAAGCCAAGGCTGTGTATCTCATTATTATACTTGAAGCTTTCAATATATAAATCGACTATCTTCTGATTATTCGGGTTTCCATCAACATTAAATGTTATCGTTTCATCAATCTTGCTTATTTCACCGTCATATAACTTGTTGAGTCGTTCAACGGCATCCTTCTCAACAACATTGTCCAAAATTTTATGAGAATGGTTATATTCTTCATAATCCTTTTCAATCAGATAATAGAAACCCTTGGAGAACTTGTATTGTTTTTTGTTTAGGGGTTCAATCAGCAAGGCCAATTTCTTGCTGTTCTTAAAGCCGTCCAGCAGGAAATCAACAGGTTTGCTGGCTTCATAATGATAGTGCTGGGTAATGTCATTGATCAATCCCTGGCGAATGATGATTCCGCTTTCATCAAAATAAGAATAAATGCTGACTTCAATAATTTTTATGACTTCGTCACGGGTCATTATGCGAATGATTTCATTGCACGGGGCGGTTTCCTTGTTGGTTGTCTCGAATATTTCATCGACGATATGCTGGTCATCGGGTATCACCAAGTCAAAGACGATGTTGTAGAAATCGTCGGATTCCTCTTTGGGGCGATTGATGATATTGTATATTCCCTGGGACCATGTATATTTTCCATTGATGTTGTAATAACTGCCAGTTTGGGAAAAATTCTCCATCATGTCGCTCTTGTCCTCGTCAAAAGTGTCATCATCTATATATTCCCATTTGCTCACTCCGGTGTCAACGTTGTTGGTGATTATGAATATTCTGTCCATGTCAAAAACGATTTTTGCATTGCTCAGTTTTATAAGCTTATTTTTTTTGTAGTAGACGAATCTTATCCTTTTGATGGTGTGGTTTTCATAAACGTCCAAAAGGTAATCATGCAGAACATCAAAAAATAGCGGTGAGAGCTTGCTCAGCAATCTTCCTTTCGCATCTTTCTGTGTGCAATTGTATTTTTTGAGGGTGAAGCTGCCCAAACTTTCGATAATGAAATCCTTCCCGTTTTCATAGGGGATGAATGTGTGGATCTCTACGGGTATATTGTCAATTAGCTGTCTCATTGGAATTTCATCGATATCAAATTCCGGTGGTGTTGGAATGTAGAAGTCTTTTTTTGGAGCATTGTAAATTCGAATTTCATCAAGGTTTTCCAAATCCATATGTTCCTTTTCGATTCTCATCGCAATAACTCCCAATAGTCATTTCATAATATTATAATTATATTATAATTTATTGGGAATAATATTTAAATTTTGATGATATCAAGTGGACAAACTTCAATGCAATCTTTGCATAATGTACAATTATCTTTATTTATGGTTACGGCACCACCTAAAATTTCAATGGCATTTTCATTACATGCCAAAAGACATGGGGCCTGGGATGGCGGTTGGCAATTCATACAAAATAAGGTTGGAGTGTCAACATTTGGTGTTTGTTGACAACTTCCGCAGGTTGTACATGTCGTACAATTTCCTGTTTTAAACATAATTTTCTATTCGTCTAAGACAAGTCTTGCTCTTGCTTGACTTGTAATCACATGGACAAAGCTACCTTTTCCAGCACTGTCAGGTTCATATATTCCTGCCATTTTGGCCAGGTATTTCTCCTGGTTTTTGGCTCTGACCTTTTCGGGATCAGCAATAGTGATAGCTCTTTTTGTACATGCTTTGATACATGCAGGTCCTTCTTCTCTGTCAGCACAGAGGTCACATTTTTCAGCAACTTTTGATTGGAAAGTCATTGCACCGAATGGACAAATCATTACGCATAATCCGCAGCCGATACATTTCTCGGCATCCACTCCTTCATCGCTTATAGCATCTGTCGGACAGATTTTTATACATGGTGCACTTTCACAGTGTTGACATACAATGGAATAAAAGGAAGAATCATGTTCTATTATTTTTATTCTGCTAGCATTATGGATTGATGCGCACATATTTGAACAGTTGAGGCATCCATCACATAAATTGCTGTTTACAACAATACTTTCCATCGTATCACCTTATAAGCCTAGTTCTTTACACTCTGCATCAACATATTTTTGGATTTTTTCAATGAGCTCATCATCCAGGTGTCTGAATCTTTTTTGTGGAGCCAAGTATTCTTTTACAGGTTTTCTTTCTTCAGGCCTGTATGTGATTTCGAATTTGCCGTCCACGATTTCATATAAAATCCATGATCCAGTCTCTACAGCCAATCTGCCCATCTCGATTGTCCTTTCAGAAGGGAATCCCCAACCGGTAGTACATGGTTGATGCAAATGGATATATGCAGGACCTTTGGTTTCTGCAGCCTTTTTGACCTTGTTGACATAGTCTTCAGGATATGCAATTGAAGCTGTTGCGACATAAGGTATTCCGTGGGCCGCCATAATCATAGGCATGTTTTTCTTAGGTTTGTCTTCCCCGAAACTTGCAACACCGCTTGGTGAAGTTGTAGTGCTTGCACCGAATGGGGTTGCTCCACTTCTTTGGATACCTGTGTTCATGTATGCTTCGTTATCGTAACAGATGTAAGTCATGTTATGACCTCTTTCCATAGCTCCGGATAGGGATTGCAGACCGATATCTACTGTTCCTCCGTCACCACCGAAAGCAACTACATTAACATCATCTTTTCCTTGAATTCTAAGTGCACTTTCAACACCTGATGCAACTGCACCTGAGTTTTCGAATGCAACGTGAATGAATGGAATTTCCCATGCAGTTTCTGGGTATGGTGTAGTCATAACTTCAAGACATCCTGTAGCGGAAACAGCTACAGTATTTTCACCTAATGCATTTAAAGCTAATTTGACTGCAATAGATGCTCCACAACCAGCACATCCTCTGTGTCCTGGTGCTAATAAATTTTTATCAGGAATGTCCACCATTTTTATTCCTCCTTGAGTCCAATCCATGTGACATCATTTTCAGGACCATTTTTGGTTATTTCATAAATTTCATTTAATGCTTCAGGGGTAATGTCCCTTCCGCCTAAACCGGTAATGAATCCATAGATTTCTTTGTCGATTTTAAGTTTCATGTCGCCGTATAATGCTCCGCCCATTCCGATTGCGAAGTTTTTGTCAACTACAGCTATTTTGGAACAGTCTTTCACAATTTCATTGATAGCATCAACTGGGAACGGTCTGTATGATCTGATTTTGAGCAAACCGACTTTTTCGCCTTTGGCTCTTAGCTCGTCCACTATAACTCTTATGCTACTGCAAAGTGATCCCATAGCGACATATATGATTTCAGCATCATCTGTTTTATATCCTTCAACAAGACCATATTTTCTTCCGAATTTTTCTGCAAATTCATCGCAGGTCTTCTGAATCACGTCAAGGGCATTGTTCATTGCAACGTCCATGTCGTGTCTTGCTTCCATATAGTATTCCGGATCAGCAAAGTTACCGATAGACATTGGGTCTTTTGGATCAAGATATGCATGTTCTGGTACATATGGAGGTAAGAACTCATCTACAATTTCTTGATCTGGAATTTCAACAGGTTCTACTGTGTGAGTTAAAATAAATCCGTCCAGACATACCATTGAAGGCAGCAGGATATCCGGATTTTCTGAAACTTTATATGCCATTAAGGTTGTATCCAATGCTTCCTGTGCATCTTCAACGTAAATTTGCAACCAACCTGCATCTTTTTGTGCAATGGAATCCTGTTGGTCGTTCCAAATATTTAATGGAGCTGAAATAGCTCTGTTTGCATCAGCCAATACGAAAGGTGTTCTCATACCTGCTGCTGCATATAAAATTTCATGCATTAACATTAATCCTTGTGAAGAAGTTGCTGTAAATACTCTTACTCCAGCACCGCTTGCTCCGACAGCAGCACTTATAGCACTGTGTTCTGATTCTACTTTAACATATTTAGCGTCAATCTTTTCATCAGCAACATATTGAGCTAAGTATTCTGAAATTGTAGTTTGTGGAGTAATCGGATAAACAGGAATAACTTGCGGTTTAGCTAATCTTACAGCTTCTGCAACTGCTTTATTTGAGGTCATTACTTCTTTTACCATCTAATCACTCTCTTCTTGTATCATTTCGATTGAATCTGAAGGACATTCGTATGCGCAAATTCCACATCCTTTACAGTAATCGTAATCAATATCATGTTGTTTGTTTATACAGGAATCTGGACAGAATAATATACAATTGTCACAATCAATGCATGACTCTTTATCCAATATAGGTTTGAAAGTTCTCCAGCTTCCAGTTTTATTGTTTTTAGTATTTCCCGGTGTTTTAATTACACATCCTATATTTACCATAATCTCACCTTTATCCCATATCGTAAGCTTTTTTGGTAGCTTCTGCGTTCAATTCTCCAATTTTTCCAGGGAAGGTTTCCTTAATAACTTCAAGAAGGGAATCGATACTTACGACGCCGGTCTTTTTAGCAAAATATCCTAAGATAATTGTGTTCACAATGTTGCGTCCTAACATGTCAAGCGCAATGCCTGTTGCATCGATTTTGTGGACTTCATGATCTCCACTGCCTTCAAAGGTTTTAGTGTTGATAATTACTTCAGTATTATCCTTAATTCCTGAAAATACATCCACCACATTTAACAATCCTTCATCTAAAACCAATACGTAGTCTGGGTTGTAGACTTGATATCTCATTTTAATTGGCTCGTCATCAATTCTTGTGAAAGCCATAACTGGAGCTCCTCTACGTTCAACTCCGAAAAATGGGAAAGCCTGAACAGATTTGCCGTCTTTGAATGCAGCTTTTGCCAAAATTTCAGCAGCTGTTACAGAACCTTGCCCTCCTCTGCCATGAAAACGAATTTCAATCATTAATTCTCCTCCATATATTTATCATGTATAATCATTATAAATTACAAAATATATAAATTTTATGTTAAAATTTTATTTTTGGATAATTTTGTTTTAATTTTGTTGTTTAAATCTTTTATTTTTTCTTTATTTTTTTGAAATTCTTTTTATAATTTTTCTTTTTTCATTTTACAGTTTCTATATCTTTTTTGAAAAATAATACTTTTTTTAAAAAATATTAAATTTAATATATTTAAAAATATAATATTAATATAAAAAATTTGGTTGGGAAGTTATGAAAGTTTTAATAATTACAGGTGAGTTGGCATATCCGTTGATAAGGGAAGTGGTCTCCACTTCAAAGGAAGATATAATTGTGCATATTGCAGACAATACTCAGGTTGCAGCATTTCTGACTCCGAGACAGATTATTAAAGAGGTAAAAACTTGCTTTAATGAC
This sequence comes from uncultured Methanobrevibacter sp., assembly GCA_900320515.1. Lineage (GTDB taxonomy): Archaea > Methanobacteriota > Methanobacteria > Methanobacteriales > Methanobacteriaceae > Methanocatella. The sequence continues at coordinate 9,943 of ONSJ01000011.1, read as the reverse complement.
CAATTGGATGAAATCGACATGATTCTGGTTCCTGGATTGATAAAGAAAGGAACAAAGGAAATAACCAAGGAGCTTGGAATACCGACATTCAAGGGTTCTACCGATGGTGCCGACCTTGCAATGGTGTTGAATCTGATTGGAAGCATTGATTTGTCTGAAGACAAGCCTGCAGATAAGTTGATTGAAGAGGAAAAGCGAAAAGAAGCATTCAAGTTCATCGAAGAATTTGAAAACGATGAGGAAAACATCAAGGAACTTCTCAAAAAGCCAAACAACATTCTAATCAAGAATCTTCCTGTCGGCGAGGACTTCCCGATGAGGGTATTGTCCGAAATAGCAAATGCGCCGTTTTTATCAAAGGATGCGCTGATCAATAAGTGCCAATATTTTGTTGATTCCGGTGCGGACATGATCGATATAGGCATGGCTGCCGGTGAAGATTTCTCAGATAAGATTCCCGAACTGGTTGAAACCTTAAGGCCGATTGTCGGCGACAGGCCATTAAGCATCGATACATTGAATCCCGATGAGATAAGGGTGGCTGCCGAAAACGGCATCGATTTTGTCTTGAGCCTTGATTTGGGAAACAACTCTGAAATTCAGGAAATATTAAAGGAAAAGGACATTCCCGCAGTGCTGTTGCCGACCAATTTTTCACAGGGGAAATCTCCGAAATCCCCATCCGAAAGGGTTGAGGCAATGCATCAGCTGATTAAGGACACTGAAGGTCTGCGATATGTTGCCGATTTGATTTTGGACCCTGTAAACAGCGCAAGCATTGTGGAATCAATCATTGCATGCCATGAATTTCACAAAACCAATCCTGCACCGATGTTTTTTGGTGTAGGTAACGTGACTGAACTTATGGATGCCGATTCAGGTGGAGTCAATGTGCTTTTGGCTGGAATCGGTATGGAATTGGGCGTTAGCATACTGTTCACTCCTGAAGAAAGCGGTAAGACAAGGGGAAGTGTATATGAGCTTTCAACAGCATCAAAAATGATGTTTCTTGCAAAGCACAGGAAATCAATTCCAAAGGATTTGGGAATTAACCTGGTTGCCTTTAAGGATAAGCATAAAAGAAATGACATCATCCTTAATGAACGCGAAGGCATTGAAGAGACAAGGCAATCCGAGCCAATGAAATTTGTGCGGGATAAGGCAGGCAGCTTTAAAATAAACGTCGATTATGGAACGACTGTTGAGACAAGCAAAATCACCGCAACTCATTTTAAGAAAAACAAGCCCGACTTGGTCATTGTCGGCCATTCGGCAAAGGAAATATATGAAGAGATAATTACCAAAAATCTTGTAACAAGAATGGAGCATGCTGCCTATTTGGGTTCGGAACTTCAAAAGGCGGAAATAGCGATGATTACGGGAAAAGATTATGTTCAGGATTTTGAATTATTCAAAAATCCTGATGAATTTAAAAAATAGTTTTAGTCAAAGTCTGTTGGATCATATGTTCCTTCAGATTGTCCGGCCTGAGGGCTTGAACTAGATTGGCTAGTGGCCTGTGAACTAGTATCTGCACTGGTGTCTGAACTTGTAGGGTCCTCGCTTGAACTGCTTGAGGAGTCCGCACTTTCCGTAGCAGGTTCGGGGCTGGAACTTGAACTGGAGCCGGAGCCGGAACTTGACTGTCCTTGTGATGAGGAACTGTCGACAGACATGTCTGAATTGCTGGATGAAGTGTTTAAGTTAGAACTGGGTACTGTTTGATTTTGATGATTTGCATGTCCACCTATAAACAGGAATGCTCCAATAGCTATCAGAATAATCACTATCAATGCAATGATTATTGCATTACCAGATTTCATATTTTACCTCCATTAAATCTAATCACTTTAATATAATATAATAAACTATAAATAAATTTATCGTTATAATTATTTTAGTAACAAAATTTTAGGAAGGTTAAAAGTTGCAGGTTGAAAATATTAATATTAAAGGCATTGACAAGATGCTTTTGGAAGAAAGCTACGTTTCAAATACTGAAATATCAACAACCCTTTATCTGTCATTCTTGCTTGGAAAGCCAATGCTTATTGAAGGGCCTCCAGGTGTTGGAAAAACAGAGCTTGCCAAGGTAATTGCAAAGGCATTTGACAGGGACTTTTTCAGGATTCAATGTTATGAAGGCATCACCTTCGAACAGATCGTCGGCGAATGGAACTATCAAAAGCAGCTGCTTCACCTGGAAGCGGCAAGAAACGACTCCAGCAATGTGGATGAAATCTTTGATGACGAGTTTTTCATAAGAAGGTCCCTGCTCAACGCATTCTTGAACGATAAGGATTCTGTCCTTCTCATTGATGAGATTGACAAGGCCGATGAGGAAGTGGAAAGCTTTTTGCTTCAGGCATTGGGGGAGCAGGAAATCACAATAAACGACCTTGGAACATTTCAGTTAAAAAATGATTTGATCGTTATCCTGACATCAAACTCACAAAGGTCACTTCTTGACGAGACAAAGGACAGATGCCTGTTCTTATATATTCCATACCCTACTGTGGAAAGGGAAATCGAAATCGTCAAATCCAAATTGCCCGGTGTGGATGATGAAACCGTATCCTATGTGGTCAAGCTGGTTCATCAAATAAGAAATCTCAATCTGATGAAAAAACCTTCCGTAAGGGGTACCGTTGATTGGGTCAAGTCAGTCACCAATCTCGGAACCAAGGACATTGACAAGTCTTTGGAAGACAGTGTCGGCGTAGCCATCAAGACAGAAAGCGATAGGAAACGTGTCAAAAAGGATATTTTCGACAAGAGATAAAATGATAAAAAAGATTGCAACTCTCTCTTCTGACTTAAGAAAGGAAGGCCTTCCGGTAAGCATCAGAAGCACACAGGCGGCCATGCAGATTTACGGCGAACTGGGTGAATCTGACAGAAACCTGCTTAAGACAGCCTTGCTTGCAATTTATGTCAAGGACAGATATGACATTCCTAAATTTTTAAAGGTTTTTGAAGAAGTCTTCGCATTGCCTGACCCTGAAAAGGAAATCAAGAAAGACCTGAACAAGAGCAAGGCATATAGGGGGACAGGTCCCAAATCAAATAAGTATATCATTAAAAAGCAGGATACAATCGGCAAGAGGATTCAAAAGGAAAAAGTAGATAATGAAAAGCTGAAGATGCTTTCAGGCCAGCCCCTGCTTGAGGAAGCAAAGAAGCTTGAGCGTGATGGGGAGCTTATGAACAAGGACCTGACCAAACTGAACAGGTTCGACCCGAGAATGCTTGAAATCTGCCAAAGGCTGGGAAAAAGAATCGCCAACAAGCGCTCAAGGAGAAAGATTCAGGCCAACTCCCATAAGATTGACATGAGAAGAACTATGAGGGCCAATCTGAAGTATGGCGGTGTGCCGCTTGAGCTTGTAAAGGCAAAGCCAAGGCCCCACAAGAACGAGCATTTATTCCTGAACGATATAAGCGGGTCATGTGAATGGATCAGCAGCTGGTTTTTCATGCTGATGTTTTCAGCGCAGACTGCCTTTAAAAGGTCCAGAACCTTTGAATTCGACAACAAGGTAATCGAGACAACCAAGGCCCTGAAGGAGGAGTATCTGATTGATTCCTTTATCAAGGTAAAGGACATGCGCGTCAAGAACATGATGGTGCATGGAACATCAGACATGTATTCCGCATTCAAGCAGTTCCAGGAAAAGGCGAACATCAACAATAAATCTTATGTAATTATTTTATCAGACTGCAGGGATTGGGCCGGCCCGAAAGTTAATAAGATTCCGGCAAGTGTAGAGCTGGTTGAGGAAATGGTGAGGGATGCCAAGAAGGTTGTTATCCTCAACCCCGAAGACAAGAACAAATGGGATATAGTTGACAGTTGCGTTTCACTTTATAGGGATGCGGGAGCGCACGTATTTGAAGTCAACACATTAAATCAGCTGGCACGCTTTGTAGAACAGATGTAGGTAGTAATATGCAATGTAGTAAATGTGGCAACCCTAAGGTTATTTATAAAAGAGAGCAATCAGGCCAATTATTGTGCAAGGATTGCTTTATAGAGTCAATTGAAAAGAAAGTTATAAAAACGGTCAAAAAGGAAAAGCTGCTGGATAAGGGAGACAAGGTTTTAGTGGCACTTTCCGGAGGAAAAGACAGCGTTACAACTTTGGAGATATTGAATTCATTTCGTGAAATGAATGTCATAGACCTTTGCGCAGTCACTGTTGATGAGGGAATAGCCAATTACCGTCAGGAAGGCGTCGACATTGCAAAAAGGCATGCCGAAAGATTTGGAATAGAGCACAAGGTAGTGTCCCTCAAGGAAGATTACGGAATAACTCTGGATGAGATTATGCAGAGGCCAAATCATAAGGGCTCATGCACATACTGCGGAGTGTTTCGAAGGACAATAATCAATAAGGCGGCACGTGAAATGGGTGCCACAAAAATAGCGACAGGACACAATCTTGATGATGAGGTTCAGGGCATCATGATGAACTATCTTGAAGGAAACACAGATAACCTGACAAAGCTTGGGGCAAAAACCGAATCCCATGCCGAAGAGTTTACAGTGAAAATCAAGCCGTTGAGGGAAATTCCGGAACGTGAAATCGGATTGTATGTAGTTGCAAAGGAGCTTGAGGTTCACTTTGACAGCTGCCCCTATGCGATGCAGTCTTTCAGGGGCGAAGTATCTGAAGTGATCAATCAGCTGGCCGAAAAGCATCCGACAATAAAATACTCCACATTAAGAGGGTATGATAAAATCAAAGGCGTTCTGAAAAAGGAAATGCAAAAGGAATACGCTCATGGAAGATGCAAAAGATGTGGAGAGCCATCTGCAAACGAACTGTGCAAGGCATGTTCATTTTTAGAAGAGTTGGGAGTATGAAATTATGGAATTCACATTAAAATATAAGGATTTAAATGAAAAAAGGGAAATACCTCATGAAGATTACACTATCAAGGATTTGTTGGACGAGCTGGAATTGTCCGCTCAAACAGTCGTGTCAAAACAGAACGGCGAACTGGTAATTGAGGATACGCAAATCCGGGAAGATGACGAAATCCAAATTGTTCAGATAATATATGGTGGTTAGGTGAAAATCAGTTATGAATGCGGCCCATGCTTTTTAAGGCAGGCCCGTGAAGCAATGGATTTATCCACAGATGATGAGATGCTCAAGATGGAGATAATGGAAGATATCTTCAAGTTCTTAAGCGACAACTTCAAATTGGATACCAATTCAAACGGTACCGGTTCGGCAATGCATAAGATGATTAAGGAAAAGACAGGATGCAGAGACCCCTATCGCAGGGAAAAGATCGAGGGCAATGAAATTGCATTGAAGTATTTGCCGGATGTCAAAAGGATACTTGATGATGACGACAGTCTTGAAAATCATGTCAAAATCGCAATTATAGGAAATATTCTGGATTTCGGTGCATTCACTTTGGACGATGACATTGAAAGCGTAATCAAAACTGCCCTTAAAAAGGATTTGGCCGTAAAGGACATTGAAGAATTTGAAGACTCCCTTAAAAAGCATGACAGGGTGCTGTATCTTGTGGACAACACTGGGGAAATCGTATTCGACAAGCTGCTTTTGGCTAAAATCAGGGAGTACGGATTGGACATTACAATAGCGGTCAAGTCAGAGCCAATATTGAATGATGCCTGCATGCAGGAGGCTTTGGAGGCGGGATTGGATGAATATGGAAAGATCGTTGAGATAGGCTGCGGAACTGTAGGATATGTGGACAGCGAAATTTCAGACGAATTCAGGGAAATATTCGACAGTCATGATTTCGTGATATCAAAGGGAATGGGCAATTATGAGGGATTGACAGAAATCGACCTTTCAGGCAAGGACATCTATTTTTTATTGTGTGCAAAATGCAACACCATTTCCAGAGACATCGGCGTTAATCTGCATGACATGCTTCTGTTTAAAAAATGAGTGGGGCAATCATGATAATCGGATTTATAGGATTTGGAAAAGTTTCACAAAATCTTGTTGGTATAATAGGCTCAGGAGATATTGATTTTGTCACCTCAGCCGAAAACAGGTCTTTTGAAACGATTGGCCGTATTGAAAAGTCAAATGTTGAAGCTTTAGACACTTTCAAAGAGGTGGCCCTCAAATCGGATATTCTGATTTCTGCGACCTCACCAAAAAATGCATTGGGTGTTGCAACACAATACGGCAAATATGCGAAGGGAATCTATCTGGATTTAAACAATATATCTCCGGATACAACATTTGAAATCAGCAGGTCGGTTGAAAATCTGGTCGATGGAGCAATCATCGGAAAAATTGATTCCGACAGTCCCGTTCTGTATCTTTCAGGCGAAAAGGCTTCCAGTTTGGAATTTTTAAATGATTTTATTCAAACAAGGATTATCAGCGATAAGGCGGGAGACGCAAGCAAACTGAAACTGCTTCGAAGCAGCTATACAAAAGCATTGTCAGCACTTCTGATAGAATCGGCCGAAATCGCAAAAAGCAACGGTCTGGAAGATGAATTCTTTGATGTGCTTTGCCTGACCGAAGGGGATGACTTCAGGCAAAAGTCACTGTCCAGAATTAGCAATACAATAAATGCTTCCAAAAGAAAATCGGAAGAGTTGGAAGAGATAATAGATTATTTTGATGAAAACGAGTTAATCATGGTTAAAGCAGCTTCAGAAAAGCTCAGCCGATATCAACCTTAACCTTAAATCCCTTTTTGGCTTTTTTTATATGTCCGCTGACTGGAATGAAATGGGAATCCATAATGTATCTCAGATAGGTGACTTCCACAGCAGGCAATCTCAGGTTGGTTTTTATTTTCTTGCCTTCGCTTTTGAACTGAACGGAAATCCTGCCGTTCTTGTCGACATACAAATCGGTGTTTATGCCCTCTTTTGTGATTTTTGTTTCAAACTTGGTCAGATTCAGTCCGGCTTCAAGGGTCATCGGCGGATTTTCAACGGCAATGTTTTCGCTTCTGAATCTGTTGTTTGCATCACGTGCGCTGATTCCCTTCTCGCCCTCGCATGCCACATACCATGCACGGTCAATGACCCTCTGCACCTTCTGGTTGTCGGGAATGACTCCTTCCGATTCATAGCTTTTCATCAAATCCATGACTTCCTTTTTTGTAACTTCCATTTCAATGGCGCTGATTGCCAATCTGGTCATTACCGGTCCGTAATCTGACCTCCTGAATGCCGCCCAGATTGATTCCGGATCCCTGTAGACTCTCCTTTTTATGATTTCATTTATTGTATTTCCATTCAGATAGGCTATCTTTTCAAGGTTTCCCCTGGAATAGGTGTTCATCCGCTTATAGATGTCCTTCCAGTTGCGCTCGCCGGGGGTTCTTCCGGCATCAATTTCGCGCTTGAGGATTTCAACGGTGGTTTTCGGAAGCATTTTCTCAACGTTGCCCGTAATGGTCATGTCATTGTCGATGATGGATTGCCTGATTAGCCTTCCGGAGTATTTGTCCTTGTTGAACTCGCCGACAACATGGTAGTTGAGCTTTGAGCCTAAAAATTCGTTGATTGCATACCATCGGATTTCATTCCTGTTGGTATAGCTTTTGGGCATTCCGACAAAGTTGCCCTCATCGATGAACTTCTGGGCCTTTGACTTTATCTCATCCAGAGAAATGCTGGCGGAAGTTATGTAATCTGTCACTCCGTCGTCAATCATCTGCTTGAGCCTTATCGGCACGCTGTATGATAATACAAGTCTGTGATGAAGCCCTTCGAATGCCTTGACGTCATCTGCCCCTACAGCCAGCGCCATTTCACGGCGGGCATCAAAATCAACAAAGAACGGAGCATGATTTGCACTGAAACCCTTATTGAGATACACAACAACCTTTTTGTCCAGTTCATCAGCAAGTTTTCGGGCCTCTTTGATTAAATGCTCATGGCCTTTGTGGACAGGATCGAAATCCGCACTAATACCTATCAATGTAAACACCAAAAAAAGAAAGTTTAAGGACAGATTTTATCCGTCCAGTAATCTTAAAACACCGCTTATCACTAGCCATGCTCCGATTAATATGCCTAGAATAACCGGGTTGGCCACATATGTTCCAACGACTATGTACACTAAACCGAGAACCACTCCAGCTATTCCTATATAAAAGCCGTATCTGGACTGGCGGTTATTGATTAGGGATACCACTCCGACAACAATCAGCATTATTCCCGCAAGATATAATGTGATTTGTGCTAAAAATCCGAATAGTCCCGCATTGAATATCAGGCAAATACTTAAAAATAGCAGTATTATTCCCAAAATTAAATCAATTATTGCTCCTGATTTATTATAATCAATTACAGCCACTCCAACAACAAGCAGGTAAATTGATATTAGTAATATGGATAATCCGATTAAATCAGACACTCCAATGATTCCCATTACCGGGAAGATGATAATGATTAATCCTAGTATCATAGCCAGTATACTGATAAATTTGCTTTTCATTTTTTCCTCCTACTAATAATTAATAGTTCAAAATATATTAATATAATGGGATGTGTTTTATCTCAACTGTTGATGAGTTCATATCTGAATTCCTGACCTGGGCCAGCCATTCGCCTTTGCACTCACAGTCATGCTCGATTTTTGTCTGTGTCAAATTGTTGGCTATTATCATATGCTTCAGGTCCTTGCTGCATTTTTTGCAGTTGTATGGGCCCCGTCTGGAACCGAAGCCTGAAGTGTCCATAAGTGCAGGCAGGTCTATTTCATCCCTTACGGTATTGATTATTTCAATGCATGACCAGATCCATGGCGGCTGGTATGCTCCCTTTCTCCAGAATCTCTCGATTACGGTTCCTCCGTGTATTGTTGCAGGACAGAATGACAACCTGTCAACGCCAATTGATTTGCAGTAATGTGCGGTTTCAATCGCTTCAGCTATTGCCTGTGATTCTGAAACCAAAATAGGTTTTACAAATATATACGCCTTTGACTTAAGATTGTATCCCTTTGTCTCTTTGAGATTTTTCATCAGCTTAACTGCATCTTCGAAATCGTCACGGGTAAATCCCTTATTGATCTTGTTCAATCTGGTGTAATCGTTTGAGGTTTCAAGACCTATGCTCACTTCGAATAATGTGTCCCCTATGATGTCGAATATTTCATCCAGGTATTCTTCCTTCACATATTCGGGTCTTGACTCGACAATGATTTCAGTCACGTTGCCAAGGCCAATCAATGTTTTCAGGATTTCATCACGGGCGTCTTTTGGAAGCTCATAGGGATTCAGGAAACTTCCAGATGCAAACAGTTTCACTGAAATCTTGTCCTCTTCGCCTATAGGATGTCTTGAGAGGTGGTCGTGGAATATTCTTAAGATGGTATCGGTATCAATCGGCTCTAATGTGCAGTCTGAAACATAGCTGCACATTGTGCATCCGCCACTGTCTCCCAATGCCCATGCACATCCTGGTGTGGGTAAAATCATGAATAATGTTTTTGCAACACCGTCATATGTTAAATCATCATTGTACCAGCTTGCCCCAACCTGTTCGGGGGTTTTAGGTTCCTTTCGCTCAAAGGCTCTCTGCCTAATTTCTTTTGTTAAGTTTTCAATTTCCATTATAATATTATTATATTGAAGTTATAATTAAAAATTATGTTAAAAATAGTATGTTATTAAGTTGTGTATAAGGGTTTAAAAAAATAAAAAAAGAAAAAGTAAGCAAGTTTAGAAACTTGCGATTACGTCTCCTAATAATTTGATGGATTCTGCTACGTCTTTACCAACAGGGGATCCTGCTACGTATTGAGTTACACCCATTTCAGCTAAGCCTTCAATTTTAGGGATGAACTCGTCAGGAGTACCACATACGGAAAATGCGTCGAGTGCTTCATCGGTTACAGCACCAATAGCTCCACCGAAGTCACCTTTAGCTAAGAATGCACCCATTTGTTCGTTGAATCCTTCAGGTAATCCGTGT
>ONSJ01000008.1 GCA_900320515.1 uncultured Methanobrevibacter sp. | reverse complement strand
CATTTATAATTTAAAAAAACACTTAAACTGTTCGCAGATTTCAATTTTATATATTAGTTTATTCAGATATAATATTTAGGGGCCTGAATTTTTTTAATTTAAATTCCTTCTAATTTTCATTGTTTTTTAATTTTATCATAGTAATTGGGTGGTGTTTGTAAAAATACAATAAAATTTTTTGTAATTTTTAAAATAAGGTCAATAATATCGTTAAATTTAAATACAATGTGTTACATATATTTATTTGGCGATAAAAATGAAACACAGATTAAATTTAGATATTAAAGACCCAAATTATACTTTGTTGAAAGAAATATTTAAAATTATGGATTCTAGAAAATCCTTAGAAATTTTAGCATCCTATGGATTTAAAAACTTAAATAAACAAATATTTTGCTTTAAAATAATATTTATACAAATGTTCTTTGGACCAGATATTCCATTCATTTTAAAAGAGCTGGAAACTAAAAAAGAACTTCAAAATTACTTCAATATTTCTGAGATTTTAAGTGCAAATCAAGTTTACAAAATTTTTTCACAACAAAACGAAGAAAATCTCTCTAAAGCATTAAATAGAATATTAAATCACCAAAATAGAGTAAAAAGAAGAGGAAAAAAGACTTTCATTGTTGATGCGACACCAATCGACTTAGATTTTAATTTCAATAGAAATAAAAAGACAAAAGAACATCTCGCATCTTTGAATTTAAAATGGAGTTATTCATCCTCTAAAGGATTTTATATTGGATTTAAAGCTACTGTTGTGATAGATTACGATAGTATGAATCCTGTTTCAATTTTAATTCATTCTGGAGCACCCAATGATTCTAAACTTTTTGAGGAAATTATGGAAACACTGCAAAAAAGACGAATTATCCAAAAAGGAGACATATTAATCTTTGACAAAGGTTATTACAGTTATCAAAATTACCAATTAGGAATTAGCAAATACAAAATAGTTCCTTTCATTTTTCCAAAAGAAAATTTCAAAAGAACAAAACTAAATGACCAATTATCCTATCCATTACAAGTATTTAAGAAAACAAAGAAAATATTGGCTAAAAAACAATTCTACAACAATTTAAAACACGAATTATTTAAAAAACTAGATAAATGGGAAAAATTCAAACCGATCAGAGGAAAAATAGAAGACTTTTTCAAATTACTCAAACAAGGATTGAATTTAAGACAAATACACAAATACACACCAAAATCAGTAGCAAAAACAGTATATTTAAATGTATTTTTAGGAGCACTAATCATATCGCAAGGATTTTACTCAAAAACAGCCATACAACAACTTTCAGAAAACTGAAAAATTCAGGCCCCTAAAAAAATATTAAAATCAATTATCATGACAAATGAAACCCAATAAATAACAATTCACAAAGGTATAACCCAACTTGCAATTCATCCACGACCTTGAAGAGGTCGTGGTATTCTTGCATCATTTTGATAAAAATTCTCATGAAATTGGGAGAAAATAAGTCATGGTAAAAATCAACACTATACAATCATGCCTCCCAAAGGAGGTGAAGTGATGGTGGAAATGCTTGTTGACTGCATTATCTTTTTAGCAGCAACATATATTTCTAGTAAAATCTAGTTAGAAATATAAAAAAGCATTTTCTGATTAAAATTTGAAACAGATCAAAATGAGAGGTTATAGTTTTCAAGTTGAGTTTTCTAAAAAAGAAGCGTTGAAGCGGAATTTTAATTTGTGACATGCTTTTGTGAAATGGATATGATAATCAGAGTGGATTACCATCCACCAACCATCACTCTAAATATTTCCCAAATACACATTCTTAATGCCCTTATCATGGGCAATATCACGAGCCTTAAAAAGGATTTCAGGCCTTGTCGGTGAAATGTCATTCATCTTATAGTATGGAAATGCCCTTGAGAAATGAAGCGGAACATTGCAGTCCAATTCATTTACTACAAAATCACATAATTCATTAATTTCTTCAATTGAATCATTATAATCATTGATGATTAAGTTGGTTACCTCCAGATGCTTGCCTTCATCATAAACCCTTTTTATATTGTCCAGAACAACATCCAAATCCGCACCGCATATCTTCTTATAGAAATCCTTTGACATGCTTTTGAGGTCAATGTTGAATGCGTCCACAAATCCCAAAACCTCATTCAGTGACTTGTCTGAAAAATAGCCGTTGGTGACATAGATTACCTTCAGGTCTTTTTGCCTTGCAAGTAAAGAGGTTTTCTTGGAGAATGGCAAGTGTATCGTAGGTTCATTATAGGTCCAAGCAATTGACTTGCAATTATATCTAAGTGCATTTTCCACAATCACTTCTGGTGTTATTTTAATGCCTCTTGAATTTTTGTCATATTCATGTGATATCATATAGTTCTGACAGTGAAGACATGTCATGTTGCACCCAAAACCGCCGATTGAGTATGTAAAAGTGCCCGGCAAAAAATGATTCAAAGGCTTCTTTTCAACCGGATCGGGACTCAGTGATGAAACGATACCGTATGACTCATCAAACAACTCGCCGTTGATGTTTTTATGCTGCCTGCAGACTCCCGCGTTGCCGTCAGCTATCTTGCAGTAGTTGGCGCAGATTTCACATCTGATTTTCCGTGTCTTGGAACTTTTTTTGTATAAATCGCTACTCACTAACATAATGCTCATAGCCCCTGTTTTTAATTCTTTCAACATAGCCGTTTTCAAGGGTAAGCTCAACAACATCGGAGTCTGTCACCTCACCGATTACAATGCAGTCAATCGGCAGCTTTTCAAGATTCTCCCTGGAAATTGTGAATAATAGCTCAAAGTCCTCGCCGACATGCAATATCAAATCCAGATAATCAAGGTTCAATTCAGAAGCTAACTGTTTATACTCATCGGAAACCTTCAGCATCTCCTCATAAATCATGAAGCCGAAACCGTCCCTTTTAATCTCATATAACTCACTTGCAAGCCCATCTGTAATGTCAGTGGCTGATGTTGCATAATCCTTAAGGATTACACCCTCCTTAATCTTTGCTTCCGGTTTTAATGCATGCTTTACATATACATTATCCAAGGTTTCCAGCTCAAATCCCAATGCGGCAAGGCCGATGTCACCTGTAACGGCAATCAAATCGCCCTTTTGATAAGTATCCTTCATCATAGGATTATCTGTCAGGCCCAATGCGGTACCGGTGATGATTATTTCCGATGCCTCATTTGTGTCTCCGCCAATCAGCGGAATTGAATAATGGTCACAGGCCTTCAGAACACCGTCAATGATTTCCTTAAATGAATCGATTTCCAAATGCTTTGGAAGAGCTATTGCAAGCAGAAATCCCAATGGTTCTGCACCCATAGCCGCAAGGTCGCTTACGTTGACTGTGACTGCCTTAAATCCCATGTCAAAATAGGACATGTTTTGCGGAAAGTGCCTTGACTGAATCAACATGTCACATGTGGAAATCAGATTCGTATTGTCAAAATCAGTTATTGCTGTATCATCCGGCGTGATATCCTTGGAATTGGATATGATATATAAATTTCAAAATAAATAAGTGTTTAGAAAAAAGGAATATGTTATTGGAAAAAAATAACAATAATGTTATCATCATTGGGACTATAAATAGTAATTTACATGGTTGATGATTAGGTATTATTTAGGTTGATGATTAATTTTTCAAAATTCCTTAAATTGCTTATTTTATGATTTAAAGCATTTAACAAAAAATAAAAAAATTGTATTGGTTGAATAAACTGATATTTATATGCCTAACTATTTTAAATCGAATGGTAATAATATATGAATTAAATAATTTTTTAACAAAAAATAGAGAAGAATTAAATTAATCAATTTTTAAAAAATAAGATTAATGTCCTATTGCAGAGAAAAATCCCTGCAATATCCCGTATTAGACATTAATAATAAAATATTTTTGCGTCTTAATAGAGGTTTACTTAAAAGTAAATCCCTTGTATAATTCTATTATTGAATAACCTATATAAACTTAACTGATTTTAGAAAAATAGGCAATTAAACAGTGTCTATCTCAGGGGAAAAGCCTCATGAAAACATTAGTTTTCGAAAACCTTCATTGATTTGTTTTTATTTAATTGCCCTTAAGTGAGGTGAAAATTTGAGTCATTATCTTCTATTTTTCATTAGACACATTATTGTCATGATATTCAGACAATATGTTCCAATGATGAAGATAATTAACTCCACTTTTTTCACCTCCATTCAGACGCATGGAAAGAACACCAGAAAAGTCATACGGTGAAACTACTCTGATTAATAAATAAACATTGATTACAATGAGTATCCTCATGTTTATTCACCTCCTTCCAAAAATATTTTATAGATTGAGGCTTTTCAAGAGAATATATATCTGTTATAAATTATTTAAAGCTTGTTGAAGCCATTTTGTAAAATTGTAGTGAACAAAACATCCCATATAAACTTTGCGGTGCAAAAAAAATTAATTGATAAAAAAATTCGATGAATAAATGAAAAAAACATAAAAATCATAAAAGGCATCAAATGCAACAAATCTTAAAACAAAACATGTTTAAAAAACATAAAAACTGATATTTATAGTCTCTCGATTAGATTTAATTATAATGTATGAAACATATTAACATTTTATATATATGATTCTCTGATTATTTCACATTAAATCTTGCATTTATAACTCATCCAGTTCAAAATTGAATTAGGAAAGGAGTTGTTAATGTTAATTCAGCTTCATTAAATCAAATCTAAAAAAAGTAGCTATTGTTTATCAATCGATGTTGTTGGAAACATAATATAGAACAAAAATTTAAAAAAAAGTAAGCGAATTTCAGAACTATAAGTGTTCTGAAACTCTGTCCTTGATGATTTCATACATTCTTCTGTCGATTCCCAAAGGATCGGTCAGAACGATTTCACCATCAAATTCAACAGGCTCGTCGTCATGGTCATGATGGTGGTGATGATGATGTCCGTGATGGTGGTCATGGTCATCGTGGTCATGATGGTGGTGATGATGACCGTGGTCGTCACCTTCATAATCGCTTTCAATACCTAACAATCCCGGAATGTCCCTTTTTGTGTGAAGACCGTGTGCGACAAAGACCGGCACCACAATGATTTTTTCCAAATCATTTTCTTCAGTCAATTTTTTGATTGTTTCAGGGATTCCAGGTTTTCTGATTTCCATGAAACCGTATTCCACCGGCATGTCCGGAAATTCCTCAGCATACATTTCCTTATAAGCTTTAATTACCTCTTCTCCATCGTCCAGTCTTGAACCGTGAGATAATAATAATATTCCTGTTTTATCTGTCATAAATATCAACCATAATTAAATTTTAAGTTAAATTCTGTTAAGTTATCTTGATTAAAAAATTTTTCAAAAAAATATATGGAAAAATAACTATTTTCCCTCAATCATTTTAGCTAAAATATCTATTAAGATGTCATCCGCCTTGATAGGCTCCGGATATAAGATTTCACCATCGAACTCGACAGGGGTCAAGTCATGCACATGGTCGTGGTCTCCATGTCCATGGGAATGGCTGTGTGAATGCTCATGGTCATCCAAAAATCCCAGGATATGCGGAATGTCATGGGTTGTGTGCATTCCAGGAGCAATAAATACCGGTACGACAACCAATCTTTCCAAACCGTTTTCATCAACAAGTTTGTTGATTGATTCAGGTATGCTCGGACCGCACAATTCCATGAATCCAAAGCTTGAAGGCAACTCGCAGGTCTTTTCAAACTTGTTGTATAATGCGGTTGCAAATTCCTTGTTGTAGTTAAGCCTTGAACCGTGGGTTACAAGCAAAATTCCTGTTTTTGCACTGTCATCCAATTCGGATTCTGCCAAAGCTTCATTAATTCTCTTATCGATTATATCCAATAGCTCATCCCTTGGTCCGATTGAACTTAACAATTCAATTTCGCCGTCAAAATCGACGTCAGGAGCTATTGACAAGTAATGTTCCGGCGGATAGTTTCCGTCAGGACATCTTGGATCCTCTTCAAGTGGTTCCAAACCCAATAATTGCGGAATATCGATGTTGGTGTGAATTCCTGGAGCTAAAAATACAGGTAAAGCAATGATTTTATCCAAATCATCAACTTCATCCTTTAGAATATCTACAGCACCTGCAATTGTAGGCTCTGAGACTTTCATGTATCCTATTTCAGCCACAAGATTTGTTTTTTTGATGAATTTTTCTTTGATTTGTGTAAATACCTCTTCAGCGTAAGGCAAGGTACTGCCGTGACTTACGAGAATAACACCGGTATTATTTGATAACTTTGAATTTGTATCCATATGAGATTACTCCGTCTTCTCCATCCTCTCTAACTCTTCTAAATACCATTTCAACATCATCGCCGATTTCAAGTGAATCTACATCACAGTCGACGAGTTGGGTGGTTAATTTTGCACCTTCTTCAAGTTCAATGACCGCTACAGCATATGGAGCTGATTTTTTAAAGTCATCAGGTGCTGATCTAATAACTGAATAAGTATATATTTTTCCTTTTCCAGAAAATTGGAAAGGTTCAAGGTCCCCTTTTCTCCTACAGTTAGGACAAACAACACGGGATGGGAAGAAAACTTCACCACAGGTGTTACATTTGGAGCCTATAAGATTGTATCTTTGTTGTATATGACGCCATGTTCTTACAGTATCAGACATGTGAATCCTCCTAATAATTTTCAATATGTATAATTTATCTTAAATAATATAAATAGGTATTGAAAGTATTAATTAAAACGTGTTAAAACAAAAAAAAGTATTAATTTTAAAAAAATAGTGATTGAAAATGAGATATAATCATCCCATTTAAAATCTTAATATGAAATTCCATTTTCTTCAAGCCTTGCTTTGAGGACTTTAATTTCGTCATCTTTCCTCTCAAGCATGACTTTTATTTCTTCATCCTTTTCAGCAAGAGCCTTATCCCTATCTGCAAGAGCCTTATTCTTATCAGATATAGCCTTATCCATATCCGCCAATTTCCTCTCATAGACTTGCCTTGCATAATCTTCCTCAAATTCTGCTACAATCCTAAGTTTTGAATCATTAACTTTTTCCTCTAACATTTTTAATAACTCCTCTGCTTTTGATGTTGATTTGAAATACTTTTTAACCATTAAAGATATGCCATAGCCGACATGTCCCCTAAAAGGCTTTTTCAAAGTCTTGTCCATGTTAAACAAGTGTAAAACCTTCTCAGTAATCCATTTTCCCTCTTTTTTAGGAGCAAACATCGGAAGGAAAACCATGTCCAATCCATCATCTTCACTCAATTCAATATGATTAAGTATTTTTTCTTCAAGATTATTTAACCTTTCGATTATTTCATCGAAATCCATGCGAATAAAGATTGGCATGAGAATATCAGAGTCAACCCTACTATATTCAACTTCCGAATATTCATATCCGTCAGTTATGATTATTACGGTTAGAACAGGAAGACCATAATACGTTTTGGCATAATCCTTATACTCTGAGATGATTTTAATCTTTTCTTTTGTCACTCTTGATGACTGAAACTCAACATTAATCAGTATTTTCTCAAATAACCTATGGCCATCCGGTTCGACCAAAATTAGCCAGTCCATTTCACCTTCACTGCCGTCACGCTTAACGATTCTTGTTGTGTAATTTCTCACAAACTTGCCCGGCAGGCGAAAATACCTGTGCAATACTTTTGGAATAACATTTGAAAAATACACATTCGTCACATCATTAACATGATGAACTCTATTAACTCTTGGCATATTTTCACCTCAAAAAATTATTTTTGAGATTTCATGAAATCTGAATTTAAAACATACTAGTACATATTACTGTTAAATTTGATAGTATATAAAGTTTTAACGATAATAAAGCAATATTTACCTTGATTTATAAAAAATAAGGTCATTACAATATTGTTTTTAACTTATAGTGAATATTTGCGAGTTATGCGCATTTACACAAAATCATACAGTCGCACTTCAAGAAATAATTTATAAATTCCAGACCAAATTCTTAAAAATGAAAGCGAAAAAACCAGACTCAAAAGGCAATATTATTGTAGGAACCACTGCTATCCTGATTGTAGCGCTTTTGTTAATCTCAATTTTTGTTATAACAACAATAACATTCATTCAAAACTCAAACATTGGCTCTGAAAATAATGATAACTTCAAATATGTCATAGATGACTATTCAGCCAATTTGGAGATTTTAGGAAGGGATGCAATAGCCCAAGCTACTCAAAAGGTTTACAATGGACTGCATATAAGAGACAGCCCCAATCAAATAAGAAAGAATTTGAATAAAATTTTAGAAGATAAAAACGAGGAATTCAAGAAAAAATATGATATGGACATATCTTCTGAGGTGATATCTGTCGAACCAACTGATTCACCATGGAAAGTATTGTTTAAAGTAAAACTGAATGGAAAAAAGGGAAATGAGAAATTTTCACAGATAATCGAAAGAAACACATCAATTGAGGGCTTAAGAGACCCGCTGCCGATTGCAAAGCTGACAATTGCATCCGGCGTGATGGCATATAATGATAAAATCCATTATAAGACCGCACTTTCAGCGTATATGCTCCTACATAATTTCGACTCACCCGAATCATACATTGAAGCGACAGCTCCCCTAACGATGAAAAAATGTCCTTATGACCCATATGTTCACCATGGAGACCCCGGAGTCTTGAAGGATTGTCTTGATACCGGCTATTTCCATGAAAGCGCTGACGGAAGCTGTTATCTGTGCAGGCTGGAGGGAAAGGGAAAATGTCCACATTATGGCATGGAAGTATTTATCCAGACGCATACGCCTCTTGGAAATGAATCGCTGTCATGTTCTGACCATGTGGTTTTTGCAGATCACTATAACGGCGAAAAGATAAATCCGAATGACTGGGACAGCTTGATTCTGGACTCATCACACAGAAAGAAATATGGGCTGGTTGGCAATGAGAGCTATTGAAATCGGAATAATCCTCATCATAATCCTGGTGATTTTTGGTGCAATCCTTTCATCCATTGAAAATTCAACCGAAAAGGCCACAAAAGAAGTTGAAGCGAACAATATGGAAAAGTTGACCTCAGAAGTCATTGACAATCTTATAAACAATCCGGGCATTCCTGATAACTGGAATGAATATGGCAAGGGCACCCCCGGCCTTGCAGTCGTCAATGAGGAAGGTCAAACAATTCCCAACAGCGTTTCATATTCAAAATTCATAGCCCTTGGAAAGGATTATGACAAGCTGGTTTTTGAAAAACTCTTCACATCTAAAATCCACACATCGATGGAACTGATACCGAAGGAGAGCTGCATTTCAAGTGTAAAAATCGGTGAAAGTGGTGAAGGTGAAAACGTTTTTTCCCTTACAAGACTGGTGAAATGTGAATTCTACAAAAGTTATGTCCTGAAAAATTTCGAAATCAAGGGAAAGTGCAACAAGCACCATTCGCAGGACAAATGCAGCTGTAACTACTTTAAGGTATTTCCGGGAAACCTTAAAAAGTCTGATTACTATCTGCTGATTGACACGACAGAGGAATATGACTTATCATACATTGTAGACACTACAAGAGTTGTAAAGGATAAATACTGGGAAACCGCAATGTCTGATGTGATTTATCTAAATGATAAATTTGATTTTTACGATGATGATAGTGCTGTAGTGTTTGTTCATCTTGACAAGCCACATCCAAAGGCATTGCTGGTGTCAGTCCCTAAAAACTTTGATAAGGATCTCCTTGAGTATGACTATTTCAGAACAAATGAATGCGAATTCGTCATGAAGGCATGGTATTAAATCAAAGTGCCCAACAGGAGCAGTGAAACTGAAATCAGGACAAAACTTGAAATTGAATCTGTGATACTGGTTGAAATAGGAATCACTATATTGTCCGGGTCCAAATTATGATTGTATGAGGTAATGGAAACGTAATATACAAGAATTACCATTATAGCCACTAAAATAAGCCCGGACATTGTGCTTATTTCAACTATCTTATCGAATCCGACACCGACCACTCCCAAAGCGAAGGATGATCCTTCTGCCAAAAGACCGATTAGCGGGAAGACTATAATCGCCAAAATAAAGCAAATCACAAAATTATGAACAGCTTCACCCTTCGGCTTGTTGAACGGTTCAACCAAACCTGAGTGAAGTCCTGAAGATAATCTGGCTCCCAAAATACTTATTAAACTTCCGCTCTCTCCTGAAAACAGCGGCAATAAGGTCAGTAGACTTGCGTTTGTAAGCAATGTTTCAAGTGCTGAGTTCAAGATGCTTCCTGCTGCCCCTCCTAAAAAGGAACATAAAAGCAGGACAGGTGTAGACTGTTTTAAAATGGTATTTGTCTCATATGATAGACGATAACAATAAATAAAGCTGATGCAGACAGCAATTAAAACGATGACAAGAACGGCATCCTTAAAAATGAAGCTGAAGTTCATTGCCTGTAGAATAAATATTGATGCAATTATAGCCGGAAGTGTAAGCAGATCTCCGAATGCAGCAATGATAGGGCTTGTTATGTTGTCCGGGTCCCATCCATGTTCATAGCTTTTAAATGACACGAACATTGTAATCGGAAGCATAATCAAGTTTGAAATTATTCCTGCAAACACACAGATTAGCATGAAATCTATTAGACTCATGGACGGTTGATGCAGTAAGATACATAGAATCTTAGCTATAATTGCTAAAAACAATGACAATACCATTGTCAAAACAAAAGATGAGTATATGTTATAGTTTAACTGCTCTGAAAACTCGAATTCCGGTGATATTATACCAATGTGAAGGTTGGTTGATAATCTTGATGCAAAAGAACCGAAAATATTTCCTCTCATTCCAATAGCTCCAGGAATTACCACCAGCAATCCCGGAAATGTTTCAAGGAAAAAGGTCATCTTACCCAGAATAACACCAGCACATAGGTCTCCAATAGCGCAAATTAAAAGGGCTATTAATCCTTCTTTAATGACTGATTTATGCTCTGCGTAAAACTCAGACCATTTTACAGATAGTGGAGTGCGAATCTTCTTCTGTTTGTCTGTCACACATATCACTACCCATAATCATTTTTTCACTTCCTTAGTCTTCTTCTAATTCTTCTGGAATATCTTCTAAAGAACAGGTTCCTGCCGCTAATTTTTCAAGCAAATCGGCACCTTCATCTGTTCCTTTTAAAATTAATGTATCGTCCGGTAAAAGTGTGGTATGTTTATCCGGTCCATAAATCCATGATGAACCTCTTCTGATTGCAATAACACGCATACCGGTACGGTTTACCAATAATAAATCTCCTAAAGTATTATTGGCAAGTTCTGATGACTCGTCAATGGAAACCCTGACAATGCTTTTGTCAGACTCTTCCATAACCATCTTAAATACAGGGTGTGGTTTGAACCCTGTTATTACTAAATCAGCCAAATCCTTAGCAGCATTTGCCATAGTTTCAGCAGCTTCGGCAATTTCAATCAATGCTGTTAGTTTCTCTGCATCTTCATATGATCTGGCCGCTACCAGCGATTCCTTTTTAATTTCGTAATTCATGGAGTTGACTTCATTTTCAAGTGCAATAACTTCTTCAGCTGCTGCTTTACTGTTGAATAAAACAGCCGAATAAGCTAAATCCACCATTAACTCCGACATGTTTTTCATTTCTATTAAAAGATTTTTAATTGTCAATTCAAATTCCCCTATAGATCATTTGGGTCTGTTTTCAATAAGCATGATTTTCTAAGTTTCAATAAAGTTTTCTTTTTGGTTTTCAAATCTTCAACGTCTTCAAGAATGTTTTCCAAAGGCCCTCTGATATATTCAACGGTTTCCTTTTGATGTAGCCAATGGCAGTTTGTACAGTTCCACACTCCCTTGCCCTTAATCCACTCTCCCCCTGTTGCAGAATCACCGCAGGGGTAAAATGGACAATAGCAGAAATCACAGTATTGGCCATCCCAATGGCAAGGGTAGAATTCGCATTCACGGTTCGGACCATGGGCCACTTCGCCATTCAAGAATTTTTCATAATGATTTTGTGATAATGGATGAATCTTGGACCTGATTACATATCCTCTCGGTGTTATCATCTTACCGTCCTGGACATAGGTTATGTCATTTCCGACAATCAATGTGCAGGACATGTTAACAAGGTCTTCTGTCAAATCCTTAACTTCAACGATTGTTGCTTTTGGAGGATCATAAGTACTGTCGATGATGCCTATCAATGCATCTTCACCCTTGATATCCAAAACACATTGTTTGAATCTTCTGAAAGGTTCCTTACGTGTTTTGCTTATGGGATTATAGATTGCAACTATTAAATTGGCTTCAAGCGCATATCTCAACTTCTTTTCAATTTCTGATAAGGGAGTGAGGATATTGCTCAAGCTTATTGCAGCAAAGTCGTGTAATGGAGCGCCCAAATGACTTGATGCATAGTTCAGGGCTGACACTCCGGGATAAACCTTTATTTCAACATCATCATATTTGCTTACTATCTGATATAATACGTTTGCCATTCCGAATACACCAGGGTCCCCGGAACTGATTAATGAAACTGTTTGGCCTTCCTGACTTTTTTTAATGGCAAATTCAGCTCTGGCTATCTCGTCGCCCATTCCTTTTTTGACTATCTCCTTTCCTTCGATTAAGTCCTCAATTTGGTCTACATATTTTTTGTAGCCGATGATAACGTCGGACTCTTCAATGGCTTTGATAGCCCCTAAAGTCATATTGTCCCTATTTTGGCCAATTCCTATTACATTAATCATTTATATCACTAGTACAATTTTAAAACAGAAGTTATCGTAACTGTATTTTTATCTGCTCTCAGACCATTTTCACCATATGTCGCCTTACCTGTTGCCATGACCTTGTACGACGGATCCTGACTGATGACAATCTGTCCTGATGTCTGGTTAGGTGAAGCATAACCCAATGCCTCAACGTTTATGGTAATGTTTTTGTTATCAGGGTCATCGAATGTTGTTATATTCATTGAATCAACATTCACTCCATCCACTTTCGACAGCGATTCCATCTTAAGCGCCACATCCTTTTTGTTTGAAATGTTGACTGGAGTCGGGTCTTTAATCAAAACGTCGTTAACCTTCTGTGGATTGAAGAATTCCTGTATTTTTGAAATCTGCATATCTACCAATCCATGGAAGTTAGGAGCCTCAGCTGTTACGATGGTATATGAACTAAATAGACCCAATTCAAAAAATACGATAAATAACACTATTATTAGTATAACTCTAAGTATTTTACTTGCCATTTTATCACAATCATTAATCTTTTATAAATATAGATTATATAATGTTTTAAATTATATGTCTAATATATAATAAACCTAACCCAAATTCACACAATTAAATCAATATTGATTTTTAAAATTCTCAAAGTTTATTAACATAGAGAAATAAATTTTCTATCAGTATGTCAACTAATAAAATTCTATTAAAGTTTGCAAAAAAAGGAATTAACCTATCACCTGAAGCTTATGACAAGGTCATGAAGGCAGATAACCCTCTGGATTTTGCATCTAATTTAATAGTCAAATTGAAAAGTGATAAATTTACATCTAAGGATTTGGTTTGCGTCAGCGGCGAAACCATAGATGAAATCACCGGAATTAAGGCAGCACCTGAAAAGGATAATCAGGACACCTTAATCAAGCCCAAAGAAGAAACTGAAAAGACTGTTGACAAAACACCACAGCCTGCTAAAAAAGTTTCAGATGCAAAAGCGCAGCCGCCTAAAAAGGTCATGGACGAAAAGCCTAAAAGCTCCGGCAATAAAGAAGTCGAAGCCAAAAAGCCTGATTCCATTGATGACCTTAAAAAGCAAAGTGATGAGCCTGAGCACTATGTAAACGAAGCCATTGAAAAAGCTTCTGAAACCATTAAGAATACTAAAATCAAATTCAAAAGAAATGAACAAAAGACAAATGTCGAATATGACTTTAAAATCATTCAGGACACCAGTAAAAAATCATACACAAGCGGTGAGCTTGAAAACCTCATTTCCTATTTTAAAAGCAGATATGAAAAGCTTGCTAAGATACTGTCCAGACGACCTGACCTTAGAAACTATACGAAAATAGCTGATATTGATGACGGAATGGATAGCTTAAGCCTGATTCTGATGGTTCGTGAAATCAGATCCAGTAAAAATGGTCATAAAATCGTAGAATTTGAAGATGACACTGGAAACATCTCCATTCTATTTTCAAACAAAAATGAGGAATTATTTGCAGAAGCCGAAAAGCTTGTCAGGGACGAGGTTGTTGGAGTCATTGCAAACAAAAGCAATGATGCCGGTTTCGCCTTTGGACAGGAAATAATAAACCCTGGTGTTTTAAGCATACCTGAAAAGGAAATGGACTTCGGTATCGTATTTCTTTCAGATGTTCACATTGGAAGTCTGACATTTCTAGAGGACGCTTTTCAAAGATTCATTGACTGGATTAACTGTGAAGCCGGTGATGAGGAGCAAAGAAGAGTTGCTGAAGATGTCAAATACCTGATTATCGGCGGAGATATCGTGGACGGTATAGGAGTATATCCTAACCAGGACAAGGAACTCGCCATTAAGGATATTACAGAACAGTATAACGAAGCTGCAAGGTTTTTAGGCAATATCAGAAGTGACATCAAAATAATCATTGCTCCTGGAAACCACGATGCATCAAGAGTCGCTGAGCCGCAGCCGGCCGTGCCTGAGGAATATGCAAAGGCACTGTATGAGCTTGACAATGTCGAATTCATTTCAAATCCGGGTGTAGTTTCCCTTGACGGAATCAATGTATTAATCTACCACGGACGCAGTTTTGACGATCTGGTTATGGCCATCAAGAGCTTTGAATATGAGAAAAGTGATGAAATTATGGTTGAATTACTTCAAAAAAGACATTTGGCTCCAATTTATGGTGAAAGAACTCCACTGGCATCAGAACTTGAAGACTATCTTGTTATTGATGAGGTTCCTGATGTTTTCCATACAGGCCATATTCACATTAACAGCTACAAAAAGTATAAGGGAGTTCATCTGATTAATTCAGGTACATTCCAGACTCAGACAGAGTTCCAGAAAATTTACAACATCAATCCTACCCCTGCTGAAGTACCTGTCCTTCATAAAGGAAAATACAGACACTTTAAATTCTTATAGAGGTTATTTTTATGAAAAAGAATATTGCTGAGATTATTGACGTCTCTAATGAAATCTATGATAAGGGTTTGGTTTCCGGAAAATCTGGAAACATCAGTGCACGATTTGGAAATGTGGTTGCCATTACTCCAACATTGAAATCCCTATCAAACTTATGTGAAGAGGATATCGTTCTTGTTGACATGGACGGTAATGTCCTGACTAAGGGAAAGCCATCTTCTGAAGTAAACATGCATTTGGAAATTTATAAAAAAAGATCTGACGTTAATGCCATTGTGCACACCCATTCCCCCTATGCAACAGGATTTGCCTTTTCAAACAAAAAGCTCAAAAGGCTAGAAGGTTTCGGACCTATAGTAACACCATATCTTCAATCCATCGGCTATGAAAAGCCAGGAAGTGACGAACTTGCAAAAAATGCTAGTGAAGGCCTTGGTAGGGAAGATGTACTTATTTTAAAAAATCATGGTGTGATTTGTGTAAGTGACTGTTTAAAAGAAGCGATGTTGCTTGCAGTTTTTGTTGAAGAGACCGCTAAAACTCAATTTATTACGTTAATGTTAAATTCAGTTGAAGATAATGATTAATCTTCATCTGAAATTACATTTGTTTTAGTTCTGTTTTTCATTCCTTCTTCAATCATTTTAATGATTAATCCGGATAATGAAGTGTCTTCATCAATTGCCATTTTTTTCAATTCTTTTTTTAAATCTACTGGTAAATTTATTGTGGTTTTGCTTACATCTGACATGTATAATAATTCATTTTAATAAAATATATATTTTTCTAATAAAATACATCTCATTACCAAAAACTATTTAAATCTATTACAGACAAATATTATCTTAATAGTTATTTTTACTTATTTTAATTATTTTATTTTGGAGGGAGAATAAATGAGTAATCAAGCAATTGAAGAAGTATGTGAAATTCTTGACTATATTTCAGATAATAACACTGTTCCTCGTAATATCAGGGAAGCAGCAAGTCAGTCTTGTGAATTGTTAAAGGATGATGAACAAGACCAATCTGTAAGAATAAGTACTGTTCTTGGAAAATTAGATGAAATAAGTAATGATCCTAATATTCCAGTGCATGCAAGAACTTTAATTTGGGAAGTTCTATCTAAATTAGAAGCAATCTAATTTAGTTTTTTACTATTTTTTATAAAATATTATTTTGAGATGGCAACCGCTATTGTAACGCCTTCATATGAAGTTTTTTTGTATATTAATTCTGAATCAAAACCTGCCATTATCAATGCTGACGGTTCGCAAACGCCATAAATGCCAAACTTCGAATAAACAAATTCCGATTTGGAAACATCACTTGATTCAAACAATTTCAATTTGTCAATTTCAACAAATTCAACAGGTATATTCAATTTTTTGGACAATTCAAGAATGCCCTTTTCATCTTTCTTTATTTCAGCTGAAGCAAGCAAGTTAACTCTTGAATGAAGTATTTTCAAATCATCCAATGATTTTTTAAGCCCATCATAAATGAACCTACATTCCTTTCCACGCCTGCATCCTATTCCGACAACTATCTTTCTCTCTTTCAATGTCATTTCATGGTCATCAAAACTGACATGTATTTCATCTGTATTGACTTTTGGCGAATATTCAATTGAAACATCGATTTCAAGTGTAACATTATTCAGATAATCAAACAAATAATCAAAATTCATGTCTGGATTGACAGTTAGTGAGATTTCACGGCCTTCCAATATGGCTTTATTGAAGTGCAAGATCTCCTTTGTATTGTCAATGGATAAATACAGATCCTTTGCCAGAACGTCAATTCCCAATTTTTTGTTGACGTCAGTTGAAGTTGTTATGACAGGTGTTGCATCAATCAAACCGGCAACCTTACCAGCAAGCTCATTGGCACCGCCCAAATGCCCTGATAATGCAGATATCACAAATTTTCCGTTATCGTCTATGTTTATCACGGCAGGGTCTGTGACTTTGGATTCAACTAGAGGTGCAATCGATCTGATTAATATGCCTGAAGCCATGACGGCAATGATTGCATCATATTCATAAAATAAAATAGGAATGCATTTCTTGACATTTTTATGATATAAATCACATTTTATTATTGTGGAATCTGAATCTAATTTATTCTTTAAATCAAATGCCAATTCCTGGCCCTTTTTTGATACAGAAATTATTGCTATTTTCATAATATCACATAAATTAAAGAAAGTAAAAATATAATGACAATCGTAAACAGGTTAATTGTTATTTTTGACAGGCTTACCGCTTTTGAAATATCCTCTTTTGTTATAACTTTATTGTCATCACCTAAAATATAGGTATCCTTTTTAATCAACTGAATGTTCAATGCTCCGGCTGTTGTTGCCATGGTATAACCTGAATTAGGTGACGGGCATTTTCTTGCATCTCTCATCATTACCTTATATGCATTTTTACCGTCAAGATTTAGCAGATAAGCCGAAATGACAATGAATACTCCTGCTATTCGTGAAGGAATGAAATTCAATATGTCATCTATCTTTGCAGGGACAAAACCAATGTCAATAAGCTCGTCAGTCTTGTATCCAAGCATTGCATCAAGGGTGTTTGAAATTCTGTATGCCATTGGAATCAAAAGCAGATAAAACAGCTGATTGTCTATAGGATGCAATAAAATGACAACACCAAAGATGAAATAATATAAAACAGGTGCAACATATGAATCCGTTATGTTTTCAGTCAGGCTTTCAATAGTGGCTGAAACGATGAAGGATTCCGTCAGCTCATCAGTGTCACGACTAACCAGATAGGATACCATTTGCCTTGCCTTGCCAATGCTTTCATCAAGCGCACATTTCACATCATCTGCGGTCTTCAACAGCATATTGACTGAAAATGTCGATGACAATAGTATTGCAAAAACAATGAAAAACAAAACGAAATTCCAACTGCAAATTAAATAAATTAAATATAATATAATAATAGACACTAGATAAACTCCAACAACAACAAACAATCCTGATATCCTGTTTTTAATTCCTATAAACATTCTTTTAAAGAAATTGATAATTGATCCCATCACAACAACAGGATGTATTCTTGTTGGAAGCTCCCCAAAAGCCATATCTATTATCAATGATATTATCAGTGCAAATATAATAAATAAAAATAATTTTAATGATGTAATGCAGCTTATTTTTGTTGTTATTATATCATTAATCAAATTATTAAAATCTATCATAGTTTAATTTATATAATTAAAAAATAAATAATTTATTATAAATTTTTAATTAAATGATGATATTATGAATCTTGAAGAAAATGTTAGACAATGGTTATCTGAAGAAGATTTGTTAAGGGAAGTCAAATACGATGAAAATGCTGATTTTCACTATATCATTGAGTTTCCAAAGGAAAATATCATGGATGTTGTAAAGCCAGAAGGTAAGGACTGCCTGATTGTTGCATGCGCTACCCAAGTTGCTCCACAACATTTGGACTTGATGAAGCAAGCTGACAATAAGACTCAAAAGGATTTCATCATGGATTTGAACTTTGGTTTGAATAATTTCCTGGTTGATTTTGAGCTTCAGGTTGCACAGGACATCCTGCAGCAATTTGTCGTTACTGAACAAATATTTGAGGATGGAATTACTAAAAATGAATTTTTCAGAACCCTCAAACGTATTTTTAAGGCTAAACTTCACTGCATTTGGCTAATCGACAAAACTTTCGGATCAGTTCAAATCAACGTCACACCTTCCAACCAAAATGACATGTTCGTTTAGAGAGGGAGGGGTGCATTTCAAGTGAAACGTTTTCGTTGATATTGTAAGACTGAAGGGGTCTATTTCAACTGTAACACTTGAAATTTATCTTTTATTTTTTTACTTGTTTTGCTGATTTGACATGTTAATATTCCTTTTTTTCATAATAATAGTGCAATAATTGATTTTTTACACTTGAAATATATGTCTTCATTTTGGGCTTTTCGACAAAATATGTTACACTTGAAACGGACCTCTCTGTCTTTGTGAAGAATCATGATAAATTTTATGATGTTGATGTTCATTGAGTGATTTGGCGGGTGTGAATTCATTTTTTTTAGAAATAATTACACTTGAAATCATTATCTTATATTTGAAATAACACTATTTCACATTTAAAAATTAAACTTCAAAAATCGAATATTTTTTTATTATAAAACTTAATATTCATTAATTTTTTATTTTAACGATAAATAATTATTTTTATTTAATTTAACTTAATTTAATCAAATTAAATTCATGACATTTTTCAATTGTTAATACAATTTTCATAGCTTGTAATAAAAAGCTTTATTTATTAGCTATTTAATAATAATAACACTGGAAATTATACTCATGACATTTTTGTTATTTACTTATTTTTTTAGGTGGTAAAGATGGCGAATATTTTTGAGGATGAAGAACTTATTTCAAACAGAAGGAAAAATCATATATTTAAAAACAAGAAACCGTTGGATCACAGATTTTTGCCTGAAAAGTTAGTGCACAGGGATGTGCAAATCAGGGAAATTGCTAGAAACTGGGTTGATGTTTTGGATAATGTCACTCCATCCAATGTTACTTTATACGGTAAGACAGGAACAGGAAAAACAGCTGCATCTAAATTTGCACGTGAACAGCTGATGGAAGTTGCAGACAACGAAAACATCTTCGTAAAAATAGAATATATCAGATGCACGGACTTCACCACAGAATATCAGGTTATTGCAGAGTTATGTAACAGGCTCGGACGTGATGTTCCAAATCGTGGATGGACCAAGGCGGAAGTTGTCAATGCATTCAGAAGCTTATTCAGAACAAATGCCTATGGCAAAAAGCTGCAGCTGATTGTTATTTTGGACGAAATCGATATATTGCTTGATAAGGATGGTGACGGGATATTATACACATTAACCAGAACAGACAATGTTGCAGTCCTGTCAATCAGTAACTATCTTGACTTTAAAAATTTAATCAAATCAAGGGTTACAAGCAGTCTAAACGACAAGGAAATCGTATTTCCACCTTATGGAGCGGATCAATTGTCAGACATTTTATCCGAAAGGGCTGGATTGTCATTCAATGATGATGTATTGAATGGCGATGTCATTCCGCTATGTTCTGCAATGGCCGCTAAAGAGGAAGGCGATGCAAGATATGCATTGGACCTTTTAAAGAATGCTGGTGAATTGGCTTTTGATGAAGCCAGTGAAAAAGTGACAAGCGATCATGTAAAAAGAGCTAAGGAAAGAATAGAACACAATAAAGTCAGTGAAATCTTATCTACCCTTCCGCTTCAGCAGCAAAGGCTTCTGTTAGCCATATTAACATTGACAAAACAAAAAGAGGAAATAACATCCGGAAAACTTTATGAGTCATACACTGAGATTTCCAAAAAGGATGCTGTGACTTACAGAAGGATATTTGATTTCATAAATGAGCTTGAATTGCTCGGTATAATTTCTACAAACACAGTTTCACGTGGCCGTGGAAAAGGTAGAACTAACATAATTAAACTTCAATGTGATGAAACTTTACTTGAAACAGCTCTTTACTCTATTTAGGGTTGTTTTTAATTAAAGTTTTTAAAATCGCCATCCTAACCGGTACTGCATTTGCTGCTTGTTTGAAATATTTATTATATTTGGTATCGTCAACATCACCGGCGATTTCATCAATTCTTGGCAGTGGATGCATTACAATCAAATCCTTGCCTTCCAACATTTTTTTGTTGATGATATAGGCGCCTTTTATTTTTAAATAATCGTCAATGTCGACAAAACGCTCTTTTTGGATTCTGGTTACATACAGCACGTCAACGTCATCGATAATATCCTCAATGTTATCAACCTCTACATACTCGACATTGGTTTTGTTTAAGTCATGCAGAATCTCCTGAGGCATTCTGAGTTCCTGAGGAGATACAAGATAAATTTTAATGTTATTGAATAAGGTTAAGGATTGGGCTAGTGAATGCACAGTACGGCCGAATTTCAAATCTCCAATCAAAGCGATATTTAAATTGTCGATTGATCCGATTTCATCTCTTATGGTGTATAGGTCGAGCAGTGTCTGTGTAGGATGCTGTCCTGCACCGTCACCGGCATTTATGACAGGAACATCTACTAGGTCTGATATGAATTTTGATACTCCCTCAAGCTCGTGTCTGATTACAAGCGCATCGCTGTATGCTTCAAACATTTTGGCGGTATCTGCAATGCTTTCACCTTTTGAAACAGAACTTGAGTCGCTGCTTGCAAATCCAATGCATTGCCCATTGAAACGTTTCATCGCAGTTTCAAAGGATATTCTTGTTCTTGTTGATGGTTCAAAAAACATCAAACCTAATACTTTTCCTTTTAATTCATCTGAAATCGCTTTGGATTGAGCGATATCTTCTAATGTGGAAGCTTCATCAAGAATATATTCTATGTCTTCTCTTTCAAAGTCTTTAATTGAAATAATGTTTTTCAGTTTGAAAATTTTAACCACCTTTTTAGATTATTCTTTCAATTGGCACAACGAGAATATCACGGGCACCGGCATTTCTCAAATCATTGACAAGTTCAAAAACCTCTTTTTCATCAATCACCGCTTGCACGGCAACAGTCTTTTTATCGGATAATACTTCGGATATTGTCAGGCCACCCATTGATGGCATCACTTCTTTTACTTTATTCAAATCGCTTTCATCAACGTTCATCATGATCAGTTTCTTTCTGTCTGCATCAAGCACACCTTTTATACTTGTGCTTACAGCTTCAATCAATTCCCTTTTATCTTTTAGGCTGTCATGATTTGCGATGAGCTTAATGGAACTTTCCAGTATTATATCAATGATTTCCAAATGATTCATTTTAAGAGTAGTTCCTGTACTTGTAAGGTCTGTTATCAAGTCTGCAATACCAATGAAAGGAGCCGCTTCGGTTGATCCGCTCAATTTGACGATTTTCAAATCCAAACCTTTTTCCTGCAAATATTTTTTTGTTAAGACAGGAAATTCGGTAGCCACTTTCATGTCTTCTGTGATGTCATTTATTGAATTGATGTTTGATTCTTCAGGAGCCGCCAGGACCAGTTTTGTCTGTCCGAATCTTAGGTCAAGCAGTTCACATACATCCGCTTCATTTTCCCTTATCAAATCCACACCTGTTATTCCAATGTCAGCCACACCGTCATTGACAAATTCAGGTATGTCGGATGCTCTTGCAAACATAACTTCTATATTTTCGTTGAATGTTTTTGAAATTAGTTTACGATTGCTTTTATCGATTAATCCAAGTCCTGCCTTTTCCAAGATGTTTATAGATGGTTCACTGATTCTTCCTTTTGAAGGAACCGCAATTTTAATTTTCATCATATCTTCTCAAAATTTTTTTTATCTGATAATATTATTTAAATATTGTTATTAATAATCTTTATTGATTTATAATAAATATTACTACTTTTATTTTTAAGAATTTGGAAATTTTTATCATCGATTTTTAAATCATGGCATAATTTAGCGAAATATTTAAATATTAAGATATATTATATCTTATTTAACTTATTATTAGTTGATAATAATAAGTTTTAACAGAATTTATGTGAGGTGAAAATTATGTCTGAAATACCAAAAGCTCCTATCGCAAGAATCATCAAAGAATCTGGTGCAGAAAGAGTTAGCGAAGATGCAAAAGCTGCATTAGCTGACTACTTAGAAGAAGTAGCTCGTGATGTTGCTAAAGAAGCAAACAATGTTGCAAAAATCGCAAAACGTAAAACTGTTAAAGCAGATGATATTAAATTAGCTATCAAAAACTTATAAATATTTTTAGCTAACTTTTTTTTATTTTTTTTAAGGTGTTATCATGAATAATACTATTTTGATTAAAAACGCATTAATTTTAAACCCGAATAATTTTGAAAACAAAAAGCAATGCTTATTAATTAAAGACGATTTAATCGCTGAAATTTCCGATGAAATCGACGACAGCAATGCTGATAAGATAATCGATGCGGAAGGCAAAATACTACTTCCGGGATTAATCAACACTCACACTCATTTGTCAATGACATTATTCAGAGGCCTTGCCGATGACTTGAGCCTTGACAGTTGGCTGAACGATCATATATGGCCGATGGAAGCAAATCTCAATGGTGATTACTGTTATATTGGCGCCCTTTTGGGAGCTGTTGAGTTAATAAAATCAGGAACAACAACATTTTCTGACATGTACTTCTACATGGAAGATGTTGCCCGTGCAGTTGATGATGCTGGAATCAGGGCAGTCCTGTCATATGGAATGATAGACTTTAGCGATGCCGAAAGGAGAGAAGCTGAAATTAAGGAAAACATGGCGCTATATGATACCTGCAATGGAATGGCTGACGGAAGAATCAAGGTATTTTTCGGTCCACACTCCCCATATACAGCTTCAGAGGAACTCCTCGTTAAAGTACGTGAACTGGCTGATGAGCATAACATTGGAATTCATATACATGTTTCTGAAACCCAGAAGGAAATCAATGACAGTTTGGATGAAAGAGGCATAAGGCCATTCGAATACTTGGAAAAAATCGGATTTTTAGGTTCTGATGTTGTTGCTGCACACTGTGTATGGTTAAGTGATGAGGAAATCGAAATAATCAAAAAGCATGGTGTAAAAGTGTCACACAACCCTTGCAGTAACATGAAATTGGCTTCAGGTGTTGCTCCGGTTTCAAAACTGATCGAAAATGATATCTGTGTTTCCATAGGTACCGATGGTGCTTCTTCAAACAACAATCTTGACTTGATTGAAGAGTTGAAGACTGCCAGTTTGCTTCAAAAGGTTTCAACCTTGGATCCTAAGGTATTGACTTCCGATGAAGCCATTGAAATGGCTACCATTAAAGGTGCCGAAGCTTTGGGATTAGACGATGAGATAGGTTCTATTGAAGTCGGTAAAAAGGCAGACATTATTTTAATAGACACCAACAGTGCCAATATGGTTCCGGACAGTTCATCTTTGTCCTCCAATGTAATTTATTCCGCTAACGGTTCAAATGTAGACACTACCATTTGTAACGGTAAAATATTAATGGAAAATAAGAAATTGACTACTTTGGATGAGGATGAAATATATGCTAAAGCCAAACAGGCCATAAAAGAATTAAAAGAAGCTATCTAGCTTCAAATTCTATTTTATTTTTATTTATTATTATACTCTTTTTCCATTCATCCTTAGTTTCAGGAAAATCGCTTCTGAAGTGTGCACCACGGCTTTCTCTGCGTATGATCGCTGATTTAACAGTTAAGATACAGATTTCAATCATGTTTATTACTTCAAGGGCGGTTACTAAATCAGTATTGTATTGTTTTTTGTCGCTGACATCCAAATCAGCAAGTTCCTTCTGCATTTCCTGAAGCTGGCCCAATGCCTCGTTCAAAGTCTTTTCTTCACGGACTATTGCAACCTTTTCCCACATCAGGTTTTTGATTCTGTTTTTGAATTCCTTCGGTTTTATGGACCCTTTTTTAATCAGGCCCTCAATTCTTGAGGCTTCTTCACGAACCATTTCCTCATTGCTTTTGAGTTCGCTTTCCTTTGCGGCCTTTGATGCGCTCACACCGGCAATCCTACCGAACACCTGGGTATCAGCCAGTGCATTGCCGCCCAAACGGTTCGCTCCATGGACTCCGC
This sequence comes from uncultured Methanobrevibacter sp., assembly GCA_900320515.1. Classification (GTDB taxonomy): domain Archaea; phylum Methanobacteriota; class Methanobacteria; order Methanobacteriales; family Methanobacteriaceae; genus Methanocatella. The sequence goes on along the minus strand of ONSJ01000008.1, from coordinate 47,799 downwards.
CGCAGACCTCTCCGGCTCCAAAGAGGTTGTCAAGGGAACTTGATGCATCGGTATTTATTTTAAGCCCGCCCATAAAGTGGTGTGCGGTCGGTGCCACTTCTATCGGACCGTGTTTGATGTCCACTCCAACATTTTCAAACTGCAGAACCATTGTTTCGAGCTTTTCATCTATATAATCGTCATCCAGGTGTGAAATGTCCAGATATACTCCGCCGTTTTCGGTTCCTCTTCCTTCAATGATTTCCTGATAGATTGATCTTGCAACGACATCACGTGTAGCGAGCTCCATCTTTTCAGGGGCATATTTGCTCATGAATCTTTCGCCTTCGCTGTTTATGAGCTTTCCGCCTTCGGCCCTTACGGCTTCGGTTACAAGAACTCCCTTTTTGGATTCGGGTGCCACCATTCCTGTCGGGTGGAACTGAACCTGTTCCATATCAACAAGGTTTGCTCCGGCACGGTAGGATATTGCATAGCCGTCTCCGTTTTTTTGGAAGGTATTGGATGTTACAGGGTACAGTTGTCCGGCTCCTCCGCTTGCAAGGATGGTTGCTTTTGCCTTGAAGTATATCAGGCTTGAATCTTTCAGGTTCAGGCCGGTTGCACCTATAACCTGATTGCCGTCAGTGACAAGGGATGTAATCATTACCTCATCGATGCATTCTATATCTCTTCTGATGATCTCCTCTTTAAGGGCATTCAACAGCTCCGCTCCTGTTCTGTCTCCCTGATAGCAGGTTCTTCTGAAGCTTTGACCTCCGAATGGTCTCTGGTCTATTTCACCAGATTCCTGTCTGTCGAACAGTGCGCCGTAGTTTTCAAGGTCAACCAATCTTTTTGGTGACTCACTGACGAGTATTTCGACCAGTTTCTTGTCGTTTAGATAGCTTCCACCTTTTAGAGTGTCGTTAAAGTGAGCGTCTATGGAATCATCCTTATCGACGGTTTTGAATACTGCATTGTATCCTCCTTCCGCCATTCCTGTACAGCCTGACCTGAATGACAATCCTTTTGATACTATGATTGCATTTAGGCCCGCATCGTCAACTTCGATAGCCGCTCTTGAACCTGCTCCTCCGGATCCAATTATTAACACATCTGTAGAGATAGTTTTTATTTCCATTTCGATTACCCTGTAAAATTTTATTATAGTATTACTATATTCTTCATTGTTAAAAATATTTATTAATCAAAAAAAATTAAATGTATAGTGTCGAATCTATATTTCTTAAAGCAAATTTAAAACATTTATTTGATGCTTTGATTAAATTGAAAATATAGTTTAAAATTTTGATACTTATTTAATTTGATATCATTTAATTTGAGGTTATTTAATGAAAATCGATGGTGAAGTTAAGGCCGGTTTGGGAAAGGGCGCATTTTTCATATCACAGGAATTCTACTCAAACGAGTTCAGGAAAAATCTGGGTTTCGTTCCATATCCCGGAACATTGAATGTTGTTGTCAGCGACGAGTATCTTGATGAAATCAATGAAATCAAGGATAACTGTCAAAACATAATCAAGCCGGGTGAAGGATTCGGGGCCGTTAAATACATTGAAGCCGTATTAAACGATGAAGTTAAAGGGGCAATAGTCTTTCCGGCCAAAACGGTTCATGACATGAACTATCTTGAGTTCATCGCCGAAGTCCGATTGAGGGATGAGCTGGGCCTTGAAGACGGCGACATTGTAACTTTGGAATTTTGATACCATAAAGTATTTTATACATGATGAATATATTTTTTAATACGTTCTCGGGGCGGGGTGCAATTCCCCACCGGTGGTGATTTTGATAAAATAAGTCCACGAGCACAAAAAACGTGTTGATTTGGTGAGATTCCAAAACCGACGGTGATAGTCCGGATGGAAGAGAAGATAATAGTTATTTAGTTATTTTTAGCCCTGGTTCTAGTATATAAGGAGATATTACTATGAATCAAGAAACAGATTTAGATAAAGCTTTAGAAGCTATAAGAAATGGTCAATTTGTACTTGTTTTTGACGATGACGACAGGGAAGGGGAAGTCGACATGATCATCGCTTCCGAATTCGTAACCCCCAAATCAATTGCAACAATGAGAAATGACGCAGGCGGTTTAATCTGCAATTGCCTTCACGATGATTTCTGTGATGCGATTCATTTGCCGTTTATGGTGGACATCATGAAAGCCGCAACTGAAAAATATCCGGAACTTGCAAAACTTGCACCAACAGACATTCCATACGATGAAAGATCATCATTTTCAGTTTGGGCAAACCACAGAAAATCTTTCACAGGCGTAACAGACCATGACAGAGCAATGACAATATCTGAAATGGCCATAATGATGAAAGAAGAAAGATTTGATGAGTTCGGTGCAACATTCAGGTCTCCTGGTCACGTATGTCTTTTAAGAGGAGCAGAAGGACTTGTTAAAAACAGGCAAGGACATACAGAAATAGGTCTTGCATTATGTGAGCTTGCAGGCGTTACTCCTGTCTGTGTAGTGTGCGAAATGATGGATGGTGAAACCGGTCAGGCAACATCAGTGGCTGATGCCCGCAAATACGCCGAAGAAAACGGACTGGTTTTACTTAGAGGCGAAGACATCATTAATGAATACTTAAAAGAATAGTTAAGGTGTTTCTTCACACTTTTTAACTATATAATTCGCAATGAATTCCATTATCTGATTATATTTGTAGGAATTATAAATGCTGAATGAGACGTATCTTCCGTCTCTCATTTTAATTTCTAAACCGTTTTTTACTTCTTTTGATTTGTTTATTGCAGCTATTTTTTTCCAGTTGATTCTAAGGTTTTTGCTTTTTAGGGCATTTTCAATGTGGATTCCGTCATCCTTGAACTTAACGATTCTAACGATTCTGCGGTTTTTGTCGCTTGCAATTTGAATGTTGCCGTTTTCGTCAAAGACATAGTCAGGTATCAGGCATGTTGCCTTCCAACCCTGTTTCATTTTCTTCATAACATGTGCTCTGTCTTTTTTGGTTAGTTTAACGCCTTTTTCAGGACTCAAATTAAGTGCCATTAAATCACCTTGCTTTTGATTTCATCAAATGTGTAGATTTTTTCAAACTCGACTTCACGGGCCATTTTTATTATTAAATCAATATCCAGATTGCTTTCAATCAGATCCATTGCATGTGAAGTGAACAGCTCGTATCTTATTTCAACTTCAGGAATGAATCCGCGCATGTCTGCTGACTTTAGCTTAGGAAGCTTTAAAACGTTTTCGACCTTTGTGTTGTTTTTGATGTAAGGCACCACCTGATCGAATATATTGTCATTGTAGACTTTGTTTAAAAGGATTGCTTCTACAGAAACTCCGAATTTTTCAAGCATGTTTGCATGTGAAACAAGATCAACGGCGGCCGATTCTATTCCACCCTTGTTGACGCCTGAAGCAAGTATCATCGGAATGTTTGAGGACATTGCAATTTCTGCAGCTGAAAACGGAACCTTTTCGTTCAATAAACCTGTAAACACGCTCATTACACCCTCGATAAGCACTATATCATAGTCTGATGAGTTGAGTTTCGCAACAGTAGATTCTATGTCGCTCCAGCCTAAATGCCCTATTTTTATTGATGCGAAATCTTCCATTTTGCCTTTTGTCAGGTAAAGCCCGGGTATTATGTCACGCACATCGGGACCTACCTTTAAAAGGGCCACTTTATATCCCCTTTTTCTTAGGGCGCCGGCAAGACCGGTTACAATGAAAGTCTTTCCGCTGTCGGATCCATTGCTTCCAATCATAAGGTACTTAGGTCTTTTGTTTGGTTCAATTTCAGGTATTCTTATTCCTGTGTTTATTCCGACTTCGCTTTGAAGGAATTTTTTGACTTCTTTGTTTCTATTGTAAATCTCATCGGTATCTGTAGCGTCTATCTGTTCTAATAAATTTTCTACAATAATGGGATTTTCATCCAGAATGCCGTGAATCATGGTTCCGATAACATTGCCGTCATCGTTGCATGCACCTGAAAAGATGTTATACTCTCCCTTTTCGTTGGTGTCGCCGTAATTCATCCTTTGAACTTTTGAATAGAACAGCGGTTTTGCATCCCCTTCAACCTTACCATAGGTATGGGTGTGAAAGCCGTCAACGTCTTCAGTCTGGCCCTTCACTAGAAAAGAGTTGTCAAACACCTTTGCCTTCACACGGTCGCTTGTAATCAATGGCGAGAAATTAACATCGATTATTCCAAGGCCGTCCTTAACAATCGGCACTGGGGATTTTCTTCCGATGTCTATCTGATTGGACAATAGCTGAAAGCCCGCACATATTCCGATGATAGGTTTTCCGGCTTTTACCATCTTTTTAATTTCCGTGTTCAGTCCCATGTTGATGTCATTTGATTCTATCAGTGTTCCGCCGGGAATGATTAATGCATCAAGTTCATCTGAAGCCTTGTTACCGTTTACAAGTCCGTTTTCCTTAACGATGTCGGTTGGCAAGTTTCCAAAATCCTCAAATCCCGGAACCGCTCCATTGATATAGGCAAGTCCAATTTTTGTCATAAAAATACCTCTTGATATTCTATTGTATTTTTATATATAATAAAATTTTAGAGGTGCATTTCAAGTGTAAAAAAATTCGTAAAAAAAAAGAGTTTATTGAGTGTTTTCGAAAACACTCATAGCTTTGATAATTTTTTCGTCATCCAATGGTTTAGCCTGAATCTGCAATCCCACTGGAATGCCGTCGACCTCACCTGCTGGTATGCTTGCTGCTGGAATACCTGCCAGGTTTGCAATTACTGTCAATACGTCGTAGGCATACATTTCCATTGGCTCCAATTCAGCGCCGATTTCGTGAGGGAGCTTAGGAACGGTTGGTCCTACAATCAAATCGACATTTTCAAGCATTGAGGTGATTTCAGCTCTGATTACTGATCTTGCCTTTAAAGCTTGCTTGTAGTATTTGCCGCTGAATTCAGCTTCTGCAATATGTGAACCGATTTTGATTCTTCTTAAGACCTCTTCTCCGCACACTTCTTCGATTCTTGAACCGTAATCTCTTCCGTCGTATTTTCTTGTTGCTGAGAAGAATTCAACATAGTTGATTAGGTAGTAGGTTGGCAGACATAAGTCAATGTAGTCGAAACTCACTTCCACAAGCTCTGCACCTGCATCTACTAACTTTTGAATAGCTTTGTTGACGGTTTTGTTGATTTCGTCATCTGTAACATCAATGAACTCCTGACACACGGCTATTTTCATGCCTTCTAAAGATTTGTCTTCAAGCACTTCGGTAAAGTCAGGTTTTTCCCAGTCAAGTGTGGTACATTCGGTTTCATCATATTTTGCAATTGTATTTAATGCGACTGCAATACCGCTTACATCGTTTGCCAGCGGTCCGATTTGGTCCAGACTCATGGATAAGTCTAAAAGACCCTGTCTTGAAACGGCACCGTAAGTAGGTTTGAATCCGACAACACCACAGTGTGATGCAGGGTTTCTGATGGATCCGCCTGTATCGGAACCGATTGAAATGTCACACATTTCAGCTGCTATTGCCGCTGCACATCCGCCTGATGAACCGCCAGGGATTCTTCCCATTGCAGCAGGGTTTTGGGTAGGTCCGTAGTAGGAAGTTTCAGTTGAACTTCCGGCTGCGAATTCATCCATATTTAAAATACCGATGATTATTCCATCTTCCTTAAGGATTTCATCAACAACGGTAGCATTGTAGCTTCCGTAGTAGTCTTCCAGGGTTTTGGAAGCTGCGGAAATAATCAGATCTTCAACATTAATGTTTGCTTTTATACCGAATACCAAACCAGCTAAAGCGCCGACATCTTCGCCGTTAGCGATTTTTTCATCAATGGCTTCTGCTTGCTTTAATGCATTTTCATAGTTTAATTCAATAAATGCATTAATTTCTTCGTTATTTTCATCGATAACTTTAATGAAGCCTTCTACATTTTCTTTAGCTGTCATTTCTCCATTTTTAATGGAGTTTAACTTTTCAATAACGTTCATTAAAACACCTTAAATGTAATCGTAAATTATAATATTATTACTTTATTTTTCAATGTTTATATACTTGTTTTTTTTCTAAAAGAAAAATTGTTTTCACTTCGTAAAATTGCTTTAAGCTTGTAAAATTGCTTTGATTTATAACTTAATCATTTATATACTTTATAATTTAATAATATTTTGTAAAATGTATTTTAAAATTAAATTAGTGATTTTTATGAATTTTTTTAGTAAAATTAAAGTCAAATTTCAAAATTTACTTCCGTTTAATGAAATGGATCCGATTAAAAATTTTGATTTTGATGAAGAAAACATTGGCGAAAGTGAATATAAAGATAATATTGTTTTATTTCAAAAAGAGGTTGAAAATCATTCTGAATTGAAAGAAATTCTTTGGATTGGAATATATCATTGTTTAAATACCTTTAAATTTGAAAATGAATGTTTAACTGTTTTGAATAATAACTTTGAGTTAATTGTTGATTTGTTGCCTGGAGATGATAGAATGGTTTCTGTTCCAAATTTTGTGAAAAAAGAATATAAAAAAGGAAATATTTTAGCTACTTTTCATAATCATTTTGAAGGGGCGATTATCCCATCTATTAATGATTTCAACAATTCTATTCTTCCTAAACTTAAATTTACTGTTATTACTTCAAAAAACTTAATCGGTATCATTATTAATGATAATTATGAATTAAATCCTAAAATTTTTCAACGCTTAATCAATGATTTTAAATTATTTGAAGTTTATTTGAATTTTTGTTTTTCTAATGATGAATTTGATAAGATTAAACTACTTGAAAATTCATTTGAAGGAGAAGAATTTAAAAGGCAAAGAGAATTTCTTTTTGATAATTATGTTGCTCAAAACATTGAAAGATTCGTAGTTGAATTCAATTCCAGAATGGAAAAATTTAATGTATACTTTTTATATATAAAATTATAGGGAGGATTTTAATATGTTTGATGAATTAAATTCTTTTGATGATGAATTTACTATTAATGTTGTAGAAATTCTTTTACATTCGTATAGAAATGAGAAAAAGTCAATTGAAGATAAAATAACTTATGAAAAACATATTAAAGAGTTATATCCTAAAGAATTCACAGATTTTTTAGAATATAAACAAAAGGTCGAAATGAGAACCCCTAATTTAAAGCAAATTTATTTTGACTGGCTAGATGGAAAAATTAAAAAACTAAACTTTGATTATTTTAGTCCGGAAGGTTTAGATTTAACATTCATGTAAATTGGTACTATGAAAAAGGCTGTCGTATTTGATAACTCAGGAACATTGATCGAAAGGTTTAGGGTCATTAAGGATGTTATAAACGGTAATATATTCACCGATATCAATTCACTTGATTTGATCGACCAGGCCGATGCCCTGGCCTTGGTGGTTCTTCAGTTCAATACCAATAAGCTTCTAAAATTGGATTCAGACACATTGATTTCTGATGTCATCAAGGAATATGACATCGATTTTGACATTAGCTTTTCAACAAATCCGGTTTCCAAAGTTGAGGTCAAGGAGATTCTTGACAACGAAAAGTCAACCACAATTTCAGACATTACCGACGGTTTTGACATATTGCGGGAAAAGATTTCCCATATGGAGCTGTGCAACGGATCTGCTCTCATTGTTGACATGGATTTGGGTGTTGTTGCATATACAATCACTTCAGCAGGCAAGTTTTTCCCAAAGGTATTTGAAACCGTCGAAACGTTGAAATCCCGTGGCATTGAAATATATATAGCTTCAGGAGACAGAAAGGGAGCTATCAACAGGCTTGCCAATATGCTTGATGTTCCAGAGGACAATGCCTTCGGCACCGTTTCAACCCGTGGAAAGTGTGAAGTGGTATCCATCCTCAAGGACAGTGGCTATAAGGTCATGATGGTAGGTGACGGACTCAATGATATTTTGGCATTCAAAAAGGCTGATGTCAGCGTTTTAACCATAGAACAGCAGGAGGAAGTCTCCCCTAAGATGATGGACAAGACAGATTACATTATCGAGGACATTTTCGAGGTCACCCTGATTGACTTCTAAGTTATTTTTTTATAACTAATAACTTATAAGTTATAACTTATAACTAATAACTTATAAAAAAATAATGAATAAGTTATAAGTTATCAATGACCTCTTTGCTTTTAAGGATGTTATCGAAGTTGTTCAGCTCTATTATTGCGGTATCAATCTTTTTCAATAAATTCAGGTCCATTGTGCCTTCACCCAATGCAATGTGCTGGTCTTTAATGCCATCATTATCATTCAAGTGACAGTAGCTGATGTTTTTTAGGTTAAGCATCTCCTCAAGGTTTCCGCAGGTATTTCCGTGGCCGGTGTCGATTGTCAGACTGCATCCGGTTGCCTCCTGTATCATCTCTATTTCCTCAACGGTGTTTCCTAAGAATTTGCCACGGACAGGCATGTTTTCGACTGAAATTTCAACATTTGTGTTGTCTATTATTTCTCCAATGCTTTCGATAGCTATTTCCAATGCCCATTTTCTTAAATGCGGTTCGTTTCTGCCTATTATCCCAGGATGCACTGTAATCGTATTTGCATTAATGCTTTCGGCATATTGCCCGCAATGAATCATTTGCTTAACGCTTTCAGCTCTTATTCCTTTGTTAAGGCTTGCGATGTTGATGTCTACAGTTGCCGCATGCATTCTCATGTCCAGGCCACAGTCCTTGAATTCACCATTGTCCTTTTCAAAAAAGGGGCCTTCAGCAAGAATTTCTATTATTTCAAATCCATATTTTTTAGCTAAATCGATGATGTCGTTGTTAGGTTCCATGAATAAAGCCAGTGTTGTAAAACCTAATTTCATATTTAAATATTTGGTAATGCAAATATAATAAATGTTAACATATATCAAAAATTGACATATGGTGAAATATGACAGACGAAAAGGATTTTGAAAAAACTCATGAAAAGTTCCTCAAGCATTTTACCAACGGAATAATCCATAAACTGATCTTATGGATAATTTCAAAGGAAAACATTCATGGCTATGGAATCATGAAAAAGTTGGAGGAATTCTTTAGCTTTGAAGATTCAAAATGTGGCATGAAAATTAATTCAAGTAAGATATATCCGATATTGTCTAAAATGGAGAATGAAGGATTGATTTTTGGGGAATGGAAAGTTAACGAAAATAATAAAAGGGTTAAATATTATTCAATAACTGAAGACGGACAGCAATTCCTGAATGAAATGCAGTCTCACATTAATGTTATTTTTAATAATCCCTCTTGGGTGAATTTTTTCAAAGACATGACTGGAATGGAGATTAACAATGAAAAACGCAATTGAAACTGAAAATTTAACAAAAGTTTACAATAATAACTTTACTGCTGTTAATTCTCTTAACCTGGAAATTCCAAACGAAAGTATTTTTGGCATGTTAGGTCCCAATGGAGCCGGAAAGACAACCACAATCAAGATGCTCACCTGCCTTATTCAGCCAACTTCCGGCAAAGCCACTGTCGGCGGATACGATGTTCAGAAAAATCCCGATGAGGTGCGAAACCTTCTTGGGATGGTTCCTCAGCAGGTTAGCCTGTATAAGGATTTGACCGTAATGGAAAACTCACAGATGTGTGCTGACTACTATGGTGTGCCTCAGGACGAGCGTGATTCACGAATCGAAGATTTGATGGAGCTTGTTGACATCAAATATGCCAAGGATAAGCGTGTCGGTCAGCTTTCAGGAGGCCAAAAGCAAAAGGCTTCCCTTGTTGCAAGTTTGGTTCACAGGCCGGATATTCTCTTTTTGGATGAGCCTACAATCGGCCTTGACCCTACCACCAAGCGAACCCTTTGGGATTTGATAAGAGAACTTAACGACAACGGTCACACGATAATTTTATGTTCCCATGACATGCATGAAGTTGACATGCTTTGTGACAATGTGGGAATCATCAATACCGGTAATTTGGTTGCCTATGACACTCCTCAGGGGCTTAAGGATGCTCTTTTGGAAAGCAACAAGCAGGAACTGACTGACGCTTTAAGCAAAATTTCCGAGGAAGGCGAAGATTCCGATTCATCAGATGAAGATTTGGAAAATCTTAGCTTGAAGAAGATGTCTATGCTTTTGAAAAACCAGAATGAGGAGATCATTGAAACAATTTCCGAATCTGAAAATGTCAAAAGTGTCGAAGTGACCCACAATGGCCGTATCAATTTGAGAATTGACAGCTTTGATGACATGGCCGTTCAGAATGTATTGAATGATATCATATCCTCAGGCGGCATCATCACTTCAATTTTTACAGAAGAGCCATCATTGGAAGATGTATTTATCAAAGCAACATCCGAGGTGAATGAAGATGATAGAGCCTAAAAAATTCTGGTGGATGATAAAGAAGGAACTGATTTCCCTTAAAAGGCACCCTGCAAGGCTGGTTTCAATCCTTGCCTTTCCGATAATCATGATTTTGCTCTTTGGTTATGGAATGGGTGGGGAAATGACAGACTTGCCTATAGTTGTAGTGTCACAGTCAGACGGTGATTTGACCGACTTGACATTGGATACCATCAAATCGACCGAGACATATCATGTCGTTGAGGTAATCGACAGTTTGGATGAAGGAAAGCAGCGCGTTGATTCGGGAGAAGTTAAAGCGGCAATCATACTGCCGTCGGACTATGATAAGGATTCGTCTCAGCAGAAGGGTGTAACGCTTTATATTGACTCGTCAGACCAGATGGCTTCACAGATTCTTGAATCATCAACACAAGGAATATTTTACAGAATTTCCAACATGGTGGCTTCCCAGACCAGCGTTTCAACTCAGGATGCACACATCAAGCCGAGCATTGCTCATTCCCTGGACAATTTCAAGGATGATATTAGCCTTCACATTAACCGCATTTATGGAAACATCAAATATATCGACTTTTTGGTTCCGGCTATTTTGGGCATGACAATCATGATGAGCTGTATGATGGGAATGGGTGCAACTATTGCCGGTGAGCGTGAGACCGGTGAGCTTGCAAGACTCTTTATGACACCGACTTCTGTTTCCACAGTTATCGGAGGAAAGATTGCGGCGAAATTACTGATTGAACTTGTACGGGCTCTGATACTGATATTCATGGCGGTATTGCTCTTTAATGTGAGCATCAAGGGTGGATTCCTGCAGACGTTTATCGTTTTGGTAATTGGAGCGTTGTGTTTTGTCGGATTTGGAATCATGCTTTCGGCAAGAACACAGACTCAGGAGGATTACGCCCAGATTTCACTGCCGTTCTCAATGCCTATGATGTTTGTTTCAGGGGTATTCTATCCGATTGAGACAATGCCTTGGATTTTACAGAAACTGGCATATGTATTTCCATTGACTTATCTCAACGATGCAATGAGAGGGATAATGCTTAAAGGCCAGACATTAGGCGATGTTTGGGTTGATTTGGTCGTACTTTTAGGATTTACCATATTATTCTTTATAATAGGTGTAAAACGATTTAACAGGGATGTATAGGAGGTTTTCAAATGTATAAAAAATTATTGATCGGATTGGTTATAGCGCTTTTGTGCCTGTCTCCAATAGCGGCTGAAAATTGGAATTCATTTGCTGGAGATGTAACCCACAATGGATATAGGGAAGGAAATTCAGATTTCGTAACTAATTTATGGATATTTAACGTCCAGTCTCCGGTTCATTCTTCACCGGCCATCTATGGCGATTATGTTTATATCGTATCAAGTGATGGTATCCTAAAGGCCATTGATATGGAAAAAGGTGTAGAGGAATGGGATCTGGATTTGAAATCTCCTACTAATTCTTCCCCGATTGTTCATAAAAACAGGCTCTATGTCGGTTGTGAAGACGGCCTTAAAGCAATCAACATCAACTCCCACAAGGTCGTTTGGGACTATGACTGCGACAATGTGGAGTCAACTCCATTTTATTATGAGGATGTAGTTTACTTTGGAAGTGACGACGGACATTTATACGGATTGAATGATGACGGAAAAGTCGAATTCAACAAGAAACTGGATGGTGACCTTAAATCATCTCCGGTGGTGGTGGACGATACAATTTATATTGGTTCAACCAATTCTAAAATGTACAGCTTCGATACTGACAAATCCAAAAACTGGGATTTTACCACAGGCGATGAGATATTGTCTTCACCAAGCTATGTGAATGAAACAGTCATCTTCGGTTCATGCGATGGCAACGTTTATTGTTTAAATGAATCCGACGGGGATTTGGTCTGGAAAAAGGACCTTGACAATAAGGTCTTGTCCTCTCCTACAATCGATGAGCATGAAAACAGTGTCTTCATTGGAAGCGACGAGGGAAACATGACATGTCTTGACATTCGCGACGGTACCGTAAAATGGTCCCATAAGACAGGCGACAAGGTTCAGTCCACAGCCGCTTTAAAAAACAACCTGGTTGCATTCGGGTCAAACAATGGCAATCTCTATGTTTTAAATAAATACACAGGATTGGAAGAGTTCACATATAATCCTGGCACATTCCTATTTAATTCAGCCATTACATCCTCACCTGTAATAAACGGCAACTCCCTGTTTTTTGGTGATCATTCAGGCCAAATTTATTCCTTGAACATAGAAAAATATGAAGTTCCAGGTTCTACACAGTTATACTTGTCCTTAGGAATTTTAATCGTTATTATGATTGTAGCTATTGTTGTGGTTGTTAAGGTTAAGCGTAAAAAATAATTAACCTTATTAACTTCATTTTTTAAATTTTAAATGGGTGATGCGATGCACGATATTGAAACTATTAAGAATGAGAACATGAATTTAGCAGAAAAGATATATATTTTTGATACAACACTCAGGGACGGTGAACAAACCCCTGGTGTTGCATTGACAGTCGATGAAAAAATCCAGATTGCCCAAAAGCTCAATAATTTGGGCGTTGACAAAATAGAAGTCGGATTTCCGGCATCATCAAAAGGTGAAATAGAGTCAGCCAGAAAAATTAAAGCTTTGGATTTGGATTCGACCCTGGCCGGTCTTTCCAGATCTTTAACAATTGATGTTGATGCGGTATTGGATGCGGATTTGGACTATATACACACATTTATTGGCACTTCCCCTTTGCATCGTGAATATAAGCTTAAAATGTCAAAATCCGAAATCATCACTAAAGCCGTTGAAACTGTTGAATATGCTAAGGACCACGGTTTGACAGTTGAGTTTTCAGCTGAGGATGCAACCAGAACAGAAAAGGGTTTTCTTTATGATGTATTCAGTCAGGTCATTGATGCCGGTGTTGACTTTTTGGATGTCCCGGATACCGTTGGAATTTTGACTCCTGTCATGACTCGCGAATTGATCAGCGATATTAAGGAAAGCTTCTCAGTTCCTGTTAGTGTTCATTTCCATAATGATTTCGGTCTTGCAACAGCCAATACCCTAACCGCTTTGGAATGCGGTGCCGACCAGGCCCATGTCACTGTCAACGGTTTAGGTGAGAGAACAGGTAACTGTTCACTTGAAGAACTTGTGATGACTTTAAAATCAGCTTACAATGTTGATTTGGGCTTGGATACTACCCGTTTATATAGCCTGTCCAATTTGGTGGGGCGTCTGACTGGGGTAAAAATGCCTGTCAACAAGCCGATTGTTGGAGATAATGCATTTGCCCATGAATCCGGAATTCATGTTCACGGAATCCTTAACAACTCTTCCACTTACGAACCGATCTCTCCGGAAATGGTTGGCCATTCCAGGCGCATAGTGTTGGGAAAACATACTGGAGCCAATGCTTTGAAATCAAAACTCAAGGAATATCACATAGATTTGACTGACGACCAATTTTATAAGGTCTTCAATGAAATCAAATCTTTGGGTGACAGCGGCAAATGTGTTACTGATGATGATTTGGTGGCTATTGCTATTACTGAGCTCGCTTCAGCTCGTGAAACCCCAATTGAAATAAAGGGCATGAGCATTTCAATGGGCGCTAATGTTTCTCCAACCGCTACAGTTAAGCTTGCAATCGATGGTGTAGAAAAGGAAACTGCAAGTACAGGTGTAGGTCCTGTTGATGCTGCATTAAATGCTATAAGTACATTGATAGAGGATACTCTTCATATTGAGCTTGAGGAATATAATCTTGAAGCTATTAACGGCGGTACCGATGCATTGGCTGATGTATTTGTAATTTGTTCCGACCCTGATGGAAATAAATCTACAGGCAGGTCAATTCATCAGGACATAGTAATGGCAAGTATTTTGGCAGTTTTGGATTCAATCAATAAATTGTTGCTAATTAATCGAACAAATTATTAATTTTTTTTTTAAATTTTCTATTTTTTTCACTTTTTCAAAATTTTGTAATTTTTATTTTACAATCTATAATTTTTTTATTATAGATTAATTGATTTATTATGAAAAATTTTAGTTGAATTTTTATTTTTTATTTATTTTTTTTATTTATTTTTTATTTGTATATTAATTGTTTATAATTTTCTATTTATTTTTTTATTTTGTTAATATAAATTTTATTTTTTTTATTTAAATGTTTATACTTATTATTAAAATTTTATGTAAAATTTTATATACATTAATTGCTAAACTTTAATATGGTGAAATAAATATGGAGAATAATACAATTTTTGTAGGTAGCAAACCTGTTATGAATTATGTTTTAGCAGTTGTTACACAATTTAATGAAGGATCTGATAGTGTTCTTTTAAGAGCTAGAGGAAAAGCTATCAGTCGTGCTGTTGATGCTGCTGAAATTGTTAGAAATAGGTTTGTTCCGGATGCGGACGTTACAGATATTCAAATTTCTACTGAAGAAATTGAAAACTTTAACAATGAAAAAACAAACGTTTCCATTATAGAAATTTTAATTGAAAAGAGTGAATAACTCTTTTTAATCAAATTTCTTTAATACATTTTTATCAAATAGGTATTTGGAAAGCAATATATTTGATGTTCCCTTTCCATGAGCCTCTACTTTTCCTTTTCGTATTGCTTTTAGTACGCTGTCGATATCCTTTTCACAATCAATCAGACTGAAGCAATCGCCAACGAATTTCCAGTAATGGGCATCGCTTGCACCCAATGTTGGAATATTTTCTTTTTTTGCTAATTTTTTTGCCTTGTTGTTACAGTATCCTATAACGAATCTGGCATTTTTTGTCTCTATAGCATCAATTTTCAATTCCTTATAGTCACTCTTGCATAAAAGCCCATGTCGATAAAAACAGTACGGGTGGGGTATAATTGCAAGACCCCCTAAATCATGGATTCTGTCTATAGTATCCTGTGGCGAAAGGTCTCGAGGTATATTTTCCTCACACCCAAAACCAAGAATATGACCTAGTGCTGAAGAAATTTCAATGGAGGGTATTGCCAATATATCTGTGTTTCTAGTTTTAGCCATAACTTCGCTTGTTCCATCAACGGTATTGTGGTCACTTATTGCTATGATGTCCAAATCTCTTTCTTGCGCTGTCTTTAAAATGTCGTCAATTCGTGAATGTGAGTCCGGAGAATATTCACTGTGAATATGGGAGTCCATTTTTAGCATATTATCTATCCAAGTATTGTTTTGATTAGTCCAATTGTTCCTGTCATCATCACGTCTCCCCCTGGAGCCGCATGATGCCAATCAAGATTTGTCTTTTCGATCAGTTCCCTTTTCGGTCCGCTTACTATTACCTTTTCTATTTCAGTTATTGGGTTTAGAACATGTGCGCCATGTCCAAAGTCCTCATGAACTTCCTCATGGGTTATTTCTCCTGATGCAAGCCTTTTAATGTATCTTTCAAGTGATTCGCCAGTCAGGCTTGATGTGTGATGTTCAAATACTCCTTGAATTTTTCCGTTTTCAATTGATGCGGCTGTTGTGTGGCCGTTTCCAATGTCGATTACAATGAAGCTGTCAAGCCTGCTTGCCACCTCATCATAGCACATTCCGGCAATTGATGCGAATTTCGTATCCATCACCAGCGGAGGCTTTTCTATTCCCTCATCCTTTATTTGCCTTCTGACGGCCTGCATTCTTGTGAAGTATTCAGGCATATCCTCTTTGAATCCGAATTCCAATGGGGAGATGGGATGTGATACCTTCTGTCTGATTTTTTCAAACCTGAAGTCACGGTCACCCATGTTTTCGTTATAACCATGATCCTGCACAGCTATTGCAATTTCATCGAAATCTAAATCCAGGTCATAACCCAATAAGAATTCAGATAATTTTTTAATATTGATGTCGCCAAGTTTTATTTTGCTATAGTCTTTGTAGTCTTTGTTTTCATCGGCAATTTCTATTCCCAATGATTTTACCTGTTCGATATTGTCTCGTATTGTCTTTGCGCATGTCGGTTCCATAACCACTTTATATCCTTTTTCCATATGTTCCAACAGGCTTTTTTTGATTTTTCCCCCGCCCATTATCTCTCCGGTAAAGTAAATGTCATTTTCTGTTTCCCTTATCTGTTGGGAGATGTACAGGTGTGGGGAGGGCAGAACCAGTTTAATTGAGTTTTCCAGTTCCTTTTCTGTATCATATATCATTATGTCCTGTGTTCCGGTTCCAACATCAATAGCTAAAATTCTCATGATTTTAGATTGTCCCTTATAATATTAATAATTAAACTGTACATTTTTGTACAACAAAGCTTTATATAGTACATTGATGTAAGTATTATTATGACTTATAAAATTGAATTATCATCAGATGAAGTGCCAAAGCAATGGTATAATATGCTTGCCGATTTGCCTGTTCCACTTCCTGCTCCTAAAAACAGTGAGGGAAAGGACCAGATTTCATCTTTACAGTTAGCTTTTACTAAATCTGCTTTAGAACAAGAATTTGCAACCGACCGCTATATTACTATACCAAATGAAGTTAGAGAATTATATATGGAAATGGGAAGACCTTCTCCATTGGTTAGAGCCAATAAGTTGGAAGAATACTTGAATACTCCCGCTAAAATCTATTTCAAAAGGGAAGACTCTTCACCAACCGGTTCACATAAGCTTAATTCCGCTATTCCTCAGGCATATTTTGCCAAAAAGGAAGGTGTGGAAAGATTAACTACTGAAACCGGTGCAGGTCAATGGGGTACTGCCTTATCACTTGCATGTAATTTGCTGGACATTGAATGTACTGTATATATGGTTAAGGTTTCATTCAATCAAAAGCCTGACAGGAAAAATATCATGGACATCTACGACTCAAATGTTTTTGCCTCACCTAGTGAAAACACCAAAGTGGGACGTGAAATTTTAGCAGATAATCCAGATCATCCCGGTTCTCTTGGAGTTGCCATTTCCGAAGCTATGGAAGAGGCCTTGGAAAATGATGAAGTCAAATATTCCTTGGGAAGTGTCTTGAACCATGTGATGCTTCATCAAACCGTTATCGGTCAGGAATTGAAGACCCAATTGGAAATTGCTGAAGAGACTCCTGATGTAATGATTGCATGCGCCGGTGGAGGAAGTAACCTTGCTGGATCTCTTTTCCCATTCATTAAAGACAAAATTGATGGAAATTCAGACACAGAATTCATTGCAGTAGAGCCTAGTGCCTGTCCAACTTTAACTGAAGGATCTTATGATTATGACTTTGGTGATTCCAACGGATTTACTCCAATGCTTAAGATGTTTACCTTAGGACATGACTTTGTTGCCCCTTCAGTTCATGCAGGCGGTTTAAGATACCACGGTATGTCACCAATTGTTTCTCTTTTAGCTAAAGAAGGTTATATCACCCCTAAGGCTGTTCATCAAAAGGACTGTTTCAATGCAGGAATTCTTTTTGCACGTAATCAGGGCATTGTTCCTGCTCCTGAGACCACTCATGCAATCAGAGCCACAATTGATGAAGCATTGAAATGTAAAGAAACCGGCGAAGAGAAAACTATTGTCATGAACTTCTCAGGCCATGGAATGTTGGACTTAAAAGGATATGCTAGCTATTTTGCTGGAACCATGCAAAACGCTAAATAATCCTTTCTTATTTTTTTTTGATTTTTTTTAGTTATAAGTTATAACTTATAATTTTTTTTATCAGTTATAAGTTATAAGTGATAATAAATAACTAATAACTTATTTGTGAAAACAAATACTTTATAAGGAAGAAGTTATAAAATATAACTTATTTGTTAAAAGTTAGTTATGATAAGTTATTTCTTAAAACTTATTTTTTATAATTTAGAAGTTCTAACTTAAACCTTATTTCCTATCCCTTAGAAGTTGGAACTGATAAGTTATTTCCTTTAAGTTTTAATTTAGAAGAAATAACTTAATCCTTTTAACTTATACTGGATAACTTAAATGTTATTCTTTAGAGCTTTGAAATTTTAAGTTATAATTCATAACTGGTAACTTAAAACTTATCATAAATAGGAGAATTCTTTAATGAGTGAAGTAATTGCAGTGATGAATCAAAAGGGAGGCTGTGGTAAAACAACAACTGTTGTGAATACTGCAACATCTCTAGCGGTAATGGGAAAATCTGTTTTAGTGGTCGATATGGATCCTCAGGCCAATGCTACTACAAGCTTTGGCATTGATAAAACTAAGATAGAAAATACAATATACGATGCTATCATTGGGGATATAAATGTAAAAAAAGCAACAATTCCTACGTTTATTAAAAATTTGTTTATTATCCCAAGTAATATATCCCTCAGTGGTGCTGGTATGGAGCTTTCCAGAAGAGAAAATTACCATATTATCTTGAAGGAAACTCTTAAGGATGTTGTACCATTATTTGATTACATTTTCATTGATTTACCTCCTTCATTAGGTGTCATAACAGTCAATGCATTAGTAGCTTCCGATAGCGTTTTAATACCTATCCAAGCTGAGTATTATGCACTAGAAGGTGTAGCCGATTTGATTAATACCATTAAATTAGTCGAACAAAGGCTTAGAAGTCCCACTCCAATTAAAGGAATTCTCCTCACTCTATATGATAAGAGAACTAGACTTAGCAAAGACGTTTACAAAGAGCTTAAAAGTTACTTTGGCGAAACCGACTTATTGTTCAAAACAGTCATTCCAAGAAACATCCGATTGGCTGAAGCCCCTAGTTTTGGAAAACCATGCCTCGTTTATGATCCCGACAGTACCGGAACAAAGGCTTACCTTAAATTGGCAAAAGAGATTATTCAAAGGGATGAAAATGTTAATTTGAAAGATGCTAAGACAAATATTAAAACTAAAGCTGAATTAAATAGAGATTCTAAAAAGACCGGGAGGGTAACTAATGCCTAGGAAAGGTCTTGGAAAAGGATTGGACTCTTTAATTCCCCCTGATTTTTATAATGAAGATTTTGATAGTAATTCACCTCAGTCCCTTGAGGATATGTTAAATGATGAGGAAGTTACTGTTGAGGAAGTTGTTGATGATATTGCTTCTGAAGAAGAATCTACAACTGAGGAAGTTGTTGAAGATGATTCTGAAGAGGAAACTAACGTTGAAGAAGATTTAGCTCCAGAAGAAGAAATTGAAAGTGATGATGCAGATGCTGAAGGAAGCCCGGAAGATGAGGAAACTGATGACCCATCCGAAGAGTTACCTGACGATAACGGCAGCGAAGAAAGTGTACAAGCATCACCGGAAATCCAAGTACAAAAGGAACATCTAGATGAAGTTAAAAAGATTGTTGATAAGAATCCAAGGATTACTTTGTGGTCTTCAAGATCTTCTGCAGTATTGAGATACTTAAGAAAAACCGAACCGGAATTCAGTATTTCAAAAGAGGCTTCCATTTTGATTGATGAAGCCGTTTCTAAAAAATACCCTGAAATATGGGCATTGTTTGATGATGAATAGTATATTATCAAATATACTCCACTTTTTTTAATATATTTTTTTGCACTTGAAATTGTTCTCTAGAATCTATTTTTCACTTGAAATGATACTTGCTATATTTTACAATATCTATTCGATAATAAATTTTTTCTATTATTTTAGTTAATTTCATGAATATTATTTTTGATGATATTTGATTCAATTATTATTTAATGCTTTATAAAATTTAAAAATCAAAAGTAGTCTGATATTCACCACTTATTTTGATATATGGCTCTGCTCTATCTACTACAACACCCAATTTCCTAAGTTGTTCTTTATTGGAGAATGGTGTTTTTTTCCGAATAGAAATTATTTGTTTTGCAGATTTTATACCGATACCTGGAACGCGTATCAATTCTATCAGTGGTGCCGAATTTATTTCTACAGGGAATATATTCATATTTTTTGCTGCCAGTATTTTTGGATCTTGGTTCAACAATAGATTATCATCATTGTCAAATACCAGCTCCTTAACGCTGTAGTGGTAATCGTTAAGCAGGCTGTCTGCATTATATAATTTTGCGGTTCTGTCAGTTGAACATGCCTCCTTATTTGAAAATTCAGTTTCTTCAATTGGAGTAAATGCTGAAAAATATGTTCTTTTCAATTCTGAATTTTTGTAGATTTTTTCCATTCTACTGAGTATTTCCCTGTCGCTTTCGTCATTTGCACCGACAATCAACTGGGTGGTGTGAGTAGAATTTGGATATGTTGTGCTTTTGTGCTGGTATCTGTTGATCCATGATAGCCTTTTCAGTATGTCTTTATTGTAATCCTTAGTGGATGATAGTTCTGCAAGGCCGGACGGTGTTGCAGCTTCAATGTTTATGCTTACCCTATTTGCAAGAGCCATAGCCCTTTTGATTGAGTCTCTGCTGGCACCCGGAACCACTTTCAGGTGTATATAGTCATCATAGCCGTATTTTTTTCTCAAAAGTCTGATGGTTTCTATTTCCTTTTCCATTGTGGAGTCCACATCGCCTGTGATTCCAGAACTCAAAAACAAACCGTTGACCATTCCCCTGTTATAGTATCCGAGAAATGCCTTTGCAAGCTCTTCAGGTGACAGTTCAAGCCGTGTGAAGTTTCTTTTTGACTGGTTGATGCAATATTTGCAATCGTTTTTGCACTTGTTTGTAAGCAATGTTTTGAAAAGAGGAATTTTACATCCGTTATGGCCGGTTGCTTCGTAAATTCCGGGAAGATTCACCTGTGATGACTTGTTATGACTGACATAGTCGCATAAGTCGTATTGTGCCGAATCTGTCAAAATCTTCATCTTTTCTAAACTGCTCATATTATATTATATCTCTTATATTTATTGAACTACCTCAACATATAGAAGTTGAGGATTTTTGCTTCATGGGCTGTATACTCTAATTTGTATAGGATTACCATGCTATCCCCTCGTTCCAAAGGTTCAGGCAATTTTACAATGTTAATGTTTTTCCTTTTTAGTTTAAAAAGAGTTTTTATTAACTTCGGCATTGCCATTTATTATTTTAGGCATTGTTTATATTTAAATTTAATCAGAGAGCATTTGACAATTAATACTCTTGTGCAGTTCATCCCTAACTTATAGAAGTTAGGGCATTCTTGCATTATTGGGATAAATTTGTATACAGAACTTTGTTTCAAACACCAATCATGCATTTTCATACTAAAACTTTAAACATTTTTTTTAATTCAAGTAACAAATTTGAGAATTCTTTTCGAAAAACGCTAAAATAAAGAAAACGAACATTTAAAATCAAACAGAGTGTTTTAAACTGATAATATCACAGATATTTAATTTGTAACCAAAATTGGAAAACTGATTTTGAAAATCAACAAAGTTTTTTGAATGAGTCATTTTTTCCATATTCAAACACTTTAATAGTTATTAGGTAAATATATATTAATGATTAAATTATTTGTGTGATTAAATGAAAAGTGATAGTGTAAAAAAAGGAATTCAAAGAGCTCCACACAGGTCTTTACTTAGAGCTTGTGGACTTGACGATGAAGATTTTAAAAAACCGTTCATTGGAATAGCCAACAGTTTCACAGATATTGTTCCAGGCCACATTCACCTTAAGGAATTGGTCGAGTTTGTAAAAGAGGGAATAATAGCTGCCGGAGGTATCCCATTCGAATTTGATACAATGGCGGTTTGTGACGGAATCAGCATGAACCACGAGGGAATGAAATATTCACTTCCTTCAAGGGAAATCATTGCCGCAACAGTTGAATCCATGACCAAGGGCCATGCTTTTGACGGTCTTGTATTGATTCCAAGCTGTGATAAGGTAGTTCCTGGAATGATTATGGGTGCAGCACGTGTAAACGTGCCGTCAATTGTCGTTACCGGCGGGCCGATGGCATCCGGTGAATATGATGGCAAACCTGCCGATTTGATAACAGTGTTTGAAGCTGTAGGCGCTTATTCTGCCGGTAAAATGAGTGAAGAGGATGTTTTGGAACTTGAAAAATGTGCATGTCCTGGAGCCGGAAGCTGTTCCGGATTGTTTACAGCAAATACCATGGCCTGCATTACCGAAACTTTTGGCCTGTCCCTTCCAACTTGCGCTACAACCCATGCAAGAACCGAAGAGAACAACCAGATTGCATTTGAATCCGGAAAACAAATCATAAAACTTGTTGAAGACGATATCAAGCCTTCAGACATTTTGACTCAGGAGGCTTTCAACAATGCAATTGCGGTCGATATGGCATTGGGAGGATCATCCAATACCGCACTTCACATACCTGCAATCGCCAATGAAGTTGAAGGCATGGAAGTTGATTTGGAACTGTTTGATGAGATATCAAGAAACGTTCCACATCTTACACTAATATCTCCTGCCGGTGAGGATTCAATGATGGACTTGCACTTGGCCGGCGGTATCCAGGCCGTGCTTAAGACCTTAGGCGACAAGATTGACACTAGCCAATTGACAGTAACTGGAAAAACCATTGCTGAAAACTTGGAAAATGTGGAAAACAAAAACACTGATGTCATTCACACTTTAGACAATCCCGTACATGCCGATGGAGGTATTGCAATCCTTAAAGGTAATCTTGCACCTGACGGCAGTGTCGTTAAGAAAGGTGCGGTTGCAGACCACCTGATGCATCTTAAAGGACCTGCAAAGGTTTATAATTCCGAAGAGGATGTCACAAAAGCTATATTTGACCATGAAATTGAAGAGGGAGACATTGTCGTAATCAGATATGAAGGACCTAAAGGCGGACCTGGAATGCGTGAGATGCTAAATCCAACATCCGCACTTGCGGGAATGAACATTAAGGATGTGGGTTTGATAACTGATGGCAGATTTTCCGGAGGAACACGCGGACCTTGTATAGGACATGTATCACCTGAGGCAAGAGAGGACGGCCCGATCGCTGCAATTAGAAACGGTGATATAATAGAAATCGACATTGAAAACAGGGCCATCAACGTGGAGTTGTCTGATGAGGAAATCGCCAAAAGGTTAAAAGAGGTAAAACACCCTGAAAGTGATGTTTCAGGATGGCTGGCAATATATCAAAAACTTGTTCACTCTGCAGACACCGGTGCTATAATGAGGTAGTGTTAAGATGGATATTTTAAAATACTCTGAAATCGATTTGGAAGATACAATTAAAAGGTCAGAACAGGATGTAAACAATGTTTTGGGGACTGTATCAGAGATTTTGGAAAATGTTCGTGTAAATCATGATCAGGCCGTCAGGGAATATACCGAAAAATTTGACGGGGTTCTAATAGAAAATTTGAAAGTATCGAAAGATGAAATTGAAGAGGCCTATGACACTTTAGACGATGAACTGTTGGATGCCTTGAAAAATGCTGCGGACAATATTGAAAGGTTTCATAAAAGGCAAATTCCGGAAGAGTGGGAGATGGAAGTAAATCCAGGCATTGTTGCAGGCCAGATTGTAAGGCCAATCAACTCAGCCGGATGCTACATACCCGGTGGGCGAGCGGCATACCCTTCATCAATATTGATGACCGTTATCCCTGCAAAGATTGCAGGAGTTCGCAAGGTTGTGTGTGTGACTCCACCTCAAAAGGATGGCAAAATTTTAGATGCAATTTTGGTTGCGGCAGACATTGCAGGTGCCGATGAGATATATAAGGTCGGTGGTGCACAGGCTATTGCAGCGCTTGCTTATGGAACAGAATCTGTGCCTCGAGTAGAAAAGATTGTAGGTCCGGGTAATATATTCGTTACAGCCGCAAAGAAACTTGTCTATGGTCAAGTAGATATTGAGTTTCCGGCAGGACCGTCTGAAGTTCTGATTTTAGCTGACGAAACTGCAAATCCTGAATTTTTGGCAACTGACATTTTGGCACAGGCTGAACATGATCCAAATGCATCCTGCTTTTTGGTAACTGATTCAGAAGAATTGGCAATTAAAACCGATGAATTCGTTAAACGGTTGACTGAAACTGCACCAAGGCGTGAAATTATTGAGGAGTCATTATCTAAAAGTGGCAAAATCATTATCACAGACACATTAGCGGAAGCGATTCACGTTACAAACGAATATGCTCCTGAACATTTAATCATATCCACTGAAGATGATGATGAGACATTATCACGAATCAACAATGCAGGTTCAATCTTTTTAGGTGCTTATTCACCTGTTGCAGCCGGGGATTATGGATCTGGAACAAATCATGTCTTGCCTACCGGCGGCGGTGCAAAAATGTATTCAGGACTCTCCACTGAAGCCTTCATTAAAAAGCCGACTGTTCAAAGACTTACTAGAGACGGTTTGAAAGAACTTTCAAAAACCTCCGTTCCGATTGCGGAATATGAAGGATTCTTTGCACATGCAAATTCATTCAAGACAAGATTAAGGGACGATTAGATGGATTTCGAAAGAGTTGACATGAGGGAAATGACTCCCGATGAAATGATTAAAATGACCGAGATGGCAGAAATTGTATTTAAACTTAATCATACTTTACCCAACAGCGAGGAGTATAATGAGATAATAAAGCAGCTGTTCGGTGATAATATAGGTGAAAACAGTACCGTAATGGCTCCCATTGCAGGTGCTGCCTTTGACCATATAAAGATTGGAAACAATGTTTACATTAATTCCAACTCTCTTTTAATGGCCCGTGGCGGAATAACAATTGAAGATGATGTGATGTTGGCCGCCAATGTCCAATTGCTCTCAAACAACCATGACGAGTACGACAGGCAGGTCCTGACCTGCAAGCCAATCCATATTAAGAGGGGAGCATGGATCGGTGCGGGAGCAAGCATACTTCCGGGGGTTACAATAGGCAAATATGCTATCGTAGGCGCCGGAGCTATCGTTACAAAGGATGTCGGCGACTATGAGGTTGCTGTCGGCGTTCCCGCTAAAATCGTTAAAACTTTGGATAAGGATAAATTTGATGAATAATTAATTCAAATTTATTTTTTATTATTAAATATAATATTAAAATTATAATGAAAATTTTATCATTATTTTTATTTTTATAACCGAGGTGAATATTTTGCAAGGTTTATTAAACGATTGGAGAAGAACAAACTATGCTAGTGGCTGCACTCCTGAAATTGCAGGAGAAGACATCACAATCATGGGTTGGGTGCACGAAATCCGTGATTTCGGTGGAATCATGTTTGTCATCATTCGTGATGTCACCGGCAGAGTTCAGGTAACCGCTCCAAGTAAAAAAGTAGACGAAAAAATTATGGAAGAATTAAGAGAATTCAGAAAAGAATCCGTTGTAGCAATAAAAGGTTTAGTTCAAGAAGCTGGAAAAGCACCAAACGGTGTTGAAATCATTCCTAAAGAAGTTAAAGTCTTGAACTTGGCTAACCAGCCTTTACCGATGGATCCGACAGAAAAAGTTAAAGCAGGAATTGACACAAGATTAGATTCAAGATTCTTGGATATCAGAAAGGAAAATGTTTCTGCAATTTTCAAAATTAAAGGTCAAATGTTCCATACTATAAGAGATTACTTCTATGATAATGGATTTTATGAAATCAACACTCCTAAACTGGTGGCATCAGCTACTGAAGGAGGAACAGAATTATTCCCAATTACCTACTTTGAAAAAGAGGCATTCCTCGGCCAATCTCCACAATTGTACAAGCAGATGATGATGGCTGCCGGAATGGATAAGGTATTTGAAATCGGTCAGATTTTCAGGGCAGAAGAGCACGATACACTCAGACACCTGAACGAAGCTGTATCAATAGATGCTGAAGCTTCATTTGCAGATGATGAGGACGTAATGAAGATCCTGAACGACATGCTGATCAATGTTTTAAAAGATGTCAACGAAAACTGTGCTGACGAATTGGAAATCTTAGGTCATGAACTGGAAGTTCCTAAAGGCGATTTCCCTGTAGTTACATATGATGAGGCTGTTGACATCGTAAACTCAAAAGATGTTGCAATGGAATGGGGAGAAGACCTGTCCCGTGAAGCTGAAAAGGCTTTAGGAGACACCATGGGAGGATTCTACTTCTTAACCAGATGGCCTTCCGAAATCAAGCCGTTCTATGTAATGCCTGTTGAAGGCGAAGAGCAATACTCCCACGCATTCGATTTAATGTATGCCAACCTGGAATTATCTTCAGGTGCTACCCGTGTACACCAGTATGACTTGCTTGTAAAACAAATCGAGGAAAGAGGATTGAACCCTGCAGGATTTGGAAGCTACTTGAAAGCGTTCGAATACGGTATGCCTCCACATGCAGGATGGGGTGTAGGTGCCGACAGATTGACCATGGTGCTTACCGGTTCTGAAAACATCCGTGAATGTGTACTTTTCCCAAGAGACAGACACAGATTAACTCCTTAAATATGAAAGAATACGATATAGCTATTATTGGCGGAGGTCCTGCAGGAATTATGGCAGCAATTGCCGCAAGCGGGACTTCACGTGTTATTTTGCTTGAGAAAAACCCGTCTTTAGGTCGCAAGCTATTGATGACCGGCGGCGGAAGATGCAACATTACCAACGACAAGCCAATAAAACAGCTATTAACTTTTTTTAACAACAAGAATTTTTTAAAGCACTCTTTTTACACATTTACCAATGATGACCTGTTTTCTCTTTTTGATTTTGGTTTTATTGAGGAGGATGACAACAGGATGTTTCCCGAAACCGAAAGGGCGAGTGATATCTTAAAAGGTCTAAGTGATAAGTTGGAAGATGTGGTTATAAGTTATAACTTTGAAGTTAAAACGATTTCAGAGGACTTTGTAATCAATGACTGCATCAAGGCCGAAAGAATTATCATAGCCACAGGAGGTGTGACATATCCGCAGACCGGATGCAGTCCTGATAACTATTCTTTAACCTCACAGCCGATAACTGACATCAAATACGGTCTGTCCCCTTTGGTTACCCGTGAAGACTTATCCGGCATTGCCGGTGTGACACTAAATGATGTTGTTATAAGTTATAAGAAATCCAAGGTTCGCGGAAATGTCTTGGTTTCTCATGTGGGCCTGACAGGTCCCGGCATAATCAACTTGAGCAATGAAATCTCGGAAGGTATAAGTTATAACTTATTAGTTAGAAAACCTGATGTTGACTTGGAAATTGCAATTGACTTATGTCCTAACCTTTCGCGTGAAGAATTGCTTAACAGGTTTACAAATGACTTTCAATCAAAGGGTAAAACCTTTATAAAGAATTATTTGAAGCAGTTTTTAACCAACAGTTTCATTGAGTATTATTTGGATAGATGTGGCCTTGACGGTAATGTACAACTGTCCAGAATAAATAAAAAATCCAAAAATCGACTGATTGAAAATTTGAAAAGGTTCACTTTTGAAATAACAGATTTTAATGGAGACCTGGCCAAGGTGACCATTGGTGGTGTTGATCTTGGAAACATTAATCCTAAAACGATGGAGTCAACCTTGATTCCTGGACTTTATTTTGCAGGTGAAGTCTTGGACTTGCATGGTCCAACCGGAGGGTATAATTTGAAAATTGCCTTTTCGACAGGGTATCTGGCGGGATTGTCAGCTGGTTTGAAATAGTTATTTAAACATCAATATTTATCTTTGAATACAATAATTTATTCTAAAATCAATTTTGAAGTCTATAATACCAAAACTATATATTTTAAGTGGTTTAATTTAATATTTAGCAAATTTCTGAGGTGTTAAATTGACCGCACAGGTTTTGATAATAACGAAAGAATGTATAGTATGTTCGTCAGATCAGGCTGCAACAATGTCAGACGGCAAAACATACGAGGGCATGAGGAAAATCTTCAAACTGACAGATTCGCTTCCGGCCGAGATAATGTTTAACGGAAATGCGGATTTTGAAAACTTTTCAATGGAGACATTGATTTCAAAATTCAGAAGTACCGCAGACTTTGAAAAGCTAAAAACTATTGAAAACGTTAAGGATGAGTTCATCCGGTTTCTCTCTAAAAACACTCAATCAGGGGATGTCAATGGGTATTTGAAAGATGTTTTGGAATATTTTAAAGATGATATGATTTCCAAAATAGATGCTGAAGGCTTTGACAATGTCATTTCAAATGCAAGAAGAAAGGAAATTCTCCCTTTCGTTGAAGAGTATCCCGGTTTTCCCGATGAATTTGTTGATATCATCCCAGAGGATAGGGATAAACAGGAATTCAGCCTTGTTATTTGGGAGATGTTCTGCCATGAGTTGTCATTTGAGGGAACTGGAGTAATTTTTGCCGGTTTTGATATTGGCCATGATTTTCCTTCCTTTTTTGAGATTAACATTCACTGCAACAATCATGGAGAAATAGTCTATGAGGAAGTTGATTCAGCTGTTAATTGTGAAAATCCATATTTAAAAGTTTTTGCAATTAACGAAGAGGCATATACTTTTATCACAGGTGTCAATTCTAACTTTGAAATTTTTTTAAAAGATTATATTGATGACTCTAATCAGGTTATTATTAAAAATGTTAGGAATCTTTTAGAAAGAGAAAATATTGAGAGAGTAGAGGATATTATTGAAATATTTAAAAACGTAATTAACGAGGAATATTCTGATTTTAGTGAATATTTTAATTATTACAGAATGAATACTGTTGAATCTACTTCATTTGCAATAGAATATCTGCCTCGTTGGTTGCTTTGTGATTTAGCCGATTATTTAATTCAAATAACTGGTTTAAAACAGAAAATTTCCTCTGAAATTGAATCTGTCAGTATGGAGGCTGATGTTACTTTAATTACAAAGTACAATAGTTTTAAATGGGTGAAAAATAGTAATAAAAGGGTTTAAATATTTTAAAATTCTAATTATGAAATAAGGTGAAAATCATGATTTTTTTATCTAAAGAAAGAGCTGCGGAAGTTAATAAAAAACTTCGTGAAGAGCGTAGAAAACGCAGATTGAAAGCTAGTGAAGAATTAGTCAAAAACTATGTCTACAAAGGCGACAAATAGATTCTATTTTTTTTTTTAAATCACCACTTTTGAATCGCATCAATTTTTCAATCTCACTGCAATTTTCCACTTTGTAATAATATAACAAAATATTTAATATTTATTTAATACAAATCTTACATTATGACAGACAAAATGTTCATGGGTGCATCAACTAAACAAGGTTTGGATATTGCAAACAAAAGTCGTGAAATTATCCGTGGCCTTATTGGTGAAGATGTCAAAGATTTACAACCTATAGAAAGAGACATCGTTGAGAGAATCGTTCACTCAACTGCAGACCCCGAGTATGCAAAATTGGTGAAAATAAGTCCCGATTTTGTAGATGCAGCTATGACTTCCCTTAAAAATAACGAAACCATCTTAACCGATATCAACATGGTCAGATACGGTATCACAAGATATGAGGGGGAAGTTGAGTGTTACATCAAAAACGAGGAAGTAGTCAAAATCGCAAAGGAAAATCAGATTACAAGGGCTGCGGCTGCCATGAGGTATGCGGCTTTAAATGATTTTGAAGGAATCGTCGTTTCAGGTAACGCTCCAACCGCTGTTTTTGAAGCTATGGATTTATATGCCAAAGGCGAAATGAATCTTAAGGCAATTGTCGGAGTTCCTGTTGGTTTTGTAGGTGCTGCTGATTCAAAAGAAGCTCTGCATAACTCAGATATTCCAAATATCATCGTTGAAGGGCCAAAAGGTGGAACACCGATTGCTGTAGCATGTGTAAACTCATTAATACAACATTTGTAGTGTGATAAAATGTATTCAGAAGAATTGTTCAATGAATCAAAAAAATATTTCCCTGGAGGGGTAAACTCTCCGGTCAGAGCTTTCAAACCTTATCCGTTTTTTGTTAAAAGCGCTGGAGGATCTAAACTTACAGATGAGGATGGTCAGACATACATTGACTATTGTCTGGCTTATGGACCTTTGATATTGGGCCATGCAAATCCTAAAGTCGTAAGGGAAGTTTCCAACCAATTGACCATTGGTACCGCTTACGGCACACCAACAGAAAACGAAATCAAATTGGCAAAAGAGGTTATTGAGAGAATTCCTTGCGCCGAAATGGTAAGGTTCTGTAACAGTGGTACAGAAGCCACAATGAGTGCAATCAGGCTTGCAAGAGGCTTTACCGGCAGGGACAAGATAGTCAAATTTGAAGGCGCATATCATGGGGCACATGATTATGTGTTGGTTAAAGGCGGTTCCGGAGCCGCAACATTGCCTGACTCCCCGGGCATACCTGAAGACACCACCAAAAACACTTTATCCGTCCCGTTCAATGATGAGGAAGCTTTGACTGAGCTAATCGAAAAAGAAGGGGAAAACATTGCCTGTATTATTATGGAAGTTGTCATGGGCAATGTCGGTTGTATTGAACCTAAACCTGGGTTTTTAGAGTTTATCAGAAAAATAACTGAAGAAAATAATATCATTTTAATATTTGACGAAGTAATCACCGGTTTTAGAGCATCCCGTGGCGGGGCACAGCAATATTATGGCGTCACTCCCGACCTGACCACATTAGGTAAGATTGTCGGTGGAGGCCTTCCGATGGGAGCATTCTGCGGTAAGAAAGAGATAATGGAATTGATTGCGCCACAGGGTCCGGTCTATCAGGCAGGAACATTTTCAGGAAACCCTGTTTCTGTCCAGGCGGGACTTTCCACCATGGCACAATTGGATGATGCGTTCTATAAGGAGCTTGAAAGAAAAGGAAACTTCCTTAGAGGAAATATCGCATCCATCATTGATGAGCAAGGATATAACATCCAGCCGGTCGGACTTGCTTCAATGTTTCAGATTTATTTCAATCCTGTTCCGGTTAACAATTATGCCGATGCACAGGAATCTGACAGGAAGAAATTCCTCAGATACTTTAAAACTTTATTGAAGGAAGGTGTTTTCATACCGCCTTCACAGTTTGAATGTAATTTCATTTCAAACGCCCATAGTATGGAAGATTTACAGAAGACTTCCGATGCCATTGAATTGGCTCTGGAAGCTGCATTTAAAAAAAGAAGAAGGTAATTTAAATGGAAATTGATTATAAAGAAATTCTATCATATGCAATAATTCTTATAATTGTTTTAATTGCCGCCCAACACCTGAATGTTGTTGTTTCAGGAAGTATGGAACCTGCATTCTACAGGGGAGATATTGTAGTTGTCGAAAAGGCAAATTTCTTCGGCATCCATGAATTTGACCCTAACAGCGTTGAAGTTGGTGATGTTGTTGTTTATAATGCCGCATGGTATGACCAGCCGGTGATTCATAGAATTATTAATATTACGGATATCAACGGAAGTACGATGTATGTCATCAAGGGGGACAATAATGACCGGCCCGACCCTTATTATGTCAAACCAAGTCAAATTCAGGAAAAGGTCGTTACACTTGGGGATAATCTGGCCGTTATTCCAAAAATTGGATATCTTTCCCTCTGGTTAAGAGGTTTATGATTGTTATTTAGGTGAGTTAATGTATTTTGAAATTGAAAAACAAGCTATTGATGCCATCAACAAGGCATTGGATCAATATGATGTAGAGATTGACAGGAATTTTAAGTTGGAGTTTCCTCCTAATCCGAAATTGGGGGACCTTGCAAGTACCATTGCATTTGCGCTTACTAAGAAGTTGAGAACTTCACCTCCTGAAGTAGCTGCAGGATTGGTTGAAAAGATTGAAGTTCCTGAAATATTCTCTAAGGTTCAGAACTTCGGACCTTATGTAAATTTCTTCATAGATTATGAAGTGTTTTCAAAAATGTTGCTGGAGAAGGTGGATGACAGTTATGGTCAGCTTCCGGCTACCGGCGAAAAAATCGTTTTGGAACATACTTCAGCTAATCCGAATGGCCCATTGCACATTGGCCATATCAGAAACTCCATTTTCGGAGATTCCCTTTCAAGACTTTTAAGATTAGCCGGAAGGGATGTAACAACCCAATACTATGTGAATGATATGGGAAGACAGATTGCAATCATCGTTTGCGGCATAACTGAGCTCGGATTAAAGATTGAAGACTATGAAGGAGAAAAAGTTGACCACAAAGTCGGAAAGCTATACTTTGATGCCAACAAGGCTGTCGAAGAAGATGAAAATTTGGCAATCAAGGTAGATGAACTGATTCAAAAATATGAAGAAGGTTCCGACGATGAATTAAATGCAATATTCGAGCAAGTAGTTTCAACTTGTATCTCTGGAATGAAGGAATCACTTCAAAGAATGAATATAAATCATGATGATTTTGTATGGGAAGGACAGTTTGTAAGAAGCGGTGAAGTCGATGAGCTTGTCCACTATATTCAAAGGGAAGGTTTCACTCGTGAGGATGATGTCCTCTACATTGACCTGACTGACTTCAACATAGAAAAGGAATTTGTCTTGAGACGTTCCAACGGCACTTCACTGTATTCCACAAGGGATTTGGCTTACCACAAATACAAGGCCACCCTGGGAGATACTGTGCTTGACATTTTAGGTTCAGACCACAAGCTGGCGGCTGAACAAATCAGAATAATATTCGAGGAAATATTCAGGCAAGCTCCTCCTGAAGTGATCTTTTATGAATTCATCTCACTTCCTGAAGGTTCAATGTCAACCCGTAGGGGCAAATTCGTATCCGTTGATGAACTCATTGATGAGGCAGTATCAAGGGCAACCGATGAGATTAAATCAAGAAACCCTGACTTGACCGATGAGGAAATTGCACCGATGGCCGAGGAGATTGGTGTTGGAGCCATAAGATTCTTCATTGCCAGGTTGTCCCCTGAAAAACACTTGATTTTCAAATGGGATCAGGCATTAAGCTTTGAAAGGGGTTGCGCTTCAATCCAATACGCTCATGCAAGGGCATGCAAGCTGCTTGCAAGATCAGGCAAGGATGTCAGTTCCTTGAAAGTCGATGATGACTGGACTCCTGATGATGCGGAACAGGATTTGATTAGGCAAATCGCCAAGTTCCCGCAGGTTGTTGAAGACTGTGCAAACAAAAAGAGAGTTCACAATATCACACAGTACTGTCATGATTTGGCAGGATCATTCAACAAGTTCTACAAGTCAGAACAGGTAATTGGTTCTGATGTTGAAGACACCAGGCTGATTTTGGTTGACAGGGCCAAGACAACCATTAAAAACGCTTTAGATATTTTGGGTGTTTCAGCACCTGAAAAAATGTAGATGAGTTGTTGACTCATCTTTAATTTCTTTTTTGTAATATTGGTCTTTTTTAGTTATTTTTATTTGTTTCATTCGGTTTTTTGATATTTTAAGTTCAAAACATTTAAAAATTAGTTTTTTTTTAATCTCTAAAATTAATTTTTCTATTTTAATCAATAAGGTAGTTTATTATTATTTATTTTAATATTTTCTTAAATTGACCTTAAAAATTAAGAAAATTTTAAATATATTGATGACAAAAAATATATACAATTGAAAAGGTGATTATTCATGACAACTATTGGAGCTAAATTAAAAAAATTAAGAGAGGAAAATGGATATTCACAGAGACAAATTGCGGAGTATCTTGAAATAGACCAAAGCAACCTTTCAAAAATAGAAAATGATAAGAGAAAATTAAATTTAGTAGTATTGGATAAAATTTGTTACTTGTATAATTGTACTCCAAATTATCTGTTGGGAAAAACGGATGAATATCATAAACCTAAAATTTCTTTTAAATCCGGTCGAGATGTGGATTTGTCTGTGATTGCTAAAATCAATCAACTTTCATATCATTTAAGTGTTTTAAGGAGAAAGGAAGCTAAAAATTATAAAATTAATAGACCTAAATTGACTATTAATTTAAAACGACAGTGGGGTATTGATGAATATTGCCCGATTAATGTCTTAACTTTAATTCAACAGAAAATCCCAAATTTGACAATCTCTTTTTTTCCAATGAAAAGCAGTGTTAGTGGTTGTTGTTTTAAGAATAATATCGATTCAATAATTTTAGTTAATTCAATTCACTCTAAAGGGCGTCAAAATTTTACATTGGCCCATGAATTATATCATTTATTGGATGATGATGAAAATTTTTTCATTTGTTCAGAGGGTTTTAATGAAGATGTTGAAAGAAAAGCCGATGAGTTTGCATCTAATTTTTTAATGGGCGAGCTTGCTTTAAATGATTTCATAGAATCTAATAACATTGAATGCTGGACAATTGAGGATGTTGTTAAATGTGAACAATATTTTGGCCTTAGCCATACTGATTTCATTCGCAGGTTGTATCGCGATGAATTAATTGATGGGTCTCAATTTGCCGAATTTTCATTTGATATTATTAAACAAGCTGCAAATTTAGGTTATGATACTTCATTGTATTGTCCTCCTAAAGATAGGGAGTATCTTTCTGTAGGACACATGATTCCCCTTTCAAATAACGCATATGAAAATAAATTAATTTCTAAAGGCAGAAGAAAAGATATTCTACTTGATCTTTTCAGGGATGAAATTGCATATTAATGGTGAGGTGACTTATGTCCAACAAACCTATTTTCTATGATTCAGATGTATTAATATGTTTTTTAGAAATAGATGGGCAGAAAATTCTAAAAAAATTGTTTTCTAAGGTTATAGTTCCGGAAATAGTCTATGTGGAATTGAATAGAAAGAATTCTCCTCAAAATGTTAAGGATAACTTAAAAGTATTAATTGGTGAGGGATTTGTTGAAATTGAAAAAATCGAATTTGCAACTCCGGAATATTATGACTATACATGCATGATTGAAGGTTACTGGACAAATGACCAACCTATAGGATTTGGTGAAGCTGCTACTATAGCCCTAGCCATTAAACATTTTGGTATTGTAGCTAGTAATAATCTATCAGATATCGATGATTTAACTAGATTGGAAGAAATACCAATTTTAACATTTTCTATGATTATGTCTTTTGCTTTGAATTAAATTTAATGTCTAAAAAGGAAATAGAATTAGTTTGGCAAAGAATTCTCAAAGAGACTAACCAAACATTACCCACAAAAACATTCAATGAATATTACAGTGACTTGTTTGAGGATGACTGTAGCGACTTATTGAAAAGCTACAATTTCAAAAAACATTACATTAATTCCAAAAAAGGAAAAAAAAGCGAAGATTCAATCCACATAGAGAATGTAATCCTCTTTTCTAGGCAAAGGCTCAGGCGCTTCCATGTCAGGATATCCTAACACTACATGGCCTATTCCCTCATAGGTTTCAGGAATTCCCCATTCTTTTAAAAGCTCTTTTCCTTTTTCGCTTTGAAATTCATCATAGGCCCTATGAATCCAGCATGATCCGACACCTACTGCATGTGCAGCGTTTACAAGCACTGTCAATACGCTTGAACCGTCCTCTCTCCATGTTGGAATTTCACCGTCAGCCAAAACAATCAGCAATGTCTTTGCACCATAGAAGGGGTCCATGTCATCCGGAACATCCACTGGAAAGAAGCTTCTGTTCCATGCTGACAGTTCCTTGATGGTCTCGGGGTTTTGTATTACAACAATTTTCGGTGACTGCAGGCCCCTTGCGGTTGGGGCGTATGTTCCCGCTTCAAGAATGGTCTTCAGCTCTTCGTCGGAGATCTGTTCGTCCTTGAATTTTCTGATGCTTCTTCTTGTCTTTAGGTTTTCGATAGTTTCGTTCATATTAACTCCTCACTATTTTTTAATAATTAAATTGAGCTTTTTGCCTCATTTTGTTGGTCCCGACTCCTAATTAGCCTGTTGATGTACAGTTCGATGCATGCATAACATATCAGTGACCCTATTCCTCCTCCTAAAAGCATTCCGTAATAGATTCCGGTTTCTCCCATATTGAAGACGAATCCCAAAAGATATGCGAATATCAGCACCAATATGAATTCCCTGAATGTTGTCAGAACAAATGATATGGTCCCTTTGCCGACTCCCTGAAACACATTACCTGCACTTGCCCCGAAGGGAACATACAGGATAAACATGCACATTATCTGCAGGAAACTAGCTATTGAAGGCGCCAAATCGGCACTGCTTTCAGAATATGAGAAAATGAATGCAATTTGATTTGCAAATACATATAGGATGATGCACACTATTATCGAAGCTATCAGTGCCACTTTAACGGCATATCTTGCGGTCACTCTCAGGTTTTCATATTTCCTGGACCCGAATGCCACTCCGGCCACTGATATTGCCGCCGTTCCAACTCCTATTGCCGGAAGCATTCCTATGTTGACTATTCTCCAGCCTGCCGTATAAACCGCTACTGCCATAGGTCCGGACACTATTGTCAGCATGTAGTTAACAAAGATTGTCAAAACTGAAAGCACCAGCTGCTCAAGGCTAGCCGGAATTCCAACCACCAGTATGTCCTTGTACATTTTAAGGTCATTGTGGAAGTCTTTTCTGTTGTATGAGAGGTAGGTGTCCTTTTTAACAAATATCCAGTAAAACATCACAAGCAGGCTTATGAATGGTCCCAGAGCTGTTGCCCATGCTGCTCCTGCGATTCCCATATTGAATGTGTAGATGAAAATCGGGTCTAGAATCATGTTTATTATTGCGGCTATAGCTATTGGTATTGTTGCCCTTTTTATGTCTCCTTCCGCCCTGAATGCTCCTCCGACAATTGGCGGCATCAGAAGGCCAAATGTCCAGGCAAATATGATCAGTCCATATTCCATTGCATAGTCTATTACGGATGTTGCTCCCATCATAATGAGCAGTGGCTTGAGAAAGACCGTGAAAAGTATTGTAATGATAATTGACGCTACCGCACTTAAAATCAGATTGTGTATTGCGGCGTTGTTTGCCGAATGCTTGTCTTCGGCTCCGATGTATCTTGAAATTACTGAATTTCCACCGGCTCCAAGGCCGTTTCCAAACCCGACCATTATCAGGAATAATGGTGTGGTATATCCAAGTGCGGCCAAGGGTTCTGCACCAAGTCCGGCCACCCAAATGCTGTCAATGATGTTGTTTGCAAATATCAGAAACATGCTTGCTATAATGGGCAGTGATAATTTGTTGATGGCCTTTTTTGGATCTCCCGTTATCATTTCAATGTTTTCATTCTTTTCCATTGTATGTCCTCTTGCATATGCAATTATACTCTTGTATATGCAAGTTTTGGTATTTCAAGGTAATGGTGGCAAAATAATTTTAAAAAAATAGGAAAATAAGTATTTGAAAAATACTTATTTTAAGTTCATTGCAAGTTACCGTCTTCGTCAATCATGTCAGGATTGTTGTATCTTTCTCTGAGCTCATATATGCTGGCTCCAGGGTCCTGACCGCCAATAACCTTACCGTTTGAATCATAGTATACGTTCAGGTTAGCATCGTAATATGACTGGGATGATGATCCTGAACTGTTGCCTGAACTTGAGGAACTGCCGCTGTTGTTGTTGTACATTACGGTGTTTGCAGTTGAATTTTGTGAAACTGTTTCTTCAGCGTCTGATGTGCCGTCTTCAATAGTTATTGTTTGTTTTGCAGTGCATGCATTGTATTTGCTGTTTCCGGCAAAGCTGACTGTTACAGTGTATTTTCCTGCATCTTCACCACTTATAGTGAGGTATCCTTTACCGTTTTGGTCTGTATTGACTGTATAATTCTGGACGTTTCCGGAACCGTCATCATATGAAATTGTAACGGTTTGACCTGCGATTACGGCACCTTGTGCATCTTTAAGTTCGAATTGTACCTGGTCTCCATTTTTTAATGTTGTTTGGCTTAAAAAATTGATTTGAGTGTTGATTTTACCATCTGGGGCGTGTTGTTGTTGGGAGAATACAAAAGCACCGACAACTGCGATGATGATAATAATCAATATTGCAATAATTATATTTTTGTTCATTTGAATCACCGACTAATTATAAATATCATTGAGGACTTTATTATGGGTTTTATCCGATTTTAGGTATGAATTTAAATCTATATAAAGTTAATCGAATGCAAGTGCTTGCTTTCTATCCGATGGAGGCACAATTGATTTTTATCTATCTTTTCGATTTTGAAATAATTTAAATATTTTTAGGAATATAGTTTATATAAAGGAGAATTTTATCATGAAAGTTTTAGTTGTTGGAACCGGTGCCCGTGAACATGCTATCGCTGACGCCCTCAAGGATGATGTGGAATTATATGTTTACATGAGTAAAGTTAACCCTGGAATGAGTAAGATTGCCGAGTTTAAGCAAGGAGATGAAGGGGAAGTCGAAAAGGTTGCCGAATATGCGGTTGAAAATGACATTGACATTGCATTCATCGGCCCTGAAGCTCCGCTTGGAAAAGGAATCGTCGACGAACTTAACAAAAACGGAATAAAATGTGTCGGACCTACCCAAAGTGCCGCAAGAATCGAAACCGACAAGTCATTTATGAGAAAACTCTTTGAAGACTACGAAATCGAAGGATCACTGGTCTACAAAGTCTTTGA
The DNA here is from genome assembly GCA_900320515.1 of uncultured Methanobrevibacter sp. Taxonomy (GTDB): domain Archaea; phylum Methanobacteriota; class Methanobacteria; order Methanobacteriales; family Methanobacteriaceae; genus Methanocatella. The sequence goes on along the minus strand of ONSJ01000008.1, from coordinate 9,153 downwards.
CAACTCAGATGACGTATCCGCATTTTTGGATGAGTTTGACCGTGACGTTGTAGTGAAACCTGTCGGATTGACAGGAGGTAAGGGAGTAAAAATTGTCGGTGACCACTTAAAGGATAATGAAGAGGCAAAAGAATACTCATGCGAAGTTATTGACAATGTTATGGGCGGATTTGCCCAGGTAATTATTGAAGAGAGATTGATTGGTGAGGAATTTACCATCCAGGCATTCTGTGACGGTGAAAATTTAGCTCCAATGCCTGCAGCTCAGGACCATCCTCATGCATTTGAAGGCGATGTCGGTGCAATCACCGGTGGAATGGGATCATATTCCGATGTTGGAGGATTGCTGCCGTTCTTAAGCCAGGATGATTATGATAGGGCTGTAGATATAATGAAAGCTACTCTTAAGGCCATTGCTGAAGAGGCAGAACCTTACAAAGGTATCCTCTATGGCCAGTTCATGCTTACCGCTGACGGACCTAAACTGATTGAATACAATGCAAGATTCGGAGACCCTGAAGCTATGAACGTATTGCCTCTTTTGAAAACCCCATTGGCAGACGTCTGTCAGGCCATTGTTGACGGCAATCTCAATGAGGTCGAATTCGAAGACAAGGCCAGCGTGTGCAAATACATCGTGCCTGACGGATATCCTGAAACAAAATATGCCGGAGAACTGATTGAAGTGGATGAAGAGGCCATTGAAGATATGGGCGCTAAGGTATTTTATGCGGCAGTGTCCGAGGAAGATGACGGAATTCACCTGTCAGGTTCAAGGGCATTGGGTATTGTGGCCAGCGGCGAATCTATCGAAGAGGCTGAAAAGATAGCTGAAAAGGCATGCGAGTTTGTTAAAGGTAATGTTTACCACAGAAGGGATGTCGGTACAGCGGACCTTGTAAACAAACGTGTTGAACACATGAAAGAAATTTTGAACTAAAATTTCTTTTTCTTTTTTTTCATAGAAACATTTAATATATATATTCTACAAATATCTTTTTTTATACTACTAAGGGGAATTTGTATGAATAGTTTGTTGTCAATAACAGACATTAAGGATGATGTTAAGTATATTTTAGATTTGGCTATTAAAATCAAAGCGGGCGAAATGGAAGATAAGCCTCTTGAAGGCAAGACTTTGGCAATGATTTTTCAGAAGTCATCAACCCGTACAAGGGTTTCTTTTGACGTTGGAATGTATCAGCTTGGCGGAAGAGCAATCTTTTTGTCTTCCAATGACTTGCAGATGGGTAGAGGCGAACCGATTTCAGATACCGCAAAGGTTTTAAGCCGCTTCGTTGACGGAATAATGATAAGGGCTATCAAACATTCCGATGTTGTGGAGCTGGCCAAACACTCTGATGTACCCGTCATCAATGGATTAACCGATTTGGAACACCCTTGCCAGGCCCTTGCCGATGTTTTGACAATCAAGGAACATTTGGGTGACTGGGAAGGTAAAAAGATTTGTTTTGTCGGTGATGGCAATAATGTATCCAATTCCCTTTTATTAATCGCTCCCCTTTTGGGAATGGACATGTCTGTGGCCTGTCCTAAAGGCTATGAACCGTGCGAAGATATTTTAAAGACCGCCCTTGAATACGCAGATGAAAATAATACCAAAATAACAATAACTGATGATATCGGCTTTGCATTGCAGAATGTTGATGCGGTTTTCACCGATGTCTGGGTAAGTATGGGTGATGAGGCCGAAAAGGCCAAAAGGGAAATTGATTTTGCGCCATTCCAAGTTAATTCTGATTTAATGAGCTTAGCTAATGATGGAGCTATTTTCCTGCATTGTCTGCCTGCCGTCAGAGGCCAGGAAGTGTCTGCTGAGGTCATTGATGGACCTCAATCAGTGGTTTTTGATGAGGCTGAAAACAGGATGCACGCTCAAAAGGCTGTCTTGTACTATTATATGAAAGATTAGAAGCGGAATATCGCTCCAAGAATCGCAAATACAATAAATACGGCAACAATACATAAGCAGCAGCTTGTCCAGTCGTTACTTTTTCCGGAAGAGGTTTCTGTTGATGTGCCTTGCTCGCGTGTATGTACAGTTTTTTCAATCACTTCTGCTTTTTTAACTTCTTCTTCTTTTAGTCTTTCACCGCAATTTCTACAGAAAACTGCATTGTCTGGATTTTCTTCACCGCATTTTCTACAAAACATTAAAAATCCACCTTATTATTATTTTTAAAAAGATTATAAGGCCTATACCGCCGATAAATCCTGTAATAAATCTTAAATTGTTTGTGCTTTCTCTCGGTCCAAAATATTGTGTCAAACCGTCAATTGCTGCAGGCATCATAAGAATCATTGAAATGAACAGCATTTTCATGTCATATGGATGCCTGTAAAAGAAGTTCACGATTAGATAGACAACCAAACCGGTGTAAAAGCCGGTGCATCTTGCGCAAACGGGGAATTGGTGGCCTTTGATGAAGAAACTTCTCTCGGGTTTTCTGTGACATAAATATTTTGTTAAATTCATAAGTCTACACAGTTAATATCATTAAGATAATTATATATATTTTTGTATTCATAAGTAATTGTATAATATATGAAAAAAGGTTTTTACAATGAGAGGCGGAGAAGCGATAATAGAATCCCTCAAAAATATGGGGGTCAAAACGATATTTGGTTATCCTGGCGGACAGACCATACCATTCTATGACATGTTATATGATGCGGATATGGATCATATACTGGTTAGACACGAACAGGCTGCTGCTCATGCTGCAGACGGTTATGCAAGGGCATCCGGTCGTGTGGGAGTGTGTTTGGCAACTTCAGGTCCTGGAGCAACCAATCTTGTAACTGGTATAGGAACAGCTTACATGGATTCTTCTCCAATTGTGGCAATTACAGGTCAAGTTCCTACTCATTTAATCGGAAATGATGCATTCCAAGAGGCAGACATTATTGGAATAACAATGCCTATAACCAAACATAGCTACCAACCTAAAGACCCGGATTTAATTCCTTCTATGATTAAATCAAGTTTTGAAATTGCTTCAACTGGAAGGCCAGGTCCTGTTTTGATAGACGTTCCAAAAGAGGTACAGGAAGGAGAATTGACAGAGTTCAGGGACGATTTAATCCAGACACCCGGATACAATCCGACAGTTAAGGGCAACATCAAGCAAATCAAGAAGGCATTTGACTTGATTAAGGAATCTAAAAGACCAATGATTTTGGCCGGTGCCGGTGTCATCATAGCTAACGCATGCTGCGAGTTAAAGAAATTGGCTGAAACCATCAACGCTCCGGTCATGACTTCACTTTTAGGTAAAGGCGCTTTTGATGAAACTGATGATTTGGCATTGGGAATGCTTGGTATGCATGGAAGAAAAGTTTCAAACGATTACATTAACGAATCAGATTTATTGATTGCTATCGGTATAAGGTTTTCAGACAGAACAACCGGAAGACTGGACAGTTTTGCACCCGACACCAAAATCATTCACATTGACATTGATCCTGCTGAAATAGGCAAGAACGTTGACGTTGACTTGCCGATCGTTGGAGATGCCAGAAACATTTTAGAATCATTAAATAAAGTATTGGATGGGTATGCTCCATCAAATGATGTAAATGATTGGACAAATATGATTAAGGTCAAAAAACAGGAATTGCTTCCGCGTGTAAGTTATGATGATGTGCCTTTAAAACCTCAAACTGTCATAAAAGAGATTGCAGAGGCATTGACACCTGAAGCAATATTAACTACTGATGTGGGTCAAAACCAGATGTGGGCAGCCCATTTCTTTGACACTCAAAAGCCTCGCAAGTTCATATCATCAGGAGGTCTTGGAACAATGGGATTCGGATTCCCTGCAGCTATTGGAGCCAAAGTTGCCTGTCCTGAAGACCCTGTCGTATCAATAAATGGTGACGGAGGATTCCTGATGGTCTGTCAGGAATTGGCTACCGTTCGTGAATATGATTTGCCGGTCATTGCTGTTGTTCTTGAAAACAGAACCCTGGGAATGGTATACCAATGGCAAAGCTTATTGTATAATAATAGACATTCTCAAACCTTGTTGGGCAATAGTCCTGATTTTGTAAAGCTTGCAGAAAGTTTTGGAGTAAATGCAGTTAGAATTACAGAACCTGGCGAGACTAAAGAAGCTTTATCAAGTGCAATAAAGGATAATGAACCTATCTTATTGAATGTTGTCATAGACTCTGAGGAAGCTCTGCCTATGCTTCCGCCTGGAGCCGGAATTAATGAGATGATTGGTGAATATAAGCTTGAAAAGGATGTGATTTAAATGGATTCAGATTATCACGTTATATCAACACTCGTTGAAGATAAACCTGGAGTTTTGCAGAAAGTGGCCGGAATGTTCAATAGAAGAGGATTCAACATTGACAGCATAACCGTCGGAAGTTCAGAAGTGGAAGGACAATCCCGCATGGTCATTTCAGTGCACGCCGATAAAAAAGGTTTGGAGCAAGTTACAAAGCAACTAAATAAATTGGTTGATGTTATCAAGATTAAAGATATCACTAAAACTGCCGTTAAAAGGGAATTATGCCTTGTAAAGGTAAATATTCCCAATGCTAAGGCAAGAGCAGAAATAATGCAATATTCAAATATCTTCAGGGCACATATTCTGGATGTCACAGAGCAGACATTAATGATTGAGCTGACTGGAGATAAGAAAAAGATTAATGCATTCATATCTTTAGTAGAAAGCTATGGAATAAAAAGAATAGCCCGTACTGGCCTTACAGCTATGTCAAGGGGAGTATAAATTATGACTATTTTAGAAGACGTATTAAAAGACAATAAGGAATTTGTAGATAACTTTGAAGGCGAAGAAATGTCTCACCATGCGGCTAAGAAATTAGCTATCCTGACCTGTATGGACTGCAGACTCATCGACTTTTTCGAACCGGCTCTCGGTCTTAAAAGAGGAGATGCAAAAATCGTCAGAAACGCAGGAAACTCCATTGTAGGCGAAGACGCAATTAGATCAATCGGTGCAGCTTTATATAACCTTGGTGCTGAAGAAGTGATGGTTGTAGGCCACACAGAATGTGGTATGGCAGGTGCCGATGCTGATGCATTAAAGGAAAAAATGATTGCAAGGGGCATTGCCGAAGAGGACATCGCAAAATATGACCTTGCAGAATGGATCGGTGGATTCGAATCAGAAGAACAAAACGTCAAGGACGTTGTTGAAAAGATTAAAAACCACCCACTGATACCTGATGTGCCTGTGCACGGTCTTATAATTGACATTGTCACCGGTGAGTTGAAAGTTTTAGTAGATGGTTACTGATTCCATCTATAATTTTTTTCTTTTTTTAAGTTACTTTTATTAACATTGAAAATCAAAATTATTAAATGATATTTTATTGGATATCTTAATTTTTATTATAATTGATATTTAAGAGATGATTTTAAATGAAAATGTATTACGACAATGATGTAAATACAGATGCTCTTGAAGGTAAAACCATAGCAGTAATCGGTTATGGTTCACAAGGAAGAGCACAATCTAGAAATATGGCTGATAGTGGAGCTAACGTTATTGTAGGTTTAAGAGAAAACGGTAGTTCTTGGAATGTAGCAAAAGAAGATGGAATGAATGTCAAATCTATTGAAGATGCTGCAAAAGAAGCAGATATCATTCACATTTTGCTTCCTGATGAAATCCAGGAAAAAGTCTACAATGAACAGATTGCACCTTATGTTGAAGCTGGCAACACCATTTCATTCTCTCACGGTTACAACATCCACTTTGAATTAATCAAACCTGATGAAACCGTAAACGTTGTAATGTTTGCACCAAAAGGACCAGGATCCATGGTAAGAAGAACTTACGAAGAAGGATTCGGTATTCCAGGTCTTGTTGCAGTCGAACAGGATGCAACCGGTGACGCATTGCAATTGGCATTAGGTATGGCAAAGGCTTGTGGTTTAACCAAAGCAGGTGTATTGGAAACCACTTTCAAAGAAGAAACCGAAACCGACCTCTTCGGTGAACAGACCGTTTTATGCGGTGGTCTTACCGAATTGATCAATGCAGGATTCACTACCTTGGTCGAAGCAGGTTACCAGCCTGAAATCGCTTACTTTGAAACCTGTCACGAAGTAAAACTCATCGTTGACTTAATCTATGAAAAAGGTTTTGCCGGAATGTGGCATGATGTAAGTAACACTGCTGAATATGGTGGATTAACCAAAGGTAAAGCAGTCATTACTGAAGAAGCAAAAGAAGGTATGAGAAAAACCTTAAAAGAAATCCAGGACGGCACCTTCAAAAAACAATGGGCTGACGAAAACGCTACCAACGGCGCTAACCTAAAAGAAATGAGAGCTGCTGAAAGTCAGATGGAAATCGAAATTGTCGGTGAAAGACTCAGAAAAGCTTGTGGATTACAAAAAGACGATTAGACACGTCTTTTTTTCTTTTTTTATTTTTATTTTTAATATTTTTTGTGTGGTAATAATGGTATTTATTGGTATGGACCATGGTACAACCGGAATCTCTTTTTGCATAATGTCCGATGAGGGGGATGTTGTCGATGTATTTAAAATCGGAAGGGAGGAAAGTAAACAGGGTCTAGTTTCTGCCTCAGAAGAACTTAAAAAACGTGTTAATTTAGAAGATGTTAAATTAATGGCAATCACATACGCAATGGGCGATGGCATAAGCCAGATTTTACCAACAGATAAAGTCGAAGATAGAGGGATTCTGTCAATCAACGGTGCCGGCAAGGTTACCGGTGGCGGAACAAGCGTTTTCGATGAGCTTGAAGAATTGAATCTGCCGTCAGTAATGATTCCGGGACTTCACAAGGACTCAGAATCTCTTGACGAATTGTTCAGGGCAGCATATTCCCATCAGGCAAGTCCCGAAAAGGTCAGCATATCCTATAATGCTTTAAAGGAAACCGGATGGAGCAATTTCATCGTTGCGGATATCTCTTCAAACAGTGTGGATATCTTAATTGAAAACGGCAAGATTAAAGGTGCAGTTGATGCATGTCTGGGCGCTATGGGTGTTGTTCACGGACCGCTTGATTTGGAAATGATTAGGGACATTGACGAGAACGGGGCATCAGCTAACGGATGCTTTTCAAATGCCGGAGCAGTCAAGATTGCAGGAATTGACGGAAAAGTTGCCGACATGAAAAATCAGCTTCTGGACAATTATCGCCAGGGCGATGAAAATGCGAAACTTGCAATCGACACATTGATAATGACCGTAGCAATGGAGATTGCAGGCCTTGACGTTGTGTGCGAAAACGATATCGAGGGCATTGTCCTGACAGGTTCCATCGGATCATCAACCGAACCTTTTGACTTTAAAAAAGAGATTGACAAATACTTTAAAGGCAAATATGACTTGAAAGTGATATCATTTGATTCTGGAGCTATTGGTGCTGCTCAAATAGCGATGGATGTCTTTAATGGTGAAAAAGAGATATTAGGTATTAAGGTTAATATCTAATCTTCTTTTAAGCTTATAAAAATTATGTTTCCGCCTTTAAGTGTTTCAATACCGTTTTCATTTTCCAAAACAAGATTCAAGTAATTGTCAATTGCTATTACTTTACCTTCGGTTTGATAATCTCCTCTTAAATCAACACTTACATATTTGTTTTTAAATTGAGTAAAAAGTTTGTTTACATTATCTTCGCTCATTATTTCAAATCCTTGAATATTCTACTTTTACATTAGTCTTTCAACTTTAAATACTTTAATGTTTATATTATATAGTATGGCAATTAATCAATTAGAAAGCAATTTGGAAGCTATTACTCGTACAATAGCTCAACTTAAAAAGGACGGATGTACTGACGAAAAAATTTTAGGCGAACTCAGGGCCGAAAGAGAAAAGATACTTAAAGACCTAAACTTATAGGTATCTTATCTTAACCATTCTTTTAATAAACTCATATCACTGGTTAAATCTATTTTTAATGGTGTTATTGTAGTTTTTTGCATTTTTTTAAGTTCATAACCATCGCTTCCAGGCTCATCAAACTCGTATGACTCGCCGCCAATCCAGTAGTAGGGCTTGTCTCTTGGATCCAAACGTTTTTCAATCACAGGTGTATACATTCTGTTTCCGAGTTTGACAACTTCAAATTCATCATCTGAAGGATTTTCCGGAATGTTGACATTCAAAAGGTCAATTCCTTCAGGCAAACCTTTTTTTAAAACGATTTTAGCCAGTTTATTAAGCATCTTTTGGGCAAAGTCAAAGTCGATTTCCACATGGCCGTTTTCGAACTTTATGTCGTCCCTTGTCACTTCCTTTGAGATTGCAATTGTCGGAATGCCGAAGCTTGCGGCCTCGATTGCGGCACCCAGTGTTCCGGATGTTGTCAGTTCGGCCTGGCCCAGATTGAATCCGGTGTTTATTCCTGAAATCATGATGTCAGGTCTTTCATCCATTATTTCAAACAAGGCTATTGTCACCGCATCTGTCGGTGTTCCTCCCACACCATAGCCTATGCTTCCGTCCTTGAGAATGTGTTCGTTAACTCTCAACGGTTCATATAATGTTAATGCATGGCCGATTCCGCTTTGCTGGGTTTCGGGAGCCACCACATAGGTTTCACATAAGTCTTCAACCGCCTTTTTAGAGGCAAGTATTCCTGAAGCGGTTATCCCATCGTCATTGCTGATTAATGCTTTCATATAACTTAATTTGATGTTAATTTTTAAATAATTTTGTATTTTTGATGATGCTATGTTCTTTTTCACAGTCGTGCTTTTGCGTTTTCCCGCATTTTTGCACTTCAAATAATTGTATTTAATGCGGAATCCAAATTATTGATTGGACAGGATTCAAATCCTGTCCGTTAATCGAAAACCAATTCCATTGTGCATATTAGGATTTAATGAGCCTATATCGCTCAAATTTGTTGAAAAAAGATCTTTTTTCTTGGTTAAATAAGAAGAAGTGATTTTTAACTTTATTGTGCAAGAATTCTCCGGCTTCTTTAAGCCGGGGGATGAATTGTACATTTTAGTGGATAGTGTCTATATTTTTTTTTATGTGGATGGGGTGGTGAGATTAGTTTTCAAATGCTCTCGGATAAATGCTATATTATATGTAGGTTAATAATATGTAATATAGAAAGATGGGGGAAAAACTTCAATAAGTTAATTTTTTTCCT
>ONSJ01000005.1:117500-120544 GCA_900320515.1 uncultured Methanobrevibacter sp. | reverse complement strand
AATGACTCCGTTTGTGTGGATGTTTATAAAGAATTATGAAAATTTACGTAAATTTATCATTAACAATAAATCTATTTCCTCTTTAATTCAATTAGAATACTCCGCATTCTCAGAAGCAACCGTTCCAATATGCACATTTGTTTTATCTAATTTTGATGAGAATTATTCCGGAACTTATTTTAAGTTGTCAGAGTTTACTGGCGGAATGGATGTTCAAAAGGAAAAAGTTCTTCAGATAATTTCAGGTGATGAAATTCTTAATGATAAAAACAAGTACATTATTAAACAAGATAACTTTGATAAAATACCTGGAAGCCCAATAGCTTATTGGGTTGATGATAATTTAATTTCTTGCTTTAATAATACAAAATTAGAATCGTTAGGAGACGTGAAACAAGGTTTAGCAACAGCAGATAATAATAGATTTCTAAGATATTGGTGGGAAGTTGATTTTAATAATATTGGGTTTTCTTCAATAAACTGTGAAGACTCTAAAAAATCTCAAAAGAAATGGTTCCCATACAATAAAGGTGGAGATTATCGAAAATGGTACGGTAATCAAGAATTTATTGTTAACTGGGAAAATGATGGATATGAGATAAGAAATATTGTAGGTCCGAATGGTAGAATTAGATCAAGAGCCCAGAATACGCAATTTTATTTTCATGAGTCATTAAGTTGGTCTAAAATTTCTAGTGGCAAAATAGATAATTTGAATTATATTTTCGGTTTTTTAAATTCAAATGTGTGTGGAAATATTTTAGATTTAATTTCCCCAACATTAAACTACGAAGTAGGCCATATTGCTTCACTTCCAATAATATTTGATGAATCTAAACAAAATGAAATTGATAATTTAGTTAAAACAAATATAAATATTGAAAAAGAGGATTGGGATGAAAATGAAACAAGTTGGAACTTCAAATCACACCCATTTGTTTCTTTTAAAGGTGATTCATTATCTGAAAAGTATATTGAATGGAAAAAGTACAAGAAAGAGCAATTCAATCATTTAAAATCCAATGAGGAAAAATTAAATAAACTATTCTATGGTATTTATAATGTTAAAGGAGATTATGGAATAGATGATAAATATATTTCTCTTAATAAAAATGATTTAAAAAATGAAATTGAATCTATAATATCTTATTCTATTGGATGTATGTTTGGCCGTTATAATTTAAATCAAAATGGTTTATGCTTTGCAGGAGGTGAATTTGAATTAAATGATTATTCTATTTTCACTCCTGATGATGATAATATTATTCCAGTTTTAGACACAGCATATTTTGATGATGACATTGTTGGATATTTTACAAGGTTTATTGAAATATGTTTTGGGAAAGAAAAATTAGAAGAAAATTTAGATTTTATTGCAAATGCCTTATCTAAATCATCTAAACCTTCAAGAGATGTTTTAAGAGATTATTTCTTAAAGAATTTTTTTAATACTCATAAAAAAATATATAAAAAGCATCCTATATATTGGCAGTTCTCAAGTGGAAAAGAAAATGGCTTTAATTGTTTAATTTATGTGCATAGATATGAACCTTCATTAGTTGCTAGAATCAGAACTGATTATTTGCACAAAACTCAAAAAGCTATTGAGCAAAGAATCGCTAACTCCGATAATATAATTAGCAATTCAACAGTTAAACAAGAAATTGCTAATGCAACTAGAGAAAAAGCTAAACTTCAAAAGCAATTAAAAGAAACACAAGAATATGATGAATTGTTAGCGCATATTGCAAATCAACATATCGAATTAGACCTTGATAATGGCATTAAATTTAATTATAGCTTATTCCAGAATATAGAAATTAAAAAAGAAGGTAAGAAATCTAAAAAATTAAATTTACTTAAAAAGATATAAAAATTAAATCTTTTTTAGAAGATTAATTTTTTTATTTTTCATTCCTTCTCTTGAAATAATAATGTCTTGAAGCATTGAATAATTCTTTTTTATCCCATCATCTAAATTAAAAGATAAATTTAAATTAGAAACATGATTTAATGCTTCATCATATTCGATTGTCTCTTCAAATTGTTTAATTAATTTATTTTTTTCTTTTGTAATAATAGATTTCTCAGAATTTGAATCAGAAGTATTCAATATTGTTTCACAATCAGATAATCTCTGTTCGATTGCTTTTTGCGTTTTATGTAAATAATCTGTTCTAATTCTAGCAATTACTTGTGAATCAAACCTATGGGAATAAACTAAACAGTTAAATGCATTATTAATTCCGCTAGAAAATTGCCAATATATTGGGCATTTTTTATATAATTTTTTATGATCATTGAAAAAATATTTAAGAATATACTCTCTAATTTTTTCCCTACTTGGTTTATTGTTTTTAATTAACGCATTTGAAATAAAATCTAGATTATCTTCAAGGTATTTTTCTCCAAAGCAGATTTTTACAAATTCAACAAAACGACCAACCATATCATCTTCAAAATATTCATTATCTAAAATTGGAATAATATTATCATCATCAGGAATAAACTTGGTATACTTACCAATATCAAAATCTGAATTAGTAGAAATTAAACCAACATGATCTAAACTATATCTGCCAAACATACATCCAATTGCATAAGAAACAAAAGATTTTATGTCAATTTCATAATTAGAACTATTTATTGAAACATGTTTCTCTTCAATATCATAATTTGAATCAATATTATATATTTCGCTAAAAACCTCATTTAATCTTGTTTCATTAAATCTGAGCTGGTTAAATTGTTCTTTTTTATATGTTTCCCATGATTTAAATGATTTTTCAAGATTATTTTCATTGAATTTTAATAAAGGATGTTTTTTAAAGTTCCAGGATATTTCATAATCATCCCAATCAGTTTTACAAATATCAATATTTTCTGAAACTATACTATTAATTTCTTCAACCTTATTTTCATCAATGATAATTGGTAATGAAGAGATATGGCCTACTTCGTAGTTTAATGTTGGGGAAATTAAATCTAAAATATTTCCACACACATTTGAATTTAAAAAACCGAAAATATAATTCAAATTATCT